>JAZKCX010000264.1:0-2679 GCA_040387875.1 Pseudomonadota bacterium | reverse complement strand
AGGGCGTGCACGTCGACCTGATCAAGCTCTACGGCAGCATGGAACTGGCGCCGCTGACCGGGCTGGCCGACGCGATTGTCGATCTGGTGTCCACCGGCAGCACCCTCAAGGCGAACCACCTGGTCGAGGTCGAGCGCATCATGGACATCAGCGCCCGGCTGGTGGTGAACCAGGCCGCGCTCAAGCTCAAGCAGGCGCCGATCCGCGCCATCATCGACGCGTTTGCGTCGGCCCTCGCTACGCCCACAAAACAGCCATGAGCTTGGTCGCCCAACCGCTTCGTTTGTCCACTGCCGACGCCGGCTTCGATGCCGCCTTCAAGGCGCGGCTGCACTGGTCGGCGGCTACCGACGTTGCCATCGAGCAGCGGGTGGCCGACATCCTGGCCGATGTGCAAAAGCGCGGTGATGCGGCCGTGCTGGAATACACCGCGCGTTTTGACGGGCTGGACGTTGCGTCCATGGCTGCGCTGGAGCTCACGCAAACCGAACTCAAAGCCGCTTTCGACAGCCTGCCCTCCGCCCAGCGCGACGCGTTGCAGGCCGCCGCAGCCCGGGTGCGCAGCTACCACGAAGCGCAGAAAAAAGCCTCGGGCGAAAGCTGGAGCTACCGCGACGAAGACGGCACGCTGCTGGGCCAGAAAGTTACGCCGCTGGACCGCGTCGGCATCTACGTGCCCGGCGGCAAGGCGGCTTATCCGTCCAGTGTGCTGATGAACGCGATTCCGGCGCACGTTGCCGGGGTTGGCGAGATCATCATGGTGGTGCCCACCCCCAAGGGCGAGAAAAACCCGCTGGTGCTGGCCGCCGCCTATGTGGCCGGCGTGAGCCGCGCTTTCACCATCGGCGGCGCGCAGGCTGTGGCGGCACTGGCCTACGGCACTGCCACCGTGCCGGCCGTCGACAAGATCACCGGCCCCGGTAACGCCTATGTGGCTGCGGCCAAGCGCCGCGTCTTCGGCACGGTGGGCATTGACATGATTGCCGGGCCGAGTGAAATTCTGGTGCTGGCCGATGGCACGACGCCGGCCGACTGGGTGGCGATGGATTTGTTCAGCCAGGCCGAGCACGACGAGCTGGCGCAAAGCATTTTGCTGTGCCCCAACGCCGACTACATTGATGCGGTGCAGGCGGCCATCGACAAGTTGCTACCCGCGATGCCACGCGCCGAGATCATCGCCAAATCGCTGAACGGCCGCGGCGCGCTGATCCACACCCGCGACATGGCCGAGGCCTGCGCCATCAGCAACCGCATCGCACCCGAACACCTGGAAGTCTCCAGCAGCGACCCGCACCGCTGGGAGCCGCTGCTAAAACACGCTGGCGCCATCTTTCTGGGCGCCTACACCAGCGAAAGCCTGGGCGACTACTGCGCGGGCCCCAACCACGTGCTGCCCACCAGTGGCACCGCGCGCTTCTCGTCGCCGCTGGGCGTGTACGACTTCCAGAAGCGCAGCAGCCTGATTGAAGTGAGCGAACAGGGCGCGCAGACGCTGGGCAAGATTGCTGCCGAACTGGCTTACGGCGAAGGCCTGCAGGCCCACGCCCGCGCTGCCGAATTGCGGCTGACCAACCCGCCGCCGATGCGGCAAAAGCCATGAGCGCGCCGCTGGAACGCATTCGCCCCGACATCCGCGCGATGCACGCCTACGCGGTGCAGGACGCCACCGGCATGGTCAAGCTCGACGCGATGGAAAACCCGCACCGGTTGTCGCCTGCGCTGCAGGCCGCACTCGGCCAGCGGCTGGGTGCGGTGGCGCTGAACCGCTACCCCGGCGAGCGCGTCAACGATTTGAAGCAGGCACTCGCCAGCTATGCGCAAATGCCGGATGGTTTTGACATCATGCTGGGTAACGGCTCGGACGAGCTGATCTCGCTCTTGGCGATGGCCTGCGACGTGCCCGGTGCCAGCATCATGGCGCCGCTGCCCGGCTTTGTGATGTACGCGATGAGCGCGCAGTTGCAGGGCATGCCCTTCGTCGGCGTGCCGCTGACCGCCGATTTCGAGCTGGACGAGGCCGCGATGCTGGCCGCGATTGCCGAACATCGGCCGGCCATCCTGCATTTGGCCTACCCCAACAACCCCACCGCCAATCTGTGGGATGACGCTGTCATCGCCACGCTGATTACCGCCATGGCGCAGCACGGCGGCCTGGTGGCCATTGACGAGGCCTACCAGCCCTTTGCCAGCAAAAGCTTTATCGACCGCATCGCCCGCCACGACAACGTGCTGCTGCTGCGCACCCTCAGCAAGTTCGGCCTGGCCGGTGTTCGGCTGGGCTACCTGCTGGGGCCCAAAGCGCTGGTGTACGAGATCGACAAGGTGCGCCCGCCCTACAACATCAGCGTGCTCAATTGCGAATGCGCGCTATTCGCGCTGGAGCACGCCGACGTGTTTGCCGCGCAGGCAGTAGAGCTGGTCAAACAGCGCACCCAGATGCTCGCGGCGCTGGCCCAAATGCCTGGCGCCCGCGCCTGGAACAGTGACGCCAACATGGTGCTGGTCCGTGTGCCGGACGCGCAGAAAACCTTCGACGGCATGAAGGCGCGCGGCGTGCTGGTGAAGAACGTTTCTAAAATGCACCCATTGCTGGCCAATTGTCTGCGCCTCACGGTGGGTACCACCGAAGAAAATGCGCTGATGCTGGCCGCTTTCAAAGATTCCCTATGACCACACCAC
>JAZKCX010000263.1:0-10334 GCA_040387875.1 Pseudomonadota bacterium | reverse complement strand
AGCATGATGATGGGCGTGCGGTCGTTGGCGGCGCGCAGGCGGCGGCAGATCGACAGGCCGTCTTCGCCCGGCATCATCAGGTCGAGCACGATCAGATCGACCGTGTCGCGCAGCAGGGCGCGGGTCAGGGCCTTGCCGTCTTCGGCGAGGATCACCTCAAAGCCTTCCTGGGTCAGGTAGCGGCGCAGCAGATCGCGGATTCGGGTGTCATCGTCGGTAACCAGAATCTTGTCGATGCGCGCCGGCGTAGTGGTCATGGTAGGTTTCATCGAAAGTTGTAACAGCGCCATTGTGCAATTGCGCTGCGGGCCGATATTAAATTGTGGTGTAGGTTTGACACACTGTTACAAAACTTGTGACAGCGGACAAGGCTGTGGTGACAATGCTGTGAACCAATAGGAACCTGCTGACGTTGAGGGTTGACCATGAAACAGATTCGTACCCGGTTGCTCGTTGTGCTCGCTTTGTGTGCGGCTTTGCCGCCGGCTTTTGCGCAGCCTGTCGCCGGGCCGACCCCGCAGCAACTGCTGCAGGAGCAGCGCCGCGCCGAAATGCGCTCGGCGCTGGTCAAAGCCCAGGGCCGTGCCGAGCCAGCCAATACCGGCAGTGGCCTGCGCCAGCTTTCTCCGCAAGAGCGGGTCCAGTTGCGTGAGCAGTTGCGCCAGCAAGACCATCCCGCGCCCCGGCGCTGACACCAGAGCGGCATCCTTGCCCGAGCGCTGCGTCTGCAGTGCATTCACTACCCCGAAAGAGTTCCCGTGAAAAAATTCCAATTTGCCCTGGCCTGCCTGTCGCTGGCCAGCGCCACCGTTTTTGCCCAGACCGCAGCGCCGCCCCAGAATGTGGTGCAGCTCTCGGCCAGCGGCACGGTGGAGGTGCAGCAGGATTTGTTGTCCATTTCCATGAATACCACCCGCGACGGCACCGAGGCCGGTGCGGTACAGGCCCAGCTCAAGCAGGCGCTGGACGCCGCCCTGGCCGAAGCCAAAAAAGCGGTGGTTCCCGGGCAGCTGGATGTACGCACCGGCAACTTCAGCCTCTACCCGCGCTACGGCAAGGACGGAAAAATCAACGGCTGGCAGGGATCGACCGAGCTGGTGCTGGAAGGCCGCGACTTTGCGCGCATCAGCAGCACTGCCGGAAAAATCCAGACCTTGACGCTGGCCAACGTAGGCTTTGGGCTGAGCCGCGAACAGCGCATCAAAGTGGAAGCAGATGCCCAGACAGTGGCCATCGAGCGCTTTCGCCTGAAGGCCGGGGAAATTGCCAAGGGCTTCGGTTTTGCTGGCTACAGCCTGCGGGAAGTGGCGGTGAACGCCAACGACCAAGGCTTTGTGCCGCAACCCAAGGCCATGATGATGCAGGCACGTGCGGCCTCGGCCGATGCTGCTGTTCCGGTGGAAGCCGGCAAGAGCACGGTGGTGGTGACGGTGTCGGGATCGGTGCAACTGAAGTAGGCTCAGGCGGGCGCAGCGCAAGGCAGGCCTTGCGCTGCCAGTGGTTGCGGCGCGCAAGGCACGGCAACCACTGCGCTTGGATTACGGACGGACGACGATGTCGTTGCGAACGCTGCGAACGCCTTCGACCGAGCGGGCGATGGATTCAGCTTGCGCTTTTTCGCTGCTGGACTTGGCAAAGCCCGACAACTGCACGGTGCCCTTGAGCGTTTCCACGCTGATGGACGTTGCGGCAACCGTCTTGTCTTCGGCAAAACGTGCCTTGACCTTGGTGGTGATCACCGAGTCGTCCACATAGGCGCCCACGGTTTGTTGGTCACGGGCCACGGCACAGCCGGTGGCGGCGACGATGGTAACGCCAGCCATGGCGGCGAATGCGATTGCGCGGATGTGATTGTTCATGGTTTTTTCTCCCAGATGGATTGGTTTAGGTTAGCGTGCTGTAGTTGAAAAAGCGCCTCGGACAGCCGCACCGCGCCGACCGATTTGCATGGAAATTTTTGGCTCAGCCATTCCGGGAGTTTCCGGGTTGGGCCGGCGAATCACTGCGCTGGGAGACCAGTGCCAGCACCAGGCTGGAGAGGTCTACCGGCCGCAACGCGACCGCCAGCACCGCGCCCAGCGACATCAACCGCCAGGGCTTGAGCACCATGGCCGCCGCACCCACACCGGCGGCAATGCCCACCAGCTTGAGCGGTTCGGCCCGCGCATAGTCGTTCAGGGCCGGCTCGGCCATATGGGCCACAAACCGGGCCGGGTGAGATTGCCACCAGGCCTGCGCCGCCCGCCGCAGCAGGCCCCAGGTGCCCGTAGCCTGTTCAACCGCTTCGTCGAGCGCAGCGCTTTCGGGCGCCGAATCGTCTGGCGTGTTCCCGTCACTGCGTCCGCGCATTTGCGCAAGCATGGCCTGCCGGTTGCGCGCCAGGCGTTGTTGGGGCGTGGTTTCAATCATGGGGTTATGCATTGCGCTTGGCTCCTGCGGCCTGCAGCGCCTGCAGATCGGCATCGAGTTGGGCCTTTACCTCGGCAAAGGCTTCGCCCTGCAGGGGCTGGCGCGCCATGTTCAGTGCCCACAGCACCAGCAGCAAAGCGACACCGGGAACCAGAACCAGAATCCACTGGAACTGGTTCTGCATCACCCCCAGCATGGCGGCCACGCCGGCCAGCACCAGAAAAACGGTGGTGGCGACCACCACCAGTGCCCAGCCCAGGCAGCGTTTGAGCCACTGGGTGCTGGCGCTCGACGCCTCTTGCTGTACCAGTGCGGCATAGCCGGCTACATGGTCCAGCGCCAGTTCAGGGCGCCGGATCAGCAGCGAAAAAATGGGGTGCAGCATGGGGCAGGAGCGTCCGGGTCAGGGTGGGGTGGATCAGCCGCGCTTGCGGGTAGCCATCAGCAGCGCGGCGATCAGTGCACCGGCACCGGCGGCAATCAGCACCGACTTGACAGGCTGCTGCGCAATGTATTTGCCGGTGGCGTCGGCGTAATGGCGCACCGATTCCTGGGCCTGCGCGCTGGTGTGCGACGCTGCATCCAGACCACGGCGGAAGGTGTCCTGGGCCTTGGTGGTCAGGGCGTCGATGGCGGGCTTGACGCTGGCGCGCAGATCGCGCACCTTGTCGTTGGCCTGGTCAATCGCGTTGTGGGCCAGCGCGCTGGTGTTGTCTACGGCTTGTGCTGCGGTTTGCAGAACGTCTTCGGAAAGGTGGCGGCCGTTGGCGGTGGGAGTGGTCATGGTAAGGGTCCTTAGGTGGGTAGGGGGTGGGTGTCAGGCAGCGGGCTAGCCCTTGCGGACCAGGCTGCCGATAAAGCTGACGATGGCAAGCACGACGAAGATGAAGAACAGGACCTTGGCGATTTCTACGGCGCCAGCGGCAATGCCGCCAAAACCGAAAACCGCGGCAATCAACGCGATGACAAAAAATACTACCGAGTAATGCAACATGTCGATTTCCTTTCCGGGCGCGGCCCTGGGTTGTGGGGTGCAATTCACAAGGCGTCCAGTGCTTGAATCGCCATGTAAGTAGCTTAAGCAGGCGTGTACCCGCAACCCATCGGCGGCACGCCGAAGCGCCTGTAAGCGGCTGTGACCTCGGTTTGTAGGACGGCGCTGACGCTTAATGTGGCACCGTCAGGAAAGGCTTAGTGGGTTTTGGGCAGTGCCGCAGAAATACGGGTGCCGCGCCCGGGGCTGGACACCACCGTCAGGCGGCCACCCGCAGCCTCTACCCGGTGCCGCATGCCCACCAGGCCGTGCGACGAGGGCCGCACTTCCGACGGCGCAAAACCTTTGCCGTCGTCGGTCACTTCCACATTGATGTGGCTGTTGAAACTCTGCAGGCTGATGGTGACCTGTTTCGCCTCGGCGTATTTGCCGATGTTGGTGAGCGACTCCTGCACCAGCCGGTAAATCGTGAGCTGGGTGGCGCCGGGCAGGTCCACCGGCTCGATGTCCACCGCAATCGCCAGCCCCGAGCGTTCCTCGAACTCGCGCGCCAGAATTTCCAGCGAGGCCTCCAGGCCCAGGTTGGACAGCGACGAAGGCCGCAGGTCTTCGATGATGCGACGCGACAGCGCAATGCCGCCATTCAGTGTGGTGGTCAGATGCGCCAGCCGCTCCAGCGCATCGGGCGCAGCCGCGCCCAGCTTGGAGCGCAGCCGGGTGACATCCAGCTTGGCGGCAGTCAGCAGCGAACCCAGTTCGTCGTGCAGCTCGCGCGCGAGGTGGCCACGCTCTTCTTCGCGCACGTGCTGCAGGTGCGTGGCCAGCGCGCCCAGTCGCTCGGTGCGCTCCAGCACCTGGCGCTCGAGCTGGTCGCGCTCGCGCTGCAGCGACTCCTGCTCGCGCTCGCCGGCCCGTTTGAGCGCGGTAGTCTGCTGCAGATAGTAATAAAACGCCAGCAGGCCGGCCAGCGTGACCAGCGCAATGGCAATGCGCGAGAGCTGCAGTGTTTTGGTGATCTCCACCTGGCTGGCCTCCATCTTCAGCGTGGTAGCACCAATCAGTTTGTTGATCTGGGCGCGAATCACCTCCATCTGCTCCAGACCCACATCGGTCAGCGTGACCACTTTCCAGGCGTCTTCGGAACCTTGTTTGCGCAGGCGCACCGTCAGATCCAGCTCGGCCTGCTTGCGCGTTACATGGCCAGCCAGTTCGCCAAACAGCTTGAGGGTTTCGGGTTGCTCGGCATACAGCTCGCGCAAATGCGTCAGGTTGCGACCAATGTCGGCTACGGCCATGTCATAGGGCTGCAGGTATTTGGGGTCGCCGGTGAGCAAAAAGCCGCGCTGCCCGGTTTCGGCATCCAGCAGTTGCTGCAGCAGGGTGTTCAGCGCGGCGCGGGTACGCTGGGCATAGGTGATGACCTCGACCGAATCGATGGAGCGGTGGTAGCTGGCCTCGTTGATGCCGATCAGCGCGCAGGCCGCCAGAATCGCCAGGGGCAGGCTGATGATCATTCGGGGAATGCTGAAGCGTCGCATGGGTCTCTCCGCGGAGGGGGTAAATGGAATTCGGGAATAATCGGTCATCGCGGCCCGCTGCCGCGGAGGGCCGCAAGCGCCGTCCGCACCACGGCAACAGACCGCCTGGCCTTAAAGAAAGACCCGGAAATGATCAAAGTCGGAATAGTGGACGACCACGCCATCGTGCGTTCAGGCCTGCGCCAGTTTTTTGCCGAGCAGGTGGACCTGCGCGTGGTGGGCGAAGCCGGCAGCGGTGGCGAAGCGATTGATCTGGTGCGCAACACCGAGATGGACGTGCTGGTGATGGATTTGTCCATGCCCGGCCAGAGCGGCATTGACGTACTGGCCAAGCTGCGCGCCAAGGCGCCCGACCTGGGCATTCTGATTCTGAGCGGCTATCCGGAAGAACATTACGCGGTCAACCTGATTCGCCAGGGCGCCAGTGGCTACCTGAACAAGGAATGCGATCCGATGGAGATCGTCAATGCGATCCGCACCATTTCGCTGGGCCGCCGGCACCTGACGCCGGCCGTGGCCGAGTTGCTGGCGCAGCAGCTCAACCGCAAGGACGACGCGTCCGAGCCCCACGAACAACTGTCGGAGCGTGAATTCCAGGTGTTTCTGAAACTGGCCAAAGGCGAAACAGCCGGCGACATTGCCAAGACCCTTTCGCTGAGCGTCAAGACGGTAAGTACCTACCGCACCCGCGTGATGGAGAAGATGAACCTCAACTCCAACAGCGACCTGACCTACTACGCGCTGAAAAACAAGCTGATTGATTGAGGCGCTGCGGCCACGCGCCGCAGGCACCGGCCCCGCGTCAGCCGGCGCTGGATGCAGCACTTTGCTCGATGCAATAGTCGATCAGGGCATCGATTTCGTTGGATTTGTCAAACACCGCATTGGCGCCCAGTTGGGTGCAGCGCTGGCGAATGTCGGGGGTGGCGTAGTTGGTGAGCACCACCACTTTTTGGGTGGGCTGGCGGTTGCGGCAGGCGGCAATCACGCCCAGACCGCTGCCCTGTTTCAGAAACAGGTCAACAATGGCCAGATCCCATTCGGCGGCGTTCTCCGTCAGCCAGTCCTTGCCTTCGTTTTCGCCTTCCGCCGTCCCTACGGGCTTCACCGTCGCGAGCTCTTGCAGCGTCCCGATCAGATTTTCCCGGATGGTCGGGTTGTCTTCGACGATATAAGTTCTGAGCTCCACAATACCTTCCGGCCAGCCACTGTTTCCAGACCGGGATGGGCACTGGTAAACACAAGTTGTACTGTAACAATGTACACAGATGTATGGTGTCGTCCGCACCGGCCGGTGTCTGTAGGACGCTGCCTACACTTGCGCCGAAATAGGGCGGGCTGGCAAAAATCTGTGAACTAATTCTCACATTGGAACGAATTTATGCATTTCCTGCACTTGTGCGATGCGCATTTTGTGTTGGGTTTGTTGTAGGAAAGCGCCGACAGACCCCGGGGGCGGGGGCTTATGCGCAGGCTTGCAACAATGGTTCACACTGACAGCATGATGTTTTACAACTCCCCAGCCAACCCCCCAGCGTGGCCCATCGGCTGCCATCCATGACCGCCGCCACCAGCCCCCCGGCGCCTGCGCCCGATTCGTCCGTCCCCATGTCCCGCCGCCGCTGGCTCTGGGGCAGTCTGGCCGGGCTGGCAGGTTTGCTGGTTGTGCTGGTGCTGCTGGTGGTGTTTTTTCCGTGGGACAGCTTGCGCGGGCCGCTGAACCGCTTTGTCAGCGAAAAAACCGGGCGTCAGTTTGAAATCACCCGCCGGCTGGACGTGAAGCTGGGCATGACCACCCGTGTGATTGCCGACGGCATAGAGTTTGCCAACCCCAGCTGGGCCCGCAGCCCGCATTTGGTGAAGGCCGAGGGCGCTGAGATCGACATCCGGCTGTGGCCGCTGCTTACCGGCCAGGTCGAGTTGCCGCTGGTTCGCCTGCAAAAACCGGTGCTGGGCCTGCAGCTCGAAGCCGACGGCCGGCGCACCTGGGCGCTAGGGCAGGACACCAGCGATAAAAGCACCGTGCCGAAAATTGGCGCGCTGCTGGTCGACAGCGGGGTGCTGAACTATGTAGACACTGCGCAGGGCGCCGACATCACCACCGAATTTGCGCTGGAGTCCGAGACCGACGCTGCCGGCAACGCGGTGGCGCTGCCGCTGAGCTTCAAGGGCAAGGGCAGCTGGAAACGCGAACCTTTCACTGCCCAGGGCCGCACCAGCGGCGTACTGCAACTGAGCGAAGCCACGGCCCAGCCGTTTGCCCTGCAGATCAGTGCGGCCGCCGGCCGCACCAGCGTGGTGGGCACCGCCACCATTGGCCAGCTTGCTACTTTTGACAACACCCAGGCCACGTTCGATGTGAAGGGCCGCAGCCTGTCCGACCTGTACAAGCTGCTGGGCGTGGTGCTGCCATCCACCCCGCCGTATGCGCTGCGCGGCCAGCTCGACAAACAGGGCGCGGTCTGGAAGGTCAGCCAGATGCAGGGCCGGCTGGGCAAGTCGGACCTGGCCGGCGAGCTGAGTTTTGACCGCTCGGCCGCCGTGCCGCTGCTCTCCGGCAAGGTGCGTTCCAAATCGCTGGACTTCAGGGATCTGGGGCCCATCATCGGCGCCGCCCCGGCGGGCACCGCCGCGCCGGCAGTAGTGGCGGCAGCGCAGCGGCCGGGCAAGGTGTTGCCCAATACGCCGCTGGCCTTTGACCAGCTCAAGGTAATGAACGCCGACGTTCAGTACGACATTGCCGAGATTCGCCACGTAGAAGCCATTCCGCTGGACCGTGCCAAGGTGCACATCCAGCTCAAGGACGGCCTGCTGCAACTCGACCCGCTGGACCTCGGCGTGGCCGGCGGTACGGTGACGGGCAGCGTGAAGATAGACGCCAACACCACACCCACCGTGATTGCCACCAAACTGGAGGCGCGTGGCCTGCAGCTCAATCAACTGTTCCCTAAAGTGGAGTTGACCAAGGGCGGCCTGGGCAAATTCACCGGCAAGGTCGATCTGCAGGGCCGTGGCAACTCGGTGGCGCAGGTGCTGGGCTCGTCGTCAGGCAACATGGCCATGCTCACCGGGCGTGGCGAAATCAGCAACATCCTGCTGGAATTTCTGGGGCTGGACGGCGGCGAAATCATCAAGTTTTTCCTTGGCGGCGACCGCAATGTGCGCATGCGTTGTGCGGCGGCGGCCTTTGATGTGAAAGACGGCCTGATGACCAGCCGCACCATCGTGCTGGACACCTCCGACACCGTCATTGTGGGTAGCGGCCAGATCAGCCTGGCCAACGAAACCCTGAACCTGCGGCTGGAGCCTGCCCCCAAAGACCGCAGTATTCTGAGCCTGCGTTCGCCTATCAAGGTGGGCGGCACCTTTGCGGCGCCCACCGGTGGCCCGGAGGCCGGGGCGCTGGCGCTGCGGGCCGGTGCGGCGCTGGCGCTGGGCGCCATCAATCCTTTTCTGGCGCTGGCCGCGACCTTCGAGACCGGCCCCGGCGAAGACGCCAACTGTGTGCAGGTACTGGCCAAGGCCGGTACGCCGCTGCAGCGCAGCCGGGCTACCGGCACCGGCCAGCGGCCCCAGGCCGCCCCAGCGCCAAAAAAGTAGTTAAAAGTGGTTGTAGCCGGCGTTCCAATTCAATAGTTTGCTATTGAATCAGGAGTCTCTATCGGGCGTTGCTGCGAAAGCGGCCCACTTCCAGCTCGGACACCGGGCTGGCCTGGTTCCCCCACTGGCTGCGCAAATGGGTCAGTACCGCAGCCACTTCGCCGTCGTTCAATAGCAGCCGGTAGGGCGGCATGCCGAAGGGCCGCGGGTTGCCTGCGGTGGCCGGCGCAAAACCACCGTTCAAGACCATCTGCACCAGATTGGCGGTGGACGCCATCGTTACTGCGCGGTTGCCGGCCAGCGGGGGATAGGCACCGGCAACGCCATTACCCTTTTCGCCGTGGCAGGCCACACAGTGCTGTTCGTACACCTTGGCGCCCAGCGCGGCCTGCCGGGCCGAAACCAACGGCGGCGCTGCCGGCGTTGGCGCCGGGCTTTGGGGCAGGGCCTGCAGAAAACCCGCCATTGCTGTGAGGTCGGCGTCAGACAGGTGTTGTGTGCTGTGCAGCACCACCTCGGCCATCGGGCCTGCCACACTGCCTTGCGGCGTGCTGCCGGTTTTCAGCAACTGCACGATTTGTGGCAGCGCCCAGTGCGCCACGCCGGCTTCGTGGGCGTCGGTAAGCGAGGGCGCATACCAGTTCTGCATGGGAATCAGGCCGCCGGCCAGATCGAGGCGGTTGTCGCTGGCACCCAGCGCATTGCGCGCGGTGTGGCAGGCAGCGCAGTGGCCCAGACCTTTGACCAGATAGGCGCCGCGGTTCCATTCGGCACTGCGGCCCGCCTCGGGCGCAAAGCTGCCGGGCGTGAAATACAACGCGCGCCACACCGCCAGCGCGGCCTGGCTCTGGTAAGGAAAACGCAGCTGGTGTTCGCGGTTGGCCTGCGCGGTGGCGGGCAGGCTGCGCAGGTAGGCGTACAGCGCGTCCGAATCCGGCCGACTCACCTGGGTGAAGCTGGTGTAGGGAAAGGCCGGGTAGAGCAGGCGCCCGTTTTTCGAGCGGCCATGGTGCAGCGCGCGCCAGAAATCGGCAGAGGTCCAGGTGCCAATGCCGGTGGTGTTGTCCGGCGTGAGGTTGGAGCCAAAAACCGTGCCGAAAGGCGTCTCAATCGCGCGGCCACCCGCGTAGGGCGTGCCACCGCGGGTGGTGTGGCAGGCCAGACAGTTGCCGGCCCGCGCAAGGTAGGCGCCGCGTTCGATTTGTTCGGCGCTGGCCGGGCCGGCAGGCTGTGCGCTGGTCGTGTTGTCTTCGCCACGGACATTGAGGTACCAGACCGTTGCAGCCGCTGCAACAAACAACACAACCGACCCAGCGGCAAGGCGCAGGAAGCGCTTCATGGCACCGCCTTTCCGGTCAGCGGTGCGCTGCCGCAGGCAATCGCCTTTGCGCCTGCCGGAAGTGGCGGCAATGCGGTAGCAGGCTGGGTGCGTGCCGGCAGTGGCTGGGCGGCCAGCCAGCTGGCCACGGCGTTCACATCGTCGGGCGTGAGCTGGCGGGCAATCTGTTGCATGCAGTCGGGCGCATGGGCCTGGCGCAGACCAGTGCGCCAGGCGCCCATCTGCGCATTGACGTAGTCGCGCGGCAGGCCGAGCAGGCCGGGAATATGCGGCGCCACGCCGGTGAGGGCACTGCCGTGGCACTGCACGCAGGCCGGCAGGCGCAGGGCGGCATCACCGGTTTTTGCAAGCTGCTCACCGCGCTTCAGAATTTGCGGCGCGGCGGCTGCAGGCTGTGGCGGCGGGTAGGGCAGATCGAGCGCCGAAAAATACTGCGCAATCTCCAGCAGGTAGG
>JAZKCX010000262.1:0-19674 GCA_040387875.1 Pseudomonadota bacterium | reverse complement strand
CAGGCCCGCCAAAAGCTTCAAGAAACGCATAACTTTTCCTCAGGTCGAAATAAGAGGTGCTTGCTCACCGTACGGTGGCGCGGTCGGAAATCATCTTGGGTGTGATGAACACCAGGATTTCCTGTTTGTTGTAGGTGCGCGCGCGGGTCTTGAACAGGTTGCCCACGGCCGGAATATCGCCCAGTACCGGAACCTTGGTTTCGCTGTCGACTTCGGTCAGCTCGAAAATACCGCCAATCACCACAGTGCCGCCGTTTTCCACCAGCACCTGGGTCTTGATGTGTTTGGTGTTGATCGCAAAACCGGCTGCAGTGGCCTGGCCCACGGTGTCTTTGTTGACATCCAGGTCGAGGATGATGTTGCCCTCGGGGGTGATCTGCGGCGTGACTTCCAGCTTGAGGTTGGCCTTGCGGAAGGCAATGGCGGTAGCGCCGCTGGAGGTGGCAGTCTGGTAGGGCAGCTCGGTGCCCTGCTCAATCAGCGCCTTGGTCTGGTCGGCCGTGACTACACGCGGGCTGGAGACGACCTTGCCTTTGCCATCGGCTTCCAGCGCGGAGATTTCCAGGTTCAGAAAACGGTTGGCTGCCGAGCTGAACAGCGACAGCGCAAAGGTGGACGGGCTGTAGCCGCCCTGGCCCAGGGCCGGAAGGTTGACGAAATTGGAGTTGACGGTGTCGAGCGTGTTGACCGATTCGCCGGTCGTACTGGTGACCGCGTTGTAGCTGCCGCCAAAGGCGAGCCGGTTCGCACCTGCTACCCGGTAGCCCGGGTCGCCGCCGCGGATGCCGCGCAGGTCGCTGCCGCCCAGGCGCACCCCCAGCGACTTGCCAAAGGTGTCCGAGGCCTCAACGATGCGGGCCTCGATCATGACCTGGCGCACTGCAATGTCGAGCTTGGCCAGAAGCTGCTGGACCCGCTCCAGGTTGCCCGGAATATCGGTAACAAAAATCTGGTTGGTGCGGGGCTCGCTGATGACACTGCCACGTACCGACAGAATACGTGCGCCCACACCGGCGGTGCCGGCACCGGTGGCGGTGAGCTGGGCCGCAATGTCGGCAGCCTTGGTGTAATTGAGCTGAAAACTCTGGGTGCGCAGCGGCTCCAGATTCTGGATGGCGGCCTTGGCCTCCAGGTCGAGCTTTTCCTTGGCGGCGAGTTCGTCCTTGGGGGCAATCAGCAGCACGTTGCCGGTCTTGCGCATGCCCAGGTTTTTAGCCTGCATGATGATGTCCAGCGCCTGATCCCAGGGCACATCTTTCAGCCGCAGGGTGACCGAGCCGGTGACGGAATCGGAAGTGATGATGTTGAAGTTGGTGAAGTCGGCAATCACCTGCAGCAGCGAACGCACCTCGATGTTCTGGAAGTTCAGCGACAGCTTCTCACCGCTGTAGCTGGGCCCCTGGGTGAGCTTGGAGGCATCCACTTTTTGGGGCCGCACTTCCACCACAAACTGGTTGTCGGTCTGGTAGGCGCTGTGCTCCCACAGGCCCGTGGGTTCGATCACCATGCGCACCCGGTCGCCCGCCTGCGCGGTGGTGATGGCCTGCACTGGCGTACCAAAGTCGGCAACATCCAGCCGGCGCCGCAGGCCCTCGGGCAACGAAGACTTGAGAAACTCCACCACCAGCGTCTGGCCCTGCTGGCGAATGTCCACGCCAACCTGGTTGTTGGCCAGGTCCACCACCACCCGGCCGGAATTTTCGCTGCCACGGCGGAAATCCACGTCGCGCACCGGCAGGGTATCGGTATTGCGGTTTTCGGCGAAAAACTGCGGAGCAGCGGTAGTGGGAATACTTGCCACGGCGGGGTCCAGCAGCACCAGCAGCGTGTTGCCCTGAATCTGGGTGGTGTAGCCCACCGGCTGCTTGAGGTTCAGCACCACCCGGGTTCGCTCGCCGGCCTGTACCAGATTGATGCTGCGCAGATTGCCCTGGTTGACCTCTACCAAAGAACGGCCGGTGCCGTTGACGATGCCGGGAAAATCCAGCGCAATGCGCGCCGGCGACTGGATGGCAAAGCCGGTGGGCGGCGCGGTGAGGGCATGCGACAGGTCGATGCGAACCACTTCCGAGCCGCCCTGGATGGCGCCGGTTACCCCCTCAATGCGGGTTTCGGTTTGCGCTACCGCCACTGCGGTAGCAATGGCCAGCATGGCCAGGCAGCCACGCAGCAGAGCGCGCCAGCCATTTTGTAGATTCATAGTCATTTTGGCTTCTCCTGGAGCTGCAACGTTGTTGCGCGCTCGATCCACTCACCCGCCGCGTCCTGCACAATCTCGCGCAGGAACAGCTGCGTCTCGGTGATCCGGGTAATCCGGCCGTAGTTCTGGCCGATGTAATTGCCTACCCGTGTTTGGTAGATGAGGTTGTCCACCCGCAGCAGGGCCACCGGCTGGTTGTCACGCAGCAAGCTGCCCACCATGGCCACCGCATCAATCGGGAAGGCTTCGAGGGCCTCCTTGCGGCGGCGCAGTTCAGGCTCCACCAGCGCTGCGTTGGAGTTCAGCGTGCCCGACTCGCGCCGCAGTGCCTGGGTCAGCTTCTGGCTGCTGAAAGGCTCGATGCTGCGCTCTTCGGTGTAATTCTGGGGCTTGAACAGCTTGGGTTCGGCCACTGGCTGGATACGTGGCCGGGTCTGATTGCGCTGCTCGGTCATCCACTGCTGCAGCTCGTCGGTACCGGAGTTGCTGCAGCCTGTCAGCCCGCCCAGCCCCAGGGCCACACAAAGGCCAACCAGCATCCGCTGAGCGCGCCTCATTTCTTGACTCCTGCGGGCAGGGTCTTGCGCTGGGCCGCGAGTTCATCGGTGTCCAGGTAGCGGAACGTCCGCGCTGTGCCATCCATGGACAGCGTACCGTCGCGGGCCGGCAGGATGGTGAGGTTGTTCAGCGTGACGATGCGCGACAGGTTGGCGATGTCGGAGGCAAACGCACCAATGTCGTGGTAACGGCCAATCACCCGCACGCTGATGGGCAGCTCGGCATAGTATTCCTTGACATTCACCTGGCCCGGCCGGAACAACTCGAACTGCAGGCTGCGACCCAGGCCCGCCTGGTTGATGTCGGACAACAGCGCATCCATCTCGGCCTTGCTGGGCAACTGTTTTTCAAGCTGCGTCACGTACTGCAATACCTGCTCGCGCTGCTTTTGCAGGGCTTCGAAATTGACAACCTGCGCCACTTTTTTCTTGTAATCCTCGCGCAGCACCAACTCCTTGGCGCGCTCGGCTTCCAGCGCGGTGTCGGAGTCGCTGAGCCATACATACCAGAGAAAACCAATAACAAATGCGGCAAGCAACACCTGGAGGCAATGGCGCGGAACCGCCGGCCAGCCGGCAGGGTCCTGCATGTCCAGACCGCGGAACTGGCTCTGCAGCCACGCCCAGGCCTCGGCCGGACGGTTTCTTTTGACGGGGCGTCTTGTAGCCATCTGAATCACCTTGACGCAGCTTGGGCGGGCGCCGAGGCAGTGCCCGACGCTGCGGCAGAAGCCGCTGCGGCCGCAGCCTTTTCGGCGTCGGTCGGGCGTACCAACTTGACGCGCATGCTGAAATTTGCCACCCGGCGCTGGTCGCGCGACGACAGCGCAATGGTGGATGCGGTGATTTCCACCAGCTCCGGCTTGGTCAGCCAGGGGCTGTTGTTGGCCAAGTTGCGCAGCAGTTCGGACACCCGCTCGTTGGACTGGGCCACGCCGGTAAGGGCCACATTGGGGCCGTCCTGCCGCATGGTGGTGACGTACACGCCATCGGGCAGCTGGCGCGCAAGCTCATTGAGCAGGTGAACCGGCAGATTACGGTCGCCCTGCAGGTCTTCCACTGCCTGCTGGCGCGCTTTCAGCGCTGCGATTTCGCTCTGCAGATTGGCGATTTCCTTGATCTTTTCGTCCAGCCGCTTGTTTTCGGCCTGCAGGTAGTTGTTGCGGGTCTGCTGGTTGGTGATCTGGGCTTCGTACCAGAGGTAGACCGCGCCACAAATCGCTGCGCCGAGCAATGCCGCCAGCGCCAGCGACACATTGAACATGTCGCGGCGCTTTTTGCGGGCTGCCTCGCGGTGCGGCAGCAGGTTGAGAAGAATCACTGCTGGAACCTCCGCATCGCCAGACCGCATGCGGTCAGGTAGGAAGGTGCCTCGCGGCGCATTTTTTTCTCGCGCACGCTCAGACCGATTTTCATGCCCTCAAACGGATTGACGATCTTGCAGGGAAACGAGGTTTGCAGCGTCACCGCTTCGGTCAGGCCCGGCAGCGCCGACGAGCCGCCCGCCAGCAGGATGTAGTCCACCTTGTTGTACGGGGTGCTGGTGAAGAAAAACTGCAATGCCCGGCCTATTTCCTGGGCCAGGCTGTTGACGAAAGGCCGCAACACGTCGCGCCCGTAGTCGTCGGGCAGGTCGCCACTGCGCTTTTTGCTTTCGGCCTCTTCCAGCGAAAAACCGTACTGGCGCACGATGAGCTGGGTGAGCTGGGTGCCACCAAAAGCCTGGTCGCGTTCGTACTGCAGCTCTTCGCCCTTGAGCACCTGCATGCTGGTGGTATTGGCGCCCACTTCAAACAGCGCGGTCAACGCGTCGGCACCCTTGGTCGGCAACTCCTCCATCAGACGGCAGGCCGCCAGCCGCGAGGCATAGGGCTGCACATCGACAATGGTGGGTTTGAGCCCTGCGGCCTCGGCCAGGCCCTGGAGGTCCTGCACTTTTTCCTTGCGCGAGGCGGCGATCAGCACCTCGATGTCGCCGCTGGTGCCGGGGGTGGGCCCGATCACGCAGAAATCAAGGCTGACGTCGTCCAGCGAAAACGGGATGTACTGGTTGGCCTCCGACTCGACCTGAACTTCGAGCTCCTGCTCGTTCAGGCCGCCGGGCAGAATGATTTTTTTGGTAATCACCGCCGATGCGGGCAGTGCCATGGCGACGTTGCGGGTTCGGGTACCGCTTTTGCGCACCACGCGCTTGACGGCTTCGGCCACCTCGTCGAATTTTTCAATATTGCCGTCAGTGATCCAGCCCCGCTCCAGCGGCTCGATCGCACAGCGTTCCAGCACCAGGGTGCCGCTGGCATTGCGCCCCAGTTCCACCAGCTTCACGCTGGATGAACTGATGTCCAGACCCAACAAGCTGCCCGGCTCTTTGCCCAACAACGAACCCAGTGAGACCAAAACGCACCCTCTATTTATAGTGTTGTAACCAAACCTGACAGAAGTCTCTGGATACTATCAGCAAGCTATCCATTCCCCTTAAGGTTTTTCCGTATGCAGGCTTGCGAGGCGTTGCCAAAAGCCGACGTTTGTCTTTTGCCTAAACCTTTTACGGGGTGGCGGCGTCCAAACCTCCACCGCAGCCCCTGCAGGCCGGTAGCATCCATTGGATATCGGCAGGTTTGCCGGTTTTTATAATCAGACGCTGCGCCCTGCCCATTTCTATGCCCCAAAAAAAATCTGCCGACACCGCGGCGTCCACCGATCGACCGAAAAACGGCAGTCGTCCCCACTGGCAGGTCCTGGCGCTGCGCATCACGCTGTGGACGGCCGGCATTGCGCTGGCCGGTGCGCTGAGCCTGGCCATGGTGCTGGCCACCTCGCTGGCCGTGGCCTACCCCAACCTGCCCGACATCTCGGACCTGTCGGACTACCGGCCCAAGCTGCCGCTGCGGGTGTACTCCGCCGAGGGCCAGTTGATTGGCGAGTTTGGCGAAGAGCGGCGCCGGCTCACACCCATCAAGGAAATTCCGCAGGTCATGAAGGACGCGGTGCTGGCAATTGAAGACGCCCGTTTCTACAACCACGGCGGGGTGGACTACCTGGGCGTCATTCGTGCGGGCATGGCCAACGTCGGCCGTGGCGCCAAGGCGCAGGGTGCATCCACCATCACCATGCAGGTGGCGCGCAACGTGTACCTGTCGGCCGAAAAAAGCTACATCCGCAAGATCTACGAAATCCTGCTGACCTTCAAGCTGGAACACCTGCTGACCAAGGACCAGATTCTGGAGATCTACATGAACCAGATCTACCTGGGCCAGCGTGCCTACGGTTTTGCCGCAGCATCGGAGACCTATTTCGGCAAGCCCCTGAAAGACGTTACCGTGGCCGAGGCCGCCATGCTGGCCGGTCTGCCCAAAGCCCCCTCCACCTACAACCCGGTCAGCAACCCCAGCCGGGCCCGCTCGCGCCAGCTCTACATCATCGACCGGATGCTGGAGAACGGCTTCATCAAGGCCGACCAGGCGAAAGAAGCGCGCGAGGAAAACCTCACCATCCGGACCAAGTCGGACAACGTCAGCTCGCATGCCGAACACATTGCCGAGACGGTGCGGCAGATGGTCTTCAGCCAGTACGGCGACGAGACCTACACCCGGGGCCTGAACGTCTACACCACGGTGCGGGCGGCCGAACAGGAAACCGCCTACCGCGCGCTGCGCAAAGGCATCATGGACTTTGAGCGCCGGCAGATTTACCGCGGCCCGGAAAAGTTTGTGGACCTGCCCAGCGATCCCAAGGCCGCCGAAGAAGCGATTGACGACGCCTTCGTCGATGTGGCCGACAGCGACGACCTGATGACCGCCGTGGTGCTCAGCGCCAGCCCGCAACGGGTGGTGGCCGAGCGCCAGAACGGCGACCGCATCGAGATTACCGGCGAGGGCCTCAAACCAGCGCAGTCCGGCCTGGTCGCCACGGCGGCGCCGAATGTCAAAATCCGGCGCGGCGCCATCATCCGCGTGGCGATGACACCCAAAAAGACCTGGGAGATTACCCAGCAGCCCGAGGTTGAAGGGGCTTTTGTGGCGCTGGACCCGCGCGACGGCAGCATCCGCGCGCTGGTAGGCGGCTTTGATTACCGCACCAACAAGTTCAACCACGTGACCCAGGCCTGGCGCCAGCCGGGTTCGAGCTTCAAGCCCTTCATTTATTCGGCTGCGCTCGAAAAAGGTTTCACGCCGGCCACCGTCATCAACGACGCGCCGCTGTTTTTTGATGCCGGCGTGACCGGCGGCCAGCCCTGGGAACCCAAGAACTACGACGGCACGTTCGATGGCCCCATGAGCATGCGCCGCGGCCTGGCGAAATCAAAAAACATGGTCTCCATCCGCATCCTGCAGGCCGTGGGGCCGCAGAACGCGCAGGAATGGGTGTCGCGTTTCGGTTTTGATGCCGACAAACACCCCGCCTACCTGACCATGGCGCTGGGTGCCGGCTCGGTCACGCCGATGCAGATGGCGGCAGCCTATTCGGTGTTTGCCAACGGTGGCTACCGCGTCAACCCCTACCTCATTACCCGAATTGCCGACTACAAGGGCAAGCTGCTGGTGGAGACCACGCCCCCGGTGCTCAACGAATCGGCCCGTGCCATCGACGCGCGCAACGCCTTCATCATGACCAGCCTCTTGGGCGAAGTCACCCGCTCCGGCACCGCAGCGCGGGCCCAGGGCACGCTCAAACGCCCCGACATCTACGGTAAGACCGGCACCACCAACGATTCGATTGACGCCTGGTTCGCCGGCTACCAGGCCACCGTGGCGGCAGTGAGCTGGATTGGCTACGACAACCCGCGCAAGCTGGGCGACCGCGAAACCGGCGGCGGCCTGAGCCTGCCGGTGTGGATCAGCTACATGCAGCAGGTGCTCAAGGGTGTGCCGGTGCAGGAGCCGCCCGTGCCGGAAGGCGTGGTGAATGTGGGCGGCGAATGGTTCTACGACGAATACGCCGCCAATGCCGGCGTGACTTCGGTCGGTGTAGACGACCCCGCCGCCGCGCCGCAAAACGCGCCGACCTCGGAAGAGAAACGCAGTATTCTGGATTTTTTCAGAAACTGAAGACCTTGCGGGACAGACCGACGCACGCGCGCAGCGCCGCGTCGCTCTGTCCCCAACTGATTAAGTTCTGCAGCTCAAGGAAACCGCAACCCCAACCCCGCCTGCTCACTCGCATAACGCGACAGATTGGCAAAAAACTCCCCCTGCCCCTTGGTGTCCTGCCACTGGCTGCCATCAAACTTGTAGTGAAAGCCGCCGGCGCGCGCTGCCATCCAGATTTCGTGCAGCGGCTTTTGCAGGTTGACGATGATCTGCGAGCCGTTGGCAAAGGTCAAAGTGACCATGCCGCCGACCCGCTGGTTGTCGACATCGGCATCGCTCGCATCGTTGATGCGGTCGCAGCCGGCCTCGATCGCGCGCAGCACGGCTTCTGCCTGGTCCATGAATTCGGGGTCGGTCATTACAATTTCACCATGTTGCCTATTCGCCAAATTCTAGTCACCGCCGCCGCGCTTGCTGCCCTTGTGGGTTTGGGCGCCTGCGGCCAGAAGGGTCCGCTCTTCCTGCCCACGCCACCTGCGGGGGTCGAACGCGCTACCCTGCCCCAGGTCCTGCGCTCCAGCGTGACCGGCACCCCCGCACCGGCAGCGCCTGCCGCCAGCAGCGCATCGGCGCCGGGCAAGCCATGAGCCAGCACCCTCTGCCGGGCCATCCGCACATCGGCTACCGCAATCACCAGCTCTGCATCGAAGGCCTGCCGCTGGACGCCCTGGCGCAGCAGCACGGCACGCCCCTTTTTGTGTACTCCAAAGCATCCATGCTGGCCGCACTGGCGGCCTACCAGCGCGGCTTTGCCGGCCGCAAGGCGCGCATTTGTTATGCGATGAAAGCCAACTCCTCGCTGGGTGTGCTGCAGGTGTTTGCGCAAGCCGGCTGCGGCTTTGACATTGTTTCTGGCGGTGAGCTAGCCCGCGTTCTAGCTGCAGGCGGCGACCCGACCAAGGTGATTTTTTCGGGCGTGGGCAAAACCCGCGCCGAGATGGCGCAGGCGCTGGACGCCGGCATTGCCTGCTTCAATGTGGAAAGCGAAGCCGAGCTGGAAGTGCTGAGCGAAGTTGCGCAGGCGCGGGGACAGCGCGCGCCGGTGAGCATCCGCGTCAACCCCAACGTCGACCCCAAGACCCACCCCTACATTTCCACCGGACTCAAAGACAACAAGTTCGGCGTGGCGCACGAGCGCACGCTGCAGACTTATCAGCGCGCCGCAGCCCTGCCCGGCCTGCAGGTGGTGGGCATCGACTGCCACATCGGCTCGCAGATCACCGACAGCACGCCTTATCTGGACGCGATGGACCGGGTGCTAGACCTGGTCGAAGCGATTGAGGCGGCCGGCATTCCCATCCACCACATCGACTTTGGCGGGGGCCTGGGCATCAACTACAACGGCGACAACCCGCCAGCCGCCGATGCGCTGTGGGCCCAGTTGCTGGCCCGGCTGGACGCCCGCGGTTTTGGCGACCGGCAGCTGATGATTGAGCCTGGCCGCTCGCTGGTGGGCAATGCCGGCGTCTGCCTGACCGAGGTGCTGTACCTCAAGCCCGGCGAACAAAAAAACTTCTGCATCATCGATGCCGCGATGAACGAGTTGCCGCGTCCCGCGATGTACCAGGCCTTTCACCAGATCGTGCCGCTGGCGCCGCGTGACACCACGCCAAGCACCTATGACGTGGTCGGCCCGGTCTGCGAAAGCGGTGACTGGATTGGCCGCGACCGCACCCTGGCGGTGCAGCCCGGCGACCGGCTGGCCGTGCTTTCAGCCGGTGCCTATTGCATGAGCATGGCCAGCAACTACAACACCCGGGGCCGGCCGGCAGAACTGCTGGTGGATGGCGACCAGGCCACGCTGATTCGCAGCCGGGAAACTGCCGCGGACCAGATGCGCGGGGAAAAAATGGTCTGAAATTAGGATCAGAAACGCTACTTAAATTGTAGCTAATCAGCGTTATTTCACGCCGGCTTCAGTCGTTTTTTCTTCAAAAATTGCCAGAAACGCCAGCCCAGCAGCACCGACAGGATGGCGGCGTAAACAGCCACTTCGGCAAAGTCGTTTTTTCCAGCGCGCATCCAGAAAAAATGCAGCAGCCCCAAGCCCGCAATCAGGTAGACCAGTTTGTGCAACATCTGCCAGCGTTTGGCACCCAGCGCCTTGATGGCCCGGTTGAACGAGGTCAGTGCCAGCGGCGTGAGCAGCAGCCAGGCTGAAAACCCCACCAGAATGAAAGGCCGCTTGATGATGTCGGCCACGATCTCAGGCACATCAAAACCCATGTCGAACCAGCTGTAGCTGAGCAGATGCAGCCCCGCATAGAAATAGACAAACAGCCCCAGCATGCGGCGAAAGCGCGCCAGCGCCGGCTTGGCAGAAATCACCCGCAGGGGCGTGACGGCCAGCACGATGCAGAGAAAACGCAGCGTCCAGTCACCGGTGGCGCGGATCAGCGCCTCTTGCGGATTGGCGCCCAGCCCATTGGTGGCCGCGCCATAGAACAGCCAGGCAAACGGCAGCAGGCACAGCACAAACAGCAGCGGCTTGGCAAAGCGGTGCAGCAGCAGTTTGTTGACCGCATTGCCCTGCGGGCGCGGTGCAAGACCGGCGCTAGCGGCAGAGGCCGGCATGCTCAGAAAAATTTCTTCAGGTCCATGCCGGCATACATCTGCGCGACCTGGGCCTCGTAGCCGTTGAACATCGCTGTCTTGCGCTTCTTGGCAAACAGACCGTCTTCGCCAATGCGGCGCTCGCTGGCCTGGCTCCAGCGCGGGTGGCTGACCTCGGGGTTCACGTTGGAATAAAAGCCGTATTCGTTGGCGGCCGCCTTGTTCCATGCGGTGGCTGGCTGCTTGTCGGTAAAGCGAATTTTCACCAGGCTCTTGCCGCTCTTGAAACCGTATTTCCACGGCACCACCAGGCGCACCGGCGCGCCGCTTTGTTTGGGCAGCACCTCGCCGTACATGCCAAAGGCCAGCAGCGTGAGCGGGTTCATGGCCTCGTCCAGTCGGAGACCTTCGGTGTAGGGCCACTCGAGCACCCGCGAGCCGACAAAGGGCATGGTTTTGGGATCGGCCAGGGTGATGAATTCGACGTATTTGGCGCTGCCCAGCGGCTCGACTTTTTTGATGAGTTCGCTCAGTGAATAACCCACCCAGGGAATCACCATGCTCCAGCCCTCAACACAGCGCAGCCGGTAAATGCGTTCTTCCTGCGCACTGAGCTTGAGCAGATCCTCGATGCCAAACTTGCCCGGCTTCTTGACCAGACCGTCCACCTCTACCGTCCACGGCGTGGTTTTCAGTGTGTGGGCGTTGCGGGCCGGGTCGGCCTTGTCGGTGCCAAATTCGTAGAAGTTGTTGTAGGTGCTGGCATCTTCGTAGGACGTGATTTTCTCCAGCGACATTGCGCCGGGCACTGCCGACTTCACACTGGCCAGCGCAGCCAGCTTGCCAGGGCGGGCCACTGCAGTGGCCTGGGCCATCGCATCGCGCTGCGCCCAGCCGGCCAGAGCCAGCCCGGCGGCGCCGCCGGCCATCAGTTTGATGAGGTCCCGCCGGCCGGTGTAAATACCCTGCGGCGTGATCTCGCTGCTGGTGGGATGAATGAAGCCGCTGTTGTTTGTCTTGATGAGCATTTGCACGTACCTTTTGGTTGTCAGTTGGTCGTGCGACAGCGGGCCTTCTTACAAAGTTCCGTAGCTGTGCAGCCCGCTCAAAAACATGTTTACGCCCAGGAAAGCGAAGGTGGTTACCGCCAGCCCTGCCAGCGCCCACCAGGCGGCCACGGTGCCGCGCAGGCCCTTGACCAGCCGCATGTGCAACCAGGCAGCGTAGTTGAGCCAGACAATCAGCGCCCAGGTTTCCTTGGGGTCCCAGCTCCAGTAGCCGCCCCAGGCTTCGGCCGCCCACAAGGCCCCCAGCACGGTGGCAATGGTGAAAAACGCAAAGCCCACTGCAATGGCCTTGTACATCACGTCGTCCAGAATCTCGAAGCTGGGCAGGCGCGAGGCAATGCGTTTGCGGCCCAGCAGAATGCCGGCGGCAATCACCGCCGAAATCACCGCATAGACCAGCCAGTAGCTGCCGCCGGCTTCGGTCAGGCCGCGCTGGCGAAAGGCAATCGGCACAAAACACAGCGCCACGCCCAGCAACCAGATGGGGGTGAGCTTGTACCAGCGTGTCTCGGACGCCTGCTGTTTGATGAGGTAGGCAAAAGCCACCATGGCCGACAGCGCAAAGGTACCGTAGCCAATAAAGTTGGCCGGCACATGCAGCTTCATCCACCAGCTTTTCAGGGCAGGCACCAGCGGCTGGATTTCATGCGCCTCGCGCACCACGGTGTACCAGAGCAAAAAGCCGACTGCCGCGCTGATAACCAGCATGACAAACGCGCCGAGCGCGCGGGTCTTGTACTGCGCCTCGAAGTACAGGTAGAAGGTTGCTGTCATCCAGCAGAACATCACAAAAACTTCGTAGAGGTTGCTGACCGGGATGTGACCCACGTCGGCGCCAATCAAATAGCTTTCGTACCAGCGCACCATGGTGCCCATCAGCGCCATGCCCACCGCCACCCAGGTCAGGCGCGAACCCAGCAACTCCATCGTGTCACTCTGGCCTTTGGCAAACATGCCCAGCCAGTAGAAAGTGGTGGCCATGAAGAACAGCATGCTCATCCACAGAATGGCCGACTGGCTGGAGAGGAAATACTTAAGCCAGAACACCGATTCCGCGCGGGCCAGATCGCCCTGGTAGGCAGTGATGGCCAGCAGCGAAAACACCGCCACCGCAACCATCAGCGTACGCAGCGGGCGCCAGAACCAGCCCAGCCAGATGACCGCAGGCACGGTGCCAATCAGGATGCCTTTTTCGTAGACATCCATGAAGTTGCTGTAACGCGAAAACGCAAACAAGCCGCCGGCCAGCACCAGCGCGGCAAAAAGCCAGTCGCCCCAGTTGCGTTTGGAGAGAAAACTCTCGTTGAGTGAAATCGTTGCGGTGTTCATGGTTTTCCTCTGCGTTGCCTACGCACTCTCGTCTTTCGCGCCAATCAGTTTTTGCTTCAGGTGCACAAACTCGCGGTCGCCATCCATGGTTTTGCGGTTGGTCGACAGCGCCATGGTGGCATGGGTCTGGTCGCCTTGCGGTGCCAACCATACCCAGAGCCGGCGATCCCGCACATACAGCATGGAAAAGATGCCCAGAATCAGCAGCGCGCAGCCAAGATACACGATATTTTTTCCGGGCGCACGGGCCACCTGGAACACGCTGGCCTGCACCTGGGTGAAGTCCTGCAACTGGAAAGTCAGCGGCACCGGATAGAAAAACGCGTCGCTCAGGCTCAGCACGGTCTGCACCATGAAGGCCTGGGTTTTTTCGTTGGGCTCCAGCGGCGGCTGTCCGGCCTGGGCGCGGGTCATCTGCACCAGCTCGAACAGCACGCCGTTCAGAATCCGCACCAGCACATCGCCGGCGCGGGGCCGCTCGGCCTCGGGTACGTTGGCTTCCATGAAGTCGGAAATCGCCTGCAGGCCATTGACCGTCTTGTCGCCCACCTTCTCGGCGCCGGCAAACAGTGCCAGCGCGCGCAGGGCCGAGGCATTGAGCTGGGCCGCCAGCTCGGGCCGCTGGCTGTCGCTGGCTTTGGCCACGTAGCGGCTCACCGCTTCTTCGCGCGCGGTGGGACTGGCCAGCGCCTTGCGCAGCGCAATGAAGCCATCCAGGTTGCCCTTGTCGTCGGCCGGTGCGCGCAGGTAGCGGAAGGGCTCGGACGGCGTGTCGCGTGTGCCCAGCAAAAACACCGGCACGCCTTCGCCCATGTCGACCGGCAGCATGTAGTTGTGGAACTCGCGCGCCTGGCCTGCGCTGTCGCGCAGCTTGTAGCCAATGCTGGGGCCGATGTTGCGCAAGGTCTTTTTGGTGACGGTCTTGTTGGCCGCACCCAGGCGGGAGTCGATGGCCGAGCGCAGGTCAACTTTGCGCACGTCCACACCGGTCTCGGAAGAGCCCGCGCCAAAATTCTCGACGTTGATGACCCGCAGGCTGGTGAACTCCAGCGTTGCGCGGTCGGCGTCGGGTGCGGCGTCGTTTTTGGCCAGTTGCAGACTGCCGCCAATCACGCCTTCGACTTCGGGCAGCACCGCCGCCGCACCCATGGCATAGCCCTTGAGCTTGACCCGGGAGCCGCCATCGTCAAAGCTGGACTGGTAAATCTCGATGCCGCGGTGGCTGGCCGGGTGATTCACCTCCACCCTGCGCTCAATCTTTTCACCGGTCTCGGCGTCGTGGATCACAATCTCGCTGGCAAACAGCTTGGGCATGCCGGTGGAGTAGTACTCAACCACAAACTTTTTCAGCTCAATGGCAAACGGCAGGTCCTGCAGCAGCACGCCGCCGGGCTGGTTCAGGATGGCCGTGCCCGAAATACCGCCTTCGGCCACCGCCAGGTTGCCGCGAAAAGTAGGGTTGCTGCTCGACAGCCGGTGCTGCGCCGGCACCTCGGCCATGGCGCCGCCGCCGGTAAACGGCGTTTTGCCGTTGAACCAGGTCTGCGCCCGTACCATCAGGTCGCCATCGACCAGCCCACCAATACAGACCAGGACGATGGCGCTGTGCGCCGCGATATAGCCCAGCTTGTTCACCGCGCCGGCCTTGGCCGCCACCATCCAGCCCGCGCCTTCGGGGGTTTCGCGCTGCTGTAGCCGCACCCGCCAGCCGCCACTGGCCAGGGTTTTGCCAATGCGGTGGGCTGCAGCCTCGGGCGCCTCGGCCACCAGGGCGTCGGCATGGTGCGGAAAAGCCTTCAGGCTTTGCGAACGCATGCCCTCCTTGAAAATGCGCAAATCCGCCAGAATTTTGGGCGTGTTGCGGGTGACGCACAGCGAGGTGCTGACCACCAGAAACGCAAGAATGAGCAGAAACCACCAGGCGCTGTAGACGGCGGTGAGGTTGATGGCGCCAAAAACCTGGGCCCAGAACGGGCCGAACTGGTTGACGTAGTTATTCGCCGGCTCGTGCTGCTTGAGCACCGTGCCAATGATGGACGCGATGCAGATGACGGTGAGCAGCGAGATGGCAAAACGCATCGACGACAGCAGCTCTACCGCCGCACGCAGCAGGTGCGAGCGGGTCTTCAGGCGCAGGCCATGGGTGGAGACGGTCGTCATCGGAGGTCGGGTGCTCGAAAAAAAGGGCGGACCACCTTGCGATGGGCCCGCCCGTATCTGGGTCTGTTGCCGGCGATTGGTTCAATCAAACTGCGTTGCCGGCACCTGAAAAAACTCAGCGCAGGCCGGCGATGTAGTCCGACACGGCGCGGATTTCGCGGTCGTTCAGCTTGGCGGCAACGCCGTTCATCATCGGGCCGTTTTTGCGCACGCCGTCGCGGAAGGCAACCATCTGCGCGGCGGTGTAGTCGGCGTGCTGGCCAGCCAGCCGCGGGTACTGTGCCGGAATGCCGGCACCGTTGGGCGCGTGGCAGCCAGCGCAGGCGGGCACCTGGCGGTCGGCAATGCCGCCGCGGTAGATGCGCTCGCCCAGGGCGACCAGTTCCTTGTCTTTCGCAAAGCCCGGCTTGGCGGGTTTGGATGCCAGCCAGTACGAAATATTGCGCATGTCGTCTTCGGCCAGGCCGGCGGCAAAGCCGGCCATGATGGCGTTGGCGCGCTTGCCGGACTTGAATTCCTTGAGCTGCTTGACCAGGTATTCGGGGTGCTGCTGTGCCAGCTTGGGGTTGGCCGGAATGGCCGAATTGCCGTCGGCGGCGTGGCAGGCCACGCAGCTGGCAAAACTGGCTTCGCCCTTGGCCAGGTCGGGTTTGGCGACCTTGGGCGCAGCGGCGGCGCTGGCCGGTGCGGCGGCCGGGCCAGCGGCAAAAGAGGACGCGGCGGTTGCTGCCAGCGCGGCAGCCATCAGCAGGGTAACGAACGGCTTCATAGATTTCAGTGTGGAGTATTTGCGCAAAACCCCGTGATTCTACAATGCAGGCCTGTCCGCCCCTCGGGTTTCCCCGCAAAGCCAAAGGTTTGGCACTGGTTTGCGACAGGCCTGCAAAGCACCCCATGACCACAGCCCCCGTCGCGCCCGCCGCGCCCCCCACCCCCGAGTCCGTTACCGCCGTGCAGGCCCTGGGCTGGCTGCACACCGCCAAATTCATGACCTCGGCGCCGCAGCTCATCCACCTGCCGCCGCTGAACGTGCCCGAGATCGCTTTTGTGGGCCGCTCCAACGCTGGCAAATCGACCTGCATCAACATCCTGACCCAGCAAAAGCGCCTGGCGTTTGCCTCCAAGACCCCCGGCCGCACCCAGCATATCAACCTGTTCACGTTGGGCAAGCAAGGCGTGACCGACGCGGTGCTGGCCGACCTGCCCGGCTACGGTTATGCGGCTGTGCCCAAAGAGGCCAAGTACCGCTGGCAACAGGTCATGGCCAACTACCTGGCCACCCGCGCCAATTTGCTGGGCATTGTGCTGCTGTGCGACCCCCGCCACGGCCTGACCGAACTCGATGAAATTTTGCTCGACGTGATTCGCCCGCGTGTGAGCGAAGGCCTGAAGTTTCTGGTGGTGCTGACCAAGGCCGACAAGCTCAACCGCAGCGAAGCCACCAAGGCGCTGTCGATTGCCAAACTGCAGGCCGGTGGTGGCGATGTGCAGTTGTTCTCGGCCCTGAAACGCCAGGGCATCGACGAGCTGGGCCTGCGGCTGTGGCACTGGGCGCACAGCGCGGATGCCACAGCACGCATGGCGGCCGTGCCCATGCCGGCGCTGGAAGATGAAAATGGCCCTGAAGGCCAGAATTTATAGCCAAACTGGCATGGAGCCGGCGTATTTGTTCAATAGTTTGCTATTTATTAAGTAGCACCCAGAAAGGCCCACGATGGTCACCACCTGGCTCCAGCCCCTGCCGCACGGCACTACCCTGAGCTGCCGCGCGGCTGGCGAACGCGGCAACCCTCTGCTGGTGTTCCTGCACGGTTTTCCGGAAGCGGCCTTTGTCTGGGACGGCCTGCTGGAACATTTTGCGGCGCGGGGCTACCGCTGCGTGGCGCCCAATTTGCGCGGCTTTGAACAGTCGAGTTCGCCACCCGAGCCGGCCGCTTATCGCCCCAAATATTTGGTGCAGGACATCGCTGCCCTCGTAGCGCTGGAAGGCGGCCACCTGGCAGCGCTGATTGCCCACGACTGGGGCGGCGCGGTGGCCTGGAACCTCGCCAACCAGCAACCAGCCTTGCTGGACAAACTGGTCATCATCAACTCGCCGCACCCCGGCACCTTTTTGCGCGAGCTGCAGCACAGCCCCGAACAGCAGGCCGCCAGTGCCTACATGAATTTTTTGATCCGCCCCGACGCCGAGGCGCTGCTGGCCGCCAACGACTACGAGCGGCTGTGGAAACTGTTCACCAACATGTTTGCCAACAGCGGCAAATACGCCTGGCTGACCGAGGAAGTAAAAGACCGCTACCGCGCCGTCTGGAACCAGGGCCTGACCGGCGGCTGCAATTACTACCGCGCCTCACCGCTGCGCCCGCCCCGGACCGAGGATCCGGCTGCCGCGGCCATCACGCTGCCGCGCGCGATGCTCACCGTGGACCTGCCTACGCTGGTTATCTGGGGCCTGGGCGACATTGCCTTGCCGCGCGGCCTGCTCGACGGTCTGGAAGACTACGTGCCGCAGATGACGCTGAAAACCGTGGCCGACGCCACCCACTGGATCGTGCACGAGCAGCCGGAACGGGTGGCAACGCTGATCGGCGATTTCTTGAATCAGTAAACGGAGATGTCGCCCGGCGGCCGGGTCTTGAAGCGCTTGTGCACCCAGTAATACTGGTCCGGCAGCGCGTTGATGTAGCCCTCCAGCCGCGCGTTCATCAGCGCGGTGTCGGCCTCCATGTCGTTGGTCGGAAAATCCATCCAGGCCGGCAGCACCTCCACGGCGTAACCCTGCGGCGTGAGCTTGGTCACCACCGGTACCACCTTGGCCCGGCCGAGCCGGGCAAAACGCGACAGCGACGGCACGGTGGCCGCCTGTACGCCGTAGAACGGTACAAAAATCGACTCTTCCGGGCCGAAATTCATATCGGGCAGCAGGTACAGCGGCGCGCCTTCGCGCAGCGCCGAGACGATGGTTTTGACCCCCTCGATACGGCCGAACAGCCGGGCACGGCCAAAACGCTGGCGGCCCTCAAGGATCCAGTCGTTCACGGTGCGGTCGGACTGGTCGGTGTAGATGGTGGTGAAGCTGCGCGGCAAGGCCAGCGTGAGCGCGGTCCAGCCGGCATCCAGCCCCACGAAGTGCGGCGCAAACAGCACCACCGGCTCGGTGCCAGTCAGCCCGGTCAGCGCGCCGTGCAAATGCAGACGGGCGCGTACGGTAGCTTCATCGGCATGCCAGAGCCAGGATCGGTCCAGCCAGGCCTGTGCAAAATATATGAAGTTTTCACGGGCTAGCCGGCGTCTTTGCTCAAGAGTTTGCTCCGGAAAACAGAGCGCCAGATTGGTCAGCGCAACCCGCCGGCGCGGCAGCACCAGGTAGTACAGCAACCAGCCGAGTACGGTGCCCAGCGCCCGCACCCCGGCCAGCGGCAGGTGCGACAGCAGCCGCATGAAGAGAACGCCAAAACGCGACAGCATCAGGCGTCGGCCTTGGGTTGTTTGTAGCGGGCGTAGCTCCACAGGTACTGCTGCGGGCATTCGCGGATGAGCCGTTCCATTTCCTGGTTGATCTGCAGCAGCGCCGGTGCCAGGTCGGTGGCCAGCGGCTGGCGGAAGTCGCTGAAGTGCAGCCGGTAGCCGCGGCCCCAGGCAAGGCGCTCGCTCCACACCAGAAGCGGCAAGGCGCCGGTCTGTTGGGCAAGGCGTGCTGCCAGCGTCATGGTGTAGGCGTCGCGGCCAAAAAACGGCACCCACTGGCCCAGGCCGTCGGGCGGCACCTGGTCGGGCAGCAGGCCTACCGCCTCGCCCCGGCGCAGCGCCTTGATCATGTCGCGCACGCCCGACAGCGTGGTGGGCACGGCTTTGAGGCCGGGCCGGTCGCGCGAGGATTCTTCCATCTCGGCCAGCCAGGCCTTGCGCGCCGGGCGGTACAGCACGGTGAGCGGGCCGTGGTCGGCGCTGTAGCGGGCAGCCAAGGCCTGGGCCATGATCTCAAAGCACCCCAGGTGCGGCGTGAGCAGCAGCACGCCCTTGCCCGACTGGTAGGCGCGGTCAATCACTTCCAGGTCACGCCACTCGTAACGGGGCGAGCGGCCTAGCCAGATACGCGGCAGCTCCATCGTCAGGCAGCCCGCCTGGCCCACCGCCCCCCGTACGGCGGCAAAACCGTAGCCTGCCTGCGCTGCATGGGCCAGAAAGCGCTGGCGGTAGCCGCTAGAGACCGCAAACACCACCCAGCCCAGCAGCCAGCCCAGCGCGTGCAGCAACCACAGCGGCAGCGCGGACAGGGCTTTAAAGACGGTGGGCATGCGAGGGGCTAAAATGGCGGGGTCGCTGAGTTAAATGAGCAACTTGCAGGGCGACCAAAGACGGTGGAATCTTTCGGGATGAACCGGGCTTGTTAAACAAAACTGCTAAAGCGTTCGCCAGGGGCTCCAGAGCTGCAGGCAACGCGCCGCAACAACCATGGAGTTTATTCAAATGGCGAACGACTTTCTTTTTACTTCCGAATCGGTCTCTGAAGGCCACCCCGACAAAGTGGCCGACCAGGTGTCGGACGCAATTCTCGACGCCATCTTCAAACAGGACCCGCTGAGCCGTGTGGCAGCCGAAACGCTCACCAACACCGGGCTGGTGGTGCTGGCCGGCGAGATCACCACCAACGCGCATGTCGACTACATCCAGGTGGCGCGCGACACGATCAAGCGCATTGGCTACGACAACACCGA
>JAZKCX010000261.1:0-5332 GCA_040387875.1 Pseudomonadota bacterium | reverse complement strand
CGCGCAGGGAGCCGGGCGTGAATGTGCTGCTGTACGGCCCGCCCGGCACCGGCAAAACCGAGCTGGCCAAGGTGGTAGCGCAGGCGGTGGGGCTCGAGTTGTACGAGGTGGAATACGCCGACCGCGACGGCAATTCGCTCAGTGGGCGCGACCGTTACCGCTCGCTGCAGATCGCCCAGGGTTTTCTGAAAGGCAGCGCCCAGGCCGCGCTGCTGTTTGACGAGGTGGAAGACGTCTTTCCGCCGATTTCCAGCGAGGCGGCGCAGATCATGGCCCGCGCCGAGCAGATGGCGGCGCCGGCCGGGGCCCTGAGCGGCTCGGTCAGCGGCAAGGCCTGGGTGAACCAGATTCTGGAGTCGAATCCGGTGCCCACCCTGTGGGTGACCAACCGCATCGAGCAGATCGACCCGGCTTTCCGCCGGCGTTTTGCCTACCATCTGGAGTTGAAATCGCCGCCGCCCGGCGCGCGCGAGGGGCTGGTGCGCAAAACCCTGGAAGGCGTGGCGGTGTCCGAGGCCTTTGTCGCCAAACTGGCCGAACGCAAGGGCCTGACGCCGGCGCAGATACGCACGGCGGTGCGGTTTGCCACGCTGGTGGCTGACGGGGAGATGGACGCCGAAAGCCTGATCGAACGCCAGCTTAAAGGGGCCGACCTGGCTTTGGGCAACCGCGGCCAGGAAAGCAGCGGCCTGCCCATGGCTACCACCTACGACCTGGCCATGCTCAACGTCGAAAGCAAGTTCGAGATTCCCCGCATCGTGTTGGCGCTGAAGGCGCGGGGCCACGGCACGCTGTGTTTTTACGGCGCGCCCGGCACGGGTAAGACCGCTCTGGCGGCGCACATTGCGCGCGAGGTGGGCCGGCCGCTGTTGGTCAAACGCGCCAGCGACCTGATGAGCAAGTTTGTGGGCGAAACCGAGCAGAACATGGCCGCCATGTTCCGCGAGGCCGAGGCCGAAAAAGCCGTGCTGGTGCTGGACGAGGCCGACAGCTACCTGCAGGACCGCCGCAACGCCCAGCGCAGCTACGAAGTGACCGAAGTGAACGAAATGCTGCAGGGCATGGAGCGTTTTTCCGGCATTTTTGTTTGCACCACCAATTTGTTTGACCGGATTGACCAGGCTGCGCTGCGGCGTTTTGCCTTCAAGATCCGCTTCAAGCCGCTCCTGGCCGGGCAGCGCCAGCGCATGTTTGTGGTCGAGGCGCTGGCCGGCGACGCCAGCCTGCTGGACCCCGCCATGGCCACCCGGCTGGCCCGGCTCGATGCGCTGTGCCCCGGCGACTTTGCCGCCGTCAAGCGCCAGGCCGAGATTCTGGCCAGCGACCTGTCGGCCGAGGAGTTTTTACTGCAACTGGAGGCCGAACACCGCATCAAGCCCGAAGTACGGGACAGCCGCGGCATGGGGTTTTTGCAGTAAGCTGTGCCGCGCGCACGACCGGGTTTTGCGCCCGGCGCCGTGATTGCCTGGGTTAAGCGGCGCTATTCGTTTAATTGACTCCAGCGCTTTCGTACTACATTCGTCTGATGCTCCGCTCCCTTGTTTGCCATGCTTGCTAACCCCGTTGCCCCGCCCGAAGCCGCGCGGCAGCTGGGCGCTGCGCCGGACGCCGAGGCCGCGCCGCAAACCGGCGAGCTGGCCGACATTGCCACGCTGGCCGCGCAGATTTGCGACACGCCCATCGTGGCGCTGTCGCTCATCAACGGCAGCCTGCAGTGGTTTGCACCGGAGCTCGATTTCAAACCCGCCGAAGGGTTTCGTGACCCCACCTTCTGTACCCACGCCATTGCCGACCCCGAGCGGGTGATGGTGGTGCAGGACATGTTGCGCGACCCGCGTTTTGCCGGTAACCCGCTGGTGCTGGGTGGGCCGCAGGTGGCTTTTTATGCGGCCGCGCCACTGGTCAGTTCCACCGGCCAGGCCGTGGGCGCGCTGTGCGTGATGGACCAGCGCCCGCGCAACCTCAATGCCGGCCAGACCAATGCGCTGCAACTGCTGGCGCGCAAGGCGATTGCCCACATCGAAATGCTGCGGCTGATGGCCTTCAAGGACCGCGCGCTGAACCACGAGCGGCGCAAGTCGCTGGAAATCCGGGCCCAGCTCAGCGCGATTGGCGCGGCCTCGTCGGACATGGTGTCTTTTGTCGATCCGCGCTACATCTACCGCTATGTCAACGACACCTACCGCAGCTACATCGGCAAGGCACTGAATCTAATTGAAGGCCATCCGGTTGAGGACATCATTGGCTCGGACGCCTTTCGCCGCACGTCCAAGCCGCTGCTCGACGAAGCCCTGGCCGGCAACACGGTGGAATACCTCTGGACGCTGGTGACACCGGCGCAGGGCGAAAAGCACCTGGATATCGTCTATACCCCGGCGCGCGACACCGCCGGCAATGTGCTGGGTGTGGTGGTGCGGGCGCGCGACGTGACCAAGTTCCACCAGCTGGAAGGCGAGCTGCGCGCCACCGTGGCTTCGCTGGAGCGCGTCAATGCGCTGCAGAAAGAGTTCATCTACATTCTCTCGCACGACCTGCGCGAGCCGCTGAACTCCATCATCAATTTCTCCAACATGCTGGGGGCAGACCATGCCGCACAGCTGGATACCAAAGGCCGGCGCTACCTGGACTTCATCAACAGTGCCGGCACCCGCATGCGCCGCCTGCTCGATGATTTGCTCAGCTTTGTGCGGCTGGAGCAGCCCGAAGACGCCTTTGCCGAATGCGACCTGGGCGTGATGCTGGGCGAAATCCAGCAGGACGTGGACAGTACGCTGCGTATCAAGAACGGCAGCGTGACGGTGGGCCCTATGCCGGTGCTGCCGGCGCACCCGTCCATGCTGCGGCTGATGCTGCAAAACCTCGTCAGCAATGCGCTCAAGTTCCAGCGCCCTGGCGTTGCGCCCGAGGTGCGGGTCGATGCGGTGGTTGACGAGAAAAACTGCGTTATCACCGTGTCGGACAACGGCATCGGCATTCCCGCCGACAAGCTCGATGCGATTTTCCGCATCTTCCACCGGCTGAATTCGCGCAAGGACTACGACGGCAGCGGCCTGGGCCTGGCCATGTGCAAACGGGTCGCCATGTACCATCAGGGCCGTATCTGGGTGGAGTCCACCCTGGGCGAAGGCAGCCGCTTTCATGTGGAGCTGCCGCTGGGGCGCACCGCGCCGGCGCCAGCCAAGGGCTGATGCGCATGTGCCACGCGAGCCGTAGAGTTGAAGGAGACCTGCATTGAAAAAGATTGAGCGCGTGATGCTGATTGACGACAGCGAGGCCGACAACGTCTACCACCAGATCATGATCGAGCGCTCGGGTGCGGTGCAGGAAGTGGTGGTGGCCGAGTCGGGCTTTGAGGCCCTGAGCTACCTGAAAGACGGCGCCTCGCCTGATGTGGACCTGATTTTTCTGGACATCAACATGCCGGGCATGAACGGCTTTGAGTTCCTCGAGCAGTACGCCCGCCTGAACGACCGCCACCCAGCGGCCGTGGTGGTGATGCTGACTTCGTCGCCGTCGTCCGAAGACCACCGCCGCGCCACCGAATACCCGGCCATCAAGGCCTACATGACCAAGCCGCTCAGCGCCGAAGCTACCGCCAAGCTGGTCGAGCAGTTTTTTTAGGCCCCCACGCTCCGCCGCTGCGCGGGTCGCTGCCCCCCGAGGGGGCGCATTTTTCCTTGGGGCGGCCCGGCGGAAAAACAGGCCCCCACGCTCCGCCGCGGCGCCGTTTGTCGGGTCAGTCTACGGCACCCAGAACGCGCAGCAACTCTTCCCCGTAAGCCTCGCGCTTCTTGGCGCCAATGCCGCTGATGTCGTCCAGCGCCGCCAGCGTTTGCGGCGCGCGTTCGGCAATCGCTGCCAGCGTGGCGTCGTGAAAAATTACATAGGCCGGCAGGTTGTGGGCGCGTGCCACTTCGCCGCGCCAGGCTTTCAGCGCAGCCAGCCGCAGCTGCGCCGGCGCATCGAGATTTGCCACCGCTGCTTGCCGTGCGGCGCTGCCCACAGCGGTACGCCGCACCTTGCGTTCGGGTTTGGCGGCGCTGGTTTCGCGCAGGGTGATGCCGCGCTCGCCCTTCAAAACCTCGCGTGCCAGCGGCGCCAGTTGCAGTGTGTTGAAGGCCTGCGCATTGATGTTGACCGCGCCCATCGCCAGCAACTGCCGCAGCACCGCCCGCAACTGCAGCTCGCTGAAGGCCGCGCCCACACCAAAGGTGCTGAGCGAGGCATGGCCAAACTGCGTGACCTTTTCGGTAACCTTGCCGCGCACGATGTCCATGATGTGGCCTGCGCCAAACCCTATGCCGCTGTGCTGCTGCACCCGGTAGATGCAGCTCAGCAGCATGCGCGCAGGCTCGGTGCCGTCCCACACAGCGGGAGGCGTCAGGCAGTTATCACAATTTCCGCAGGGCTCGCTTGCTTCGTCGAAATAGTGCAGTAGCCGAACCCGCCGGCAATCGGTCGCTTCGGCCAGCCCCAGCAGCGCATCGAGCTTGCCGCGCATCACCTGTTTGTAGTCGTCGCCGGCCGGGCTTTCGTCGATCATCCGCGCCTGGTTCACTACGTCCTGCAGGCCGTACACCATCCAGGCGTTGGCCGGCGCGCCATCGCGACCCGCGCGGCCGGTTTCCTGGTAGTAGCCTTCGATATTTTTCGGCATGTCCAGATGCGCGACAAAACGCACATCGGGCTTGTCGATGCCCATGCCAAAGGCAATGGTGGCCACCATCACAATGCCCTCTTCGCGCAGAAAGCGGTCCTGGTGGTTTTGCCGCAGCTTGCCTTCCAGCCCGGCGTGGTAAGGCAAGGCGTTGATGCCGGCATCCACCAGCAGCGCCGCCACTTCTTCCACCCGCTTGCGCGACTGGCAGTAGACGATGCCGCTGTCGTGGCTGCTGGCATCGCTGTGCTCGCGCTCGATGAAGCGCAGCAGTTGCGTGGTCGCGTCTTTTTTCTCGACGATGCTGTAGCGGATGTTGGGCCGATCAAAACTGCTGACGAAATGCTGCGCTTCTTCGAGCTGCAGCCGCTCGACGATGTCGGCGCGGGTCAGCGCGTCGGCAGTGGCGGTCAGCGCCATCCGCGGCACGCCGGGGTAGCGCTCGTGCAGCACGGTGAGCGCGCGGTATTCGGGCCGGAAATCGTGGCCCCACTGGCTCACGCAGTGCGCTTCGTCGATGGCGAACAGGCTGAGCTTGCCACGCGCATGCAGTGCATCGAGCAGCGCCAAAAAACGCCCGGTGGTTACCCGTTCGGGCGCGGCATAGAGCAGCGTGAGCTCGTCGCGCTGCACCTGTTTCTCTACCGCCCAGGCCTCGTCGCTCGTCAGGCTGGA
>JAZKCX010000260.1:0-4877 GCA_040387875.1 Pseudomonadota bacterium | reverse complement strand
AGCGAACCGGGCAGGAAAGCGCGGATGCCGTTGACCAGAACGGTCAGGCCGCCCTTGACCTTGCCGCTGGTGGTGCCCGTGACAAACTCGCCGGATTCCAGCGATTTTTCCAGCGACATCCACGAAGCGAGGCGCTTGGCAGTGTCGCGGCTGACGATGGTGTCGCCGTAGCCGTTTTCCATGGCGACGATGGCCACGGAGACGAATTCGCCCACATTGACTTCGAGCTCGCCCTTGTCGCTCTTGAATTCGGCGATGGGCACATAGGCTTCAGATTTCAGGCCGGCGTTGACGACGACGAAACCGTGCTCCAGGCGAACGACTTCGGCGGTAACAACCTCACCAATACGGGTCTCAGAATGTTTCTGCGACTCGGCAAACATCTCGGCAAAAGATTCAGACATTAAATTTCCTATTCCGTCAGCAGGTTTCCAGCGGCACCATTGCTGCTGTTGTTATGACTGGGACGGCGGTTTTGCGGCAGGGCCGCGGGTTACGTTGAACAACCACACAACCAGTGCACCTTGGCGGCGCGGCGGGGGCTGTGTGGACCTGGCAGTTGTTCAGACCATTCCGAACGGCTGCCTTGCCTGCCACCATTCCAAAACCTGCGCGACCGATTTTTCAATCGACAGCGCGGAGTTATCCAGCAGCAGGGCGTCTTCGGAAGGCTTGAGCGGCGCTATGGTGCGGGACGAGTCCCGTGCATCGCGCTCTTCAAGGTCCTTCCGGAGGTCTTCTATTCTAGCCGGAAAACCCTTTGAAATCAATTGCTTATGGCGCCGTTCCGCCCTCTGGGCGGCGCTGGCCGTGAGATAAATCTTCAAAGGCGCATCCGGGAAGATTACCGTGCCCATGTCGCGGCCGTCGGCCACCAGCCCCGGCAGCCGCTGAAAGCTGTGCTGCAGGTCGACCAGAGCGGTGCGCACCGCCGGCAAAACCGACACGCGGGATGCGTTCATTCCGGCCTCTTCGGTGCGGATGGCGTCGGTCACGTCGTCTGGGCCCAGCAGAATTCGGTCGGCCGCAAAGCGCACCGGCAGTTGGCGGGCCAGCGCCGCGATGGCGTCTTCGTGCGCAGCATCGAGCTGCAGCCCGGCCCGCAGCGCGGCCAGCGCGGTAATGCGGTAAAGCGCACCGGAATCCAGGTAGTGGTAGCCCAGCCGCTGCGCCAGTTCCGAGGCCAGCGTGCCCTTGCCCGACGCGGTGGGGCCATCCACACACAGCACGGGAATGGCTTGCGGCTGTGCGGTGGAGAGCGAAAACAACGCCTCGAAGTAGTCCGGAAAGGTCTTGGCGACGCACTTCGGGTCTTCGATGCGGATTGGCAGGCCCGCCGGGTTGAAGGCGGCCAGCGAAAAACACATTGCCACGCGGTGGTCGTCGTAGGTGTGGATGCTTGCCGCTTGCCAATCCTGTGCAGAGGGGGGCGGCGTGATACCCAGGTAGTCCGCACCTTCTTCCACCGTGGCGCCGAGCTTGCGCAACTCGGTGGCCATCGCCGCAATGCGGTCGGTTTCCTTCACGCGCCAACTCGCGATGTTGTTCAGGCGCGTGGTGCCGTCGGCATACAGCGCCATGGTGGCCAGCGTCATCGCGGCGTCGGGAATGTGGTTGCAGTCCAGCGTGATGGCTTTGAGCGGCCAGCGCGCATTGGAGATTTCCAGCCAGTTGGGGCCGCTCAGCACGCGGGCGCCCATTTGTTCGGCGGCATCGATGAAGCGGATGTCGCCCTGGATCGAGTCCGCGCCCACACCTTCAATTTTTATGCTTTTCTGGCCGCTGGCCAGCGTGGCGATTGCTCCGAGCGCTATGAAATAGCTAGCGGAAGAGGCGTCCGCCTCGACATGGATTTCGCCCGGCGAGCGGTAGCGGCTGCCGGCCGGAATCGTGAAACGCTGCCAGCGATCTTCACCATCTGGGCGCTGCACCAACACGCCAAAACGCGCCAGCAGGTTCAGCGTGATTTCGATGTAGGGCTTGGAGATGAGGTCGCCGACGACCTCGATCACCACGTCTTTGGTGGCGACGAGGGGAAGCGCCATCAGCAGCGAAGTGAGAAACTGGCTCGACACATCGCCACGTACCTGGATGGGCTTGCCGAGCAGCAGCGCGGGTGGTGTAGCGCCAAGCCGCAGCGGCGGATAGCCCTCAGTGCCCAGGTAGTCGATCTGGCAGCCCAGTTGCCGCAGCGCATCGACCAGATCGCCAATGGGCCGCTCGTGCATGCGCGGCACGCCGCCCAGCTCGAATGCGCCGCCCAGCACCGCCAGCGCGGCGGTCAGTGGACGCATCGCAGTGCCGGCGTTGCCCATGAAAAGTTTCGCGCCTGCCGGTTTGCGGGCGCCCAGACCGGTGACAACAACTGTCGTACCGTTTTCCGCCACGCCACAGCCGAGCTGCTTCAGCGCCGTCAGCATGATGCGGGTGTCGTCCGAATCCAGCAGGTCGTGCACCGTGGTGCTGCCTTCGCTGAGCGCGGCCATCAGCAGCACGCGGTTGGAAATGCTTTTGGAGCCGGGCAGGCGCACCGTGCCTTCCGCATGGCGCAAGGGCGGAATGTCCAGAAATTCGGTCGCGAACATGAGAAGCTAGAGGTCAGGTTTGGTGGAGGCCATCTGCCACGGGCCGCGGGCGGCGCTGGCTTGCGCAATGGCCTGTTCCAGCGCGGCGCTGTCGCCGCCGGCAATCATCGCTTCCATGGCCTGCAGCGCGTTGCGGAACGCGGTGCATTGCCGGGCCAGCTCGTCCTTGTTGGAGAGCAGAATGTCGCGCCAGACTTTTGGGTCACTGGCCGCAATGCGGGTGAAGTCGCGAAAGCCCGGCCCGGCCAGATCGAGAAAATCGTCCGAGCGCGGCTGGCTGGCCAGGCCATTCATGTAGGCGAAGGCAAGCAGGTGCGGCAAGTGGCTGACGGCCGCATAGGTTGCATCGTGCGCCTCGGGCGACATGGTGAGCACATTGCAGCCCAGCTTCTTCCACAAAGTACTGGCTTTCTGGAGTTGCGCTGTGAGCGTGCGTTCGATGGGGGTGAGGATGACCTGGCGGCCGGTATACAAATCGGGGTCAGCATTGCTGACGCCGGCGCGCTCCTTGCCGGCAATCGGGTGCGCCGGCACAAAGGAGCCGACTTGGTCGCGCAGCGCGCGGCGCGCGGCTTCCACCACGTCGCATTTGGTCGAGCCCACGTCCATCACCAGCATGCCGGGCGTGATGAGGTGGCGAATGGCTTTGAGTGTGGCTTCGGTCGCCGCCACCGGCACCGCCACCAGCACCAGGTCGGAGCCGGAGACTGCCAGCAGGGCCGACGAGGCCTCGACGTCGATCACGCCCATCTGCCGGGCGCGCTCGGTGGTCGATGGGGATTTGCTGTAACCCACCACGCGCTTGACCAGGCCAGCGCGCTTGAGGGCCAGCGCGAACGAGCCGCCCATCAGGCCGCAGCCTATCAAGCCGAGTTGGTCAAACATGGTCGCGCAGCGCCGGGCCGCTCCCAAGCAGCGACAGCCCCCTCGGGGGGCAGTGAAGTACACGAAGTGACAAGCGTGGGGGCATCACTTTTTATTCGCCCGAGGGATAGATGCCCAGCACTTTGTAGAAAGCGCTGCGTGACCGGAGTTCAGCCAAGGCGGCCGCAACATTCGGCTCCGACGGATGCCCTTGCATGTCGATATAGAAGTAGTACTCCCACTGGCCGGAGCGCGCAGGGCGCGATTCGAAGCGGGTCATTGACACACCGTGTTCCTTCAGCGGTACCAGCAGGTCATGCACCGCGCCGGGCTGGTTGGGCACCGAGACGATCACGCTGATGCAGTCCTTGCCCGAGGCCTGTGGTGTACCCAGCGTCTGCGGCAGGCAGACCACCGCAAAGCGGGTGCGGTTGTGGGCATCGTCCTGAATCGCGTGGGCCGCGACATGCAGGCCAAACTCGCTGCCGGCGCGCTCGCTGGCAATACCGGCCCAGGCCGGGTTGCCAGCAGCCAGCCGCGCGCCTTCGGCGTTGCTGGCAGCGGCGCGGCGCTCGGCGTGGGGCAGATGGGTGTTGAGCCAGTTCTGGCACTGGGCCAGCGCCTGCGGGTGGGCCAGTACGACCTCGATGCCGTCGAGCGACAGGCTTTGCCGCAGCAGGTGGTGGCGAATCAACAGACTGGTTTCGCCGACGATGTGCAGCGGCGAATCGCGCAGCAGATCGAGCGAGCGCGAGACCATGCCTTCGGCCGAATTCTCCACCGGTGCAATGCCAAAATCGGCACGGCCGGCAGCGGTGGCGTGAAAAACATCGTCTATGCTGGCGCAGGCCACATGCTCAATACTGGCGCCAAAAAACTGCAGCGCCGCCTGCTGGCTGAAGGTGCCCGCGGGGCCGAGGTAGGCCACCCGCTGCGGTGCTTCGAGCGCACGGCAGGCCGACATGACTTCGCGCCAGATCGAGGCCACGCTGTTGTTCTTCAGCGGGCCCGCGTTGGCCGACTGCATGGATGCAATCACCTGTGCTTCGCGCTCAGGGCGAAACACCGGCGAGCCTTCGGCGCGCTTGATCTCGCCTACCTCGTTGGCCAAGGCGGCGCGCCGGTTCAGCAAGACCAGCAGTTCGCTGTCTACGGCGTCTATGCCGGCGCGCAGTTCGGAAAGGGTTTTGGTCATGGCAGAGCCACCGCTTATTCGGTGGCTTCGGGTGCGGCGTCGTCGGCAGCGTGCTCGCCGTCAAGCGCATTCAGCGCCGGATTGGCGTCGTTCTCCACAATGCGCTGCAGTCCGCTGAGCTTTGTGCCGTCGTCCAGCGCGATCAACGTCACGCCCTGGGTGGCGCGGCCCAATTCGCGGATCTCGCTGACGCGGGTGCGCACCAGCACGCCCTTGTCGGTGATCAACATGAT
>JAZKCX010000259.1:0-3223 GCA_040387875.1 Pseudomonadota bacterium | reverse complement strand
AGCAAAACCTCGTCAAAACGCTGCGGTTTGCGCAGCGCGTCGCAGCGCTCCAGCAGGCGCAGCACGGCGGCGGCGTTGAATTCCTGGCTGCGGTGGATGTTGCCGTGCTCGCGCGCCACCACGTCGGCCAGCTCGCGGCAGTCGGTAGGCACACGCAGGCGCTCGCTCACCCCCTTCAGCAGCCGGGCGCTGCGCTCTTCGTGGCCAATGTGGCGCGGCAGCACGTCGGCCGGGGTGGTGCCTTTGCCCAGGTCGTGGCACAAACAGGCATAACGCACCGGCAAAGACGCGTGCAGTTGCGCGGCCATGTCCAGCACCATCATCAAATGCACACCGGTATCAACCTCAGGGTGGTAGTCGGCGCGCTGGGGTACGCCCCAGAGTTTTTCCACTTCGGGCAGCAGGCGTTGCAAAGCGCCGCAGTCGCGCAGCACGGCAAACATGCGCGAAGGCGTGGCCTCCATCAGCCCGCGCGACAGCTCCTGCCAGACCCGTTCGGGCACCAGCGCATCCACTTCGCCATCAGCCACCATTTCGCGCATCAGCGCCAGGGTTTCGGGTGCCACCGTGAAGTCGGCAAAACGCGCGGCAAAACGCGCCACCCGCAGAATGCGCACCGGGTCTTCGCGGAAGGCATCGGTGACATGGCGCAAAACCCGGTTCTGGATGTCTTTTTGCCCAAAATAAGGGTCAATCAGGCCACTGGCCGGCGCAGAGTCTAGCGGTTGCGCTATGGCATTGATAGTAAGGTCGCGCCGGGCCAGGTCTTCTTCCAGCGTGACGTCGGGCGCGGCGTGTACCGCAAAGCCGTGGTAGCCGCGGGCGGTTTTGCGCTCGGTGCGGGCCAGCGCGTATTCCTCGCGGGTTTGCGGGTGCAGAAAGACCGGGAAGTCCTTGCCGACCGGCAGGTAGCCGGCCGCCACCAGCTCCTCGGGCGTGGCGCCTACGACGACCCAGTCCACGTCCTGCACCGGCAAGCCGAGCAAGGCATCGCGCACCGCACCACCCACCCTGTAAATCTGCATGGAGGCAGTTTAGCGGTGGCTGCGGTAGGGCTCTTCAAAGTCCAGAAAGTCCTGCTCGGCCAGCGCGTCGGCAATCCAGGCGGCTACGCCGGGCAGCGCACGCACCCGCTCGACATAGGCAGCTACCGCTGACGGCAGCGGCACACCGAAGGTGAGAAAACGCATGCAGACAGGCGCGAAATAGGCGTCGGCAATGCAAAAAGCGCCAAACAGCAGCGGGCCGCCGTGGGCAGCGAGCAGCTCGGTCCACATGGCCACGATGCGCTCTACATCGGCGCGGACGGCGGCATCGTTCTGCAGCACCCGTGCGCCCACCGCGGGCAGGTGCGCCTCGATATTCATGCCAAAGTTGCTGCGAAGTGCGCCAAAACCTGAATGCATTTCGGCACACACGCTGCGGGCCCGGGCGCGTTGGGCCTCGTCCTGGGGCCAGAGCTGTTTTTCAGGGAATTTTTCGGCGAGGTATTCGGCAATAGCCAGCGTGTCCCAGATGACCAAGTCGCCATCCTGCAAAACAGGCACCTTGCCGACCGGGTTCAGCGCGGCTATCTGCGTCTTGAACTGCGAACCGGCGTCAAAGGAATCAAAACGCACCTTGACCTCGTCAAACGCAATGCCGGCCTGGCGCAGCAGCACCCAGGGCCGCATCGACCACGACGAGTAGTTTTTGTTGCCGATGAAAAGCGTCAGCATGCGGTGCCCTTGCTAGAAGCGCCCGGCCGTCTTGCGCAGCGCCAGCAGGCTGCTGCGCGGGCCGCGCTGGGCCAGATAGGTAGGCGCCACCGCCAGCAGCGACTCGGGGGTGATGCCCAGCGCGTCCAGCCCCGGCAGCATGCCGCTGGCGATGTTGTCGACCTGCAGCGACGCGAGGTTGTCGCGGCTCATCAGGGGCTGGCCGGGGGCCAGCTCCATCAGCAGTGCCTGCAGATTGCCGGCCCACAGCGGCAGCGGCAGCACCGGGCGGGCCTCGCCACCATGGCCTGCACCCAGGCGGCCAGCGATTTGCACCAGCTCTTTCAACGTAAAGGTCTCGGGGCCGCAGACCTCGAAGGTCTTGCCGGCGGTGGTGTTCTCCTGCAGGCAGCGCACCACCGCTTCGGCGACATCTTCCACCCAGACTGGCTGGAATTTGCAGCCACTGCCGGCCAGCGGCATCACGGGAAACACCCGCTGCAGCCTGGCGAACAGGTTCAGAAAACTGTCTTCGGCGCCAAACACCACGCTGGGCCGCAGCAGCGTAAGCGCCAGTCCTGCACTTTGCAAAACCTGCTCGCCAGCCGCCTTGCTGCGCTGGTAGATTGACGGCCCGTTCGCATCGGCACCCAGCGCACTGATGTGCACCACACGCGGCACGCCAGCAGCGGCGCAGGCGCGGGCCAGCTTTTGTGGCAAGGTGACGTGGGCATGCTGAAAACTTTTTTCGTTGCCGTGCAGGATGGCAACCAGGTTCACCACCGCGTCGTGTCCGGCGACCAGCCGGGTGAGCGCCGCCTCGTCGTGTACATCGGCTTCAATCACATCCAGCAGCGGCAGCATCTGCAAATGCCGGGCATTGACGCGGCGGCGGGTGGGCAGCGTGACGCGCCACTGCTGCCGCGCCAATTTTTCACAAACATGGCTGCCAACAAAGCCGGAGCCGCCCAGGACAAGGATTTTTTTCATGCGGGTTGGATTTGGTCGGGAACAACTTCTGGCGAAAGGCCGGATTTCTCTGCATTCTGCTGCAGCGCCCACATGGCTGCATAGCGCGTGCCCATGGCCAACAGTTGCGCATGGGTACCCCGCTCAATGATGCGGCCGGCGTCCATCACCAGAATTTCGTGCGCGTCGATCACGGTGGACAGGCGGTGCGCAATCACCAGCGTGGTCTTGTTTTCTGACACGCCGCGCAGCTCGGCCTGAATGGCGCGCTCGTTGGCCGAGTCGAGGGCTGATGTAGCCTCGTCGAAAATCATCACCGGCGGGTTTTTCAGCATCGTGCGGGCAATGGCCACCCGCTGCTTTTCGCCGCCCGAGAGCTTGAGGCCGCGCTCGCCGACCATGGTGTCGTAACCCTTGGGCGTGGCGCTGATAAAGCCGTGGATGTGCGCCGCCCGTGCGGCCTCTTCCACCTGCGCGCGGCTGGCGCCGGGCTGGCCGTAGGCGATGTTGTATTCCACCGTGTCGTTGAACAGCACCGTGTCCTGCGGCACGATGCC
>JAZKCX010000258.1:0-4986 GCA_040387875.1 Pseudomonadota bacterium | reverse complement strand
TGTTTTCCTTGTTTTCCACCACCCGCAGATAAATGTCCTGCACCGGGTTGTGCTGTGGGCTCATCTTCCACTTGCCGCGCGGGCTGTCGATGGTGGCGCCTTCCAGCGCGGCATAAAGCGCTTTCTTGTTGTTCAGGTCGCCCTTGACGGCCGTGGCGCCCTGGGCCAGCAGCAGCCCGGTGTCGTAACCCTGTACTGCGTAGACGTCAGGCTGCGATTTGTAGGCTTTCGCATAGGCAAGGCGGAAGGCCTTGTTGCGCGGGGTGTCGAGCGAATCGCTGTAGTGCAGCGTGGTGTAGATGCCATCGGCGGCCGGGCCCGCGGCTTCCAGCACGCCTTCCGTGAGAAAGCCCGAGCCGTACAGTGGAATCTTGCCCTTGAGGCCGGCCGCGGCGTAGTCGCGGATGAACTTGGCAGCGCCGCCACCGGCAAAGAAGCAGGCCACCGCATCGGGCTTGATGGACGCAATTTCGGTCAGCAGCGCCTGGAATTCGACGTTGGGGAAGGGCAGCGACAGTTCTTTCACGATGGTGCCGCCTGCCTTGGTGTAGCCGTCGCGGAAGCCTTCAAACGCTTCGTCGCCAGCGGCGTATTTCCAGGTGATCCAGACCGCTTTTTTGTGGCCCTTGTCGACCATGGCCTTGCCCAGCGCGGTGGTAGGCTGGCCGTTGGTAAAGCTGGTGCGAAACACGTTGGGCGCACACAGGCCGCGGGTGGCGGCATGCACTCCGGCATTGGGAATCAGGCTCAGTACGCCGCTGTCGCGCGCGACCTTGTGGATGCCCATCTGCACTCCGGAGTGCACTGTGCCCACCAGCACGTCGACTTTGTCGCGCTGCACAAGGGTGGATGCGTTTTCTACGCCTTTGGCGGGGTTGGACTCGTCATCGACCTTGAAGAACTCCACCTCGCGGCCGCCCAGCTTGCCACCGGCTTCGTCGAGCGCCATGCGAAAACCGTTCTCAATGGCCACACCCAGCTGCGCAAAGGTGCCGGTGTAGGGCAACATCAGGCCAACGCGAATCTTGCTGGACTGGGCGCGCACGATTTCTGGCAGCAGCAGGCCGGTGGATGCGGCGCCGACAAGGGCGGCACTGCGGGTCAGAACAAGACGGCGGGTGGTCATGGGGATTCCTTGGGTGAAGATGTCGTGGGACAGTTGGAAAAAATGCCTGCGTAGTATTGTGCAATTGCAAGCACGTGTTAACTCGAAAAAACCCTTGGCGCAGATGTCCCCACGCCTCGTGCGGACAGCCATTGCGCGAGCTGCTGCGTGAGCAGCGCAGGTTGGTCGCGGTGCGGTGAGTGGCCGCAGTCGGGCAGCTTGACCAGCGTGGTTTTCGGCAGCAGTTGCGCAATGCGGTCTATTTGTGCCAACGTGCCGTATTCATCGTCCACGCCCTGCACCGCAAGCACCGGGCATTGAATGTGTGCCACCTCGGTTTCGATGTTCCATGCGCGAAACGTAGGCCGCAGCCAGGCATTGCCCCAACCCCAGAAAGCCGAGTCGGTATCGGCATGGTGGCGTGCGAGGCGCTGCGGTAAATCGCTACCGGCATAACTCTCGCAGGTGGCGGTGATGCTGGCAATGCTCAGGTCTTCCACAAAAAGGTGTGGCGCTACGGCAATCACGCCAGCGATATGTGCCGGGTACATGCTGGCCAGCAGCAGGGCGATGGAGCCGCCGTCACTGTGGCCCAGCAGAAAAATGGGGTGTGCCGTGTTCCACAGGCCGAGTGCCTGCAGAAACGCCGGCACCGCTTCACGCGCCTGCTGGTGCATGAAGTCGGGTAACCATTCCTCGCTGGCAGGGCGCGGCGTCGACTGACCGTAGCCATAGCGCGAGAACACCAGGCCGCGCATGCCGGTGGCTGCGCACAGTTGCGCCGGGTAGTCGCGCCACATGCTGACCGAGCCCAGGCCTTCGTGCAGGAAAACTAGCACCGCGGCATCTGGCCTGGCATCGCCGACCCAGGTGTATTCCAGTGCCACCGGGCGACCCTGGAAAATGATCTGCGCAAATTCAGAAGCCATGCGTCTTACGCGGCCGACTGTTCGCGCTCGCGCAGGCGAAAGCGCTGGATCTTGCCGGTAGCTGTTTTGGGCAGTTCACTCACCACCTCGATAAAGCGCGGGTATTTGTAGGGCGCCAGCCGGTCCTTCACAAAAAGCTTGAGTTCGTCTTCGCTGGCCTGCTGGCCGGGTTTGAAGACCACATAGGCCTTGGTTTTTACCAGACCGTCGGTGTCTTCTTTTCCAATCACGGCGCATTCCAGCACGGCGCTGTGCTGCATCAACGTGGCTTCGACCTCGAAGGGCGACACGTAGATGCCGCCCACCTTGAGCATGTCGTCGGTGCGGCCACCGTAGGTGTAGTAACCGTCGGCACTGACCGTGTACTTGTCGCCGCTGCGGGTCCACTCGCCGGCAAAGGTCGCCTTGGTTTTTTCGCGGTTGTTCCAGTACATGATGGCCGCACTCGGCCCGCTGACCTGCAGCTCGCCGATTTCGTCTACGCCACATTCCTGGCCGTCGTCACCCACCAGCCGCACACGGTAGCCCGGCACGGCCTGGCCGGTGGTGCCGTAGCGCACCTTGCCGGGGCGGTTGGACAAGAAGATGTGCAGCATCTCGGTGGAGCCAATGCCGTCCAGAATGTCACAGCCGTATTCGGCCTGCCATTTGCGGCCAATCTCGGCCGGCAAGGCCTCGCCGGCGCTGGTGCACACGCGCAGGGCCAGTTCGGATTTTTTGGGCCGGGCCGGGTCGGCCAGCAGCGCGGCGTACAGCGTGGGCACGCCGTAGAAAATGGTGGGCTGAAAGTCTTTCAGGACCTTGAACACGCCGGCCGGTGTGGGCCGCTCTGGCAGCAGCAGCGTCGTGGCGCCCACACTCAGGGGAAAGCTCAGGCCGTTGCCCAGACCGTAGGCGAAAAACAGCTTGGCGGCCGAGAAGACCACGTCGTTCTCGCGAATGCCCAGCACGCCGCGGGCATACAGCTCGGCCGTTTGCACCATGTGCGAATGCAGGTGCACCGTGCCCTTGGGTGAGCCAGTGGAGCCGCTCGAATAAAGCCAGAAGCAGGCTTCGTCGGCACAGGTAGGTGCTACGATTTTAGTAGCTGAAGCGCCAGCAATGACGTCGGCTACTGTTTTGTATTTATCTGAATTTGTGCTGCCGGCAAGCAAAACCGTCTGCAGCGTATCAATCTGGCCGATCAGCGGTTCAAAAGCCGGCAGCAATGCTTCGGACACGATGAGTACCTGCGAACGCGAATCGCGCAGCATGAAGTCGAAGTCTTTGGTGGTGAGCAGGGTGTTGACCGCCACCGGCACCGCACCGGCCAGGATGGAGCCCAGGAAAACCACTGGCCATTCCAGCGCGTCCAGTGCACACAGCAGCACCCGGGTTTCGCGCGTGATGCCCAGTGCCCGCAGGCCATTGGCAAAGCGGTGGGCGCGCTCTTCAAGCTGCCCGAAAGTCATGGATTCGCCGCTGAGGGCGTTGATGAAAGCAGTTTTACCGGCGCGCGCCGCGTTGCGCTCCAGCAGGTCATGCGCCGCGTTGTAGTCGCGCGGGATGGTCACCACCGGAGGGCTGACAGAATGGTCGGCGTGGCTCAGTTTCATGCGGTCTCCTGCCGGTACGGGTTTACCGGTCTGCTATTTTTATAGTAGCTATAAGTCAAACAAAGACGCCGGCTACCGGCCATTTTTCTTGTATTTTCAGGCGGTTTGCGGGCTGGTGGCCAAGGCCAGCCATTCACGGCACCAGGCTGTGCCTTCCACCTCGGCCAAGGTACCGCTGCTGGCGTCGTGGCACCAGACTTCACCAATGCGCTGGGCCCCCAGGCCCTGCAGCCGTTCGTCGAATTTTTTGCCGCCAAAACAGTAGGTCTGCAGATAGGTCCGGTCGCCCAGCGCAATCACACCGTAGCGAACATGGCCCAGAAATTTGGGTTGGGAATCCAGCGATTCGTACAGCGTGCGGGCGTTGTCCGGCACATCGCCGGAGCCATAAGTGGAGGTGCAGAGCAAATACACCGTGTCGTCTTCGGGCTGCACATCGAACGCGCTGATATCCAGGCCGTCCATCATCAGCACCTCAATGTCCTGTACCAGGTCGGCGCAATCCATCTGGATGGCCTGCGCCACGTAGTCGGCAGTACTTGTCATGGTGCCAACAAGAATTTTGAGTTTCATCGAGTTCTCCCGAAAAGATGCAATAAACTGCTTGACTTGCGATTGATAGGAAGTATACTGCAATTCATCGCCAGCGCAATTCTTTTTATACATCGCCATTCAAGCCCATGCTCACTGCCACCGATACCGAAGCCAAGGCCACGCTGTCTGAGCTGGGCAACCGGGTACGTGCCTGGCGGGCCCGGCGCGGCATGACGCGAAAGCAGTTGGCGGCAGATTCCGGCCTGAGCGAGCGTTTTCTGGCCGACGTGGAAGGTGGCAAGGGCAATGTGTCGATCAACTCGCTCGAAGCCGCCGCCCGCGCACTGAACATCTCGCTGATTGAGCTGCTGCAGGACGCGCCCCGCCCGGCGCTGACCCGCGTACATGGCCTGCTGCTGCGGCTGGACGACGGCCAGCTTGACCAGGTCTATACCTCGCTGGCAGCAAGCTATGGGCTGGGCAGCGCGCAAGGGCGCGACCAACGTATTGCGCTGATTGGCCTGCGCGGCGCCGGCAAGTCCACCCTGGGCGCGCAGCTTGCGGCAGAGCGCAATGTGCCTTTCATCGAGCTGGACCGCGAGATCGAGCGCGAAGCCGGTACCAGCATGAACGAAATTCTGCTGCTGCATGGCCAGGCCGGCTACCGCCGGTACGAGCGCCGCGCGCTGTTCCGCATCGCCGAAGACCATCCGGGCGGTGTTGTCATGACCACCGGCGGCAGCATCGTGAGCGAACGCGAAACCTTTGATCTGCTGCAGGGCCAGTTTTACTGTGTCTGGCTGAAAACCAGCCCGGAAGAGCA
>JAZKCX010000257.1:0-2591 GCA_040387875.1 Pseudomonadota bacterium | reverse complement strand
TCCGCGCACTGGGCAGCAAGTCGGGCGCCAAGGCGCTGGCGCAGCAGCAGGGCGTGCCCTGTTTGCCGGGCTACTTTGGCGCCGACCAGAGCGACGAAAAATTTACCGCCGAAGCCACACGCATCGGCTACCCGGTGATGGTGAAGGCGGTGGCCGGTGGTGGTGGCCGGGGCATGCGTTTGGTGACCGAACCGCAGCAACTGAATGCAGCCCTGCACAGCGCGCGCTCCGAGGCCGCCAGCAGTTTCGGCAGCAACGAGCTGCTGGTGGAAAAAGCGCTGCTGGCGCCACGCCATGTGGAGTTGCAGATTTTTGCCGACAGCCATGGCAATTGCATTCATCTTGGCGAGCGCGACTGCTCGGTCCAGCGCCGGCACCAGAAAATCATGGAGGAATCGCCCAGCCCGGCGGTGGACGAGGCGCTGCGCGAACGCATGGGAAGCTGCGCGGTGCAGCTTGCGCAAGCGGCAGGGTATGTGGGTGCGGGCACCGTGGAATTTCTGCTGGAGGGAAATGAATTTTTCTTGATGGAGATGAACACCCGGCTGCAGGTAGAGCACCCGGTAACTGAAGCCGTCACCGGGCTGGATCTGGTCGAGTGGCAGATCCATGTCGCACGCGGCCTGCCTTTGCCGCTGCAACAGAACGAAGTGGTTTTTGGTGGCCACGCCATCGAAGTACGTCTCTGCGCCGAAGACGAACACTTCACCCCGCACACCGGTACGGTGCAGCGCTTTGTTGCGCCCACCGGCGTGCGCTGCGACCACGCGCTGCAAGATGGTCTGGTGGTCTCGCCGTACTACGACGCGATGCTGGGGAAGCTCATTGCGCACGGTGCTAACCGGCAGGCAGCCATTGCGCAACTCGGTCTGGCACTCGACCAGACCGTACTGCTGGGCCTTCCCACCAACCGTGCATTTCTGCGGGCCTGCCTGCAGCATCCGGTTTTTGCCAACGGCGATGCAGCGATTCCTTTTCTGGCAGAGCACGCTGATGCGATACGCCAGACGCTGCAGCACGACGCGCAGCAGGCCTTGCCGGCCGCCAGCATCGCAGTGCATTTCTCTGCCAGCACCGGCGCCGCGCCTGCGCTGGCGCTGCCATTCGCCAGGCCGCTGCGCATGCGGCACGGCGACAGAATTTACCCGTTCACGCTGCGCGAACTGGGGCAGGGAAAACTTTCGCTGAGCTACGGTGATACCGAACATGCCGCGCTCTGCCAGCGCAAGGCGCCCGGGCAATTCGCCGTATCGGTGGACGGTCTGCGGCACGCCGTGCGACTGGTGCCAGCCAACGGTCGCTGGCATGTACAGGTCAATGGCACAGAGCTGTGGCTGCACGACGCCACACTGCAGCCACCGGCAGGCGCGGGTGCGGGCAACGCAGGCAACGAGTTGCGCGCACCCTTCAACGGCAAGGTGATTGCACTGCACTTCCATGCGGGCGATGTGGTGCGGCGGGGCACGCCACTGCTGGTGGTGGAATCGATGAAGCTCGAACATGTGCTGGCCGCGCCGCGCGACGGCGTGCTGGCGTCTGTGGAAGTTGCTACCGGCCAGCAGGTGACCCCTGGGCAGGTCTTGTTGAGGTTTACGCCATGAATGCCACCACAGAAGAGCTAACAGCCCTAGCCGATACGGTGCAGCGGTTTGCCTCGCGCGAGATTGCGCCGCATGCTGCGCAGTGGGACGAGGCCGGCGAATTCCCCCGCAGCCTGTATGCCCGCGCCGCCGAGCTCGGGCTGCTGGGCCTGGGCTACCCCGAGGGACTGGGCGGCACGCCCGCCAACTGGCGCATGCGCAATGCCATGACCCAGGCGCTGTGCCGCTACGGTGCCAGCGGTGGTGTGTTTGCCAGCCTGTTTTCGCACAATATCGGTTTGCCGCCGGTGCTGCGCCACGGCACGCCAGAGCTGCAGCAGGAAGTCATTCCATCGGTACTGCGCGGCGAAAAAATTGCTGCATTGGGCATTACCGAACCGGGCGGCGGGTCGGATGTGGCCGCGCTACGCACCACCGCGCGGCGCGTGCGTGACGATAAGGGCGATGACTGGGTCATCAACGGCGAAAAAGTCTTCATTACGTCCGGCATGCGGGCCGACTGGATTACGCTGGCCGTGCGCACCGGTGAGGCTGGTAACAAGGGCGCCGGTGGCATCTCGATGATTGTTGTCCCCGGCGATGCGCCTGGCCTGTCACGCAGCCCGCTGCAAAAAATGGGCTGGTGGTGTTCCGACACCGCCCACCTGCGCTTCGATAACCTGCGGGTGCCGGCGCGGTATTTGCTGGGCGAGGAGGGCGGTGGTTTCAAGATCATCATGGGTAACTTCAACGGCGAGCGGCTGTCGATTGCCGTCGGTGCGCTGGGTTTTGCGCAGGCCTGTTTTGACGAGGCGCTGGACTGGGCGCGCCAGCGCAAGACCTTCGGCGCTGCGCTGGTGAACCACCAGGTGGTGCGCCATAAACTCATCGACATGCAGATGCGGATTGCCTCCACCCAGGCCTGGTGCGATGCGTTGGCTAGGCAGGTGGATACGGAAGGCGAGTCAGCGGAGTGGATCGCAGCGGTCTGCATGCTGAAGAACCACGCCA
>JAZKCX010000256.1:0-2612 GCA_040387875.1 Pseudomonadota bacterium | reverse complement strand
TTTCATCGCCCTTGTCGAACGAGCCGACATTGCGGGGGTTTTCGTAGTGGTCTACGACTTTTTCAGAATAAGCCATGGTATTTCTCCTTCAATTACAACAGGCCTGCGTCAATGCGCAGCCCATTGAATGGTGCTGATGTCAATGCCATCAAGGTGCATTTCCCAGAGCGGGCTGAGCTCGCGCAGCTTGGCGACGTTCTGCTTGATGGTGGCAATCGCGTAGTCGATCTCTTCTTCGGTGGTCCAGCGGCCAATCGTCATGCGCAGGCTGCTGTGGGCCAGTTCGTCGCTGCGGCCCAGAGCACGCAGCACATAGCTGGGCTCCAGGCTGGCCGAGGTACAGGCCGAGCCGCTGGAAACCGCCAGGCCCTTGATGCCCATGATCAGCGACTCGCCTTCCACGAAGTTGAAGCTCATGTTCAGATTGTGCGGCACGCGCTGCGTTTCATGGCCGTTGATGAAGACCTGTTCCACGTCTTTCAGGCCCGCCAGCATGCGCTCGTGCAGCGCCCGGATACGGACGTTCTCGGCCGCCATTTCTTCCTTGGCGATGCGGTAGGCCTCGCCCATGCCCACACACTGGTGGGTGGGCAGCGTGCCGGAGCGCATGCCGCGCTCGTGGCCACCGCCGTGCATCTGCGCCTCGATGCGGATGCGCGGCTTACGGCGCACGAACAGCGCGCCAATGCCCTTGGGGCCGTAGGTCTTGTGTGAGGTCAGGCTCATCAGATCGACCGGCAGCGTGGCCAGATCAACCTCCACCCGGCCGGTGGCCTGCGCGGCATCCACATGAAAGATCACGCCCTTTTCGCGGCAGATGGTGCCGATGGCAGCGATATCCTGAATCACACCGATCTCGTTGTTGACGAACATCACGCTGGCCAGAATGGTGTCAGGGCGGATCGCGGCCTTGAACACTTCCAGGTCCAAGAGGCCATCGGCCTGCACGTCCAGATAGGTCACCTCAAAGCCCTGGCGCTCGAGCTCGCGGCAGGTGTCGAGCACGGCCTTGTGCTCGGTCTTGACCGTGATGATGTGTTTGCCCTTGGTCTTGTAGAAGTTAGCAGCACCTTTCAGGGCCAGGTTGTTGGATTCGGTTGCACCGGAAGTCCAGACAATCTCGCGCGGGTCGGCACCAATCAGCGCCGCAATCTGCTCACGCGCCTTTTCAACGGCGGCTTCGGCTTCCCAGCCCCAGGCGTGGCTGCGCGACGCCGGGTTGCCGAAATGCTCGCGCAACCAGGGAATCATGGCCTCCACCACCCGCGGGTCGCAGGGGTTGGTGGCGCTGTAGTCCATATAGATGGGAAAGTGCGGTGTATCCATGGCTGGCTCTGTGCGGATCAGGTAGCTGGCAAAAAGTGAGGGGAATGGGCAACCGGAACTCAGGTCCCGGGTTTGGCAAACATGCTGCCCAGCGCAAACACCGAATTCGGCGCATTCACGCGGATGGGCTTGACCACTGGCATGGCCGAAATGGCGCGCTTGACGGTGGGTTTGTCTTCAATCTGGATGCCCTTGGCGAGCTGCTCGTCGACCAGCTTTTGCAGCGTGACCGAATCGAGGAACTCCACCATGCGGTTGTTCAGCGCGGCCCACAACTCGTGCGTCATGCAGCGGCCGGCTTCGCCTAGGCAGTTTTCCTTGCCGCCACACTGGGTGGCATCGATAGGTTCGTCGACCGAAACAATAATGTCGGCCACAGTGATTTCACCGGCCTTGCGGCCCAGGGTGTAGCCGCCGCCGGGGCCACGGGTGGACTCAACCAGCTCGTGGCGGCGCAGCTTGCCGAAAAGTTGTTCCAGATAGGAAAGCGAGATTTGCTGGCGCTGGCTGATGGCGGCCAAAGTGACCGGCCCGGTGTTCTGGCGCAAGGCCAGATCGATCATGGCGGTTACAGCAAAACGGCCTTTGGTTGTGAGACGCATAGCAAGCTCCTTTGTAGGCTTGAAACCATTGAACCACCCCGGCATTGCTGCCAGGGCACCGTCCCCCGCCTGAAGCCGTTCCCCTTGGGATTACCGGCCAACCCTGCTGTGCCGCAGGTGTTGTTGACTAATTGAGTCAAGTATAGCAGAAACCATCTGATTCACTCAACTACCCGGCACTGGCGTTTTTCCCAGCAGGTGCCCGACATGTTGTACCAAACCCTGAGCGGCCGCCTCGGTCAGGTCCAGCACCGTGTCAAAGCCTTGCGCGCCACCGTAGTAGGGATCGGGCACCACCGGGCTCGCGGCTGCATCGGCAAACGCCATGAGCAGGCGCAGCTTGTGCTGGTACGGAGCCGGACAGTCGGCCTGCAGCAAGGCCAGGTTGTCCCAGTCCATCGCCAGCAAAAGATCGAAATCGCAGTAGTCGGCTTGCGTGACCTGGCGCGCCCGTATGCTGGTCAGGTCGTAGCCGCGCCGCGCTGCATGGCGCTGGCTGCGCGTGTCGGGTGCGGCACCAGGGTGGTAGTTGTGGGTACCGGCGGAGTCGATATGCACAGCGCCTGTCAGCCCCGCAGCGGCGATGTGGGACCGCAGTACCGCTTCGGCGGTCGGGCTACGGCAGATATTGCCCATGCAGACCATCAGGATGCTGTAGTGGCCGCGCTGCATTTCAGGCCCGCT
>JAZKCX010000255.1:0-4402 GCA_040387875.1 Pseudomonadota bacterium | reverse complement strand
CCTGGCGCTCGGCCTTGCATTTGACCGAGGCCAGGTCCGAGCCCGAGCCCGGTTCACTGTAGCCCTGGCTCCACCAGACCTCACCGCTGGCGATGCCGGGCAAAAAGCGCTGCTGCTGCTCGGCGTTGCCAAAGGCCATGATGACCGGCGCCACCATCACCGGGCCAAACGGCACCACGCGGGGCGCACCAGCCAGCGCACATTCTTCCTCGAACAGATGCTTTTGCACTGCGTTCCAGCCCGGGCCGCCAAATTCTTGGGGCCAGCCCCAGCCCAGCCAGCCTTTTTTGCCGAGGATTTTTGCCCAGCGCTGCATGTCGTCGCGGCCCAGACGCTGGGCGCTGAAAACCTTTTGCGAAATGTCGGCCGGCAGGTTGCTTTTGACCCAGGCGCGAATCTCCTCGCGGAAGGCCTGTTCTTCGGGGGTAAATGCCAAATCCATGGGGTTGTCTCCAGAGCTGCGGCTTTGTAGCACGGGCGGCCCGCGCGGCCTGTCCGTGCCGCGACAAACCAGAGTGAGACGTCGGGCCATGGGCGCCGGGCCGCCGATAATCCCGCCCGGTATGAAAACAATCGTGATTCTGATCTCTGGCGCCGGCTCCAACATGGAGGCCATCGCACAAGCCGCCGCACGCGACGGCTGGCAGGAAAAATTCGGCGCCCGGGTGGCGGCGGTCATCAGCAACCGGGCCGACGCCTCGGGCCTGCAACGCGCCCGCGAGCTGGGCCTGGCCACCCAGGTGCTGGACCACAAGGCATTTGATTCACGCGAGGCCTTCGACACCGCGCTGGCCCAGGCCATCGACAGCCACGATCCGCAGGGCCGGCCCGCGCTGGTGGTGCTGGCGGGTTTTCTTCGCATCCTCACGCCGGCGTTCGTGGCGCACTACGCCGGGCGGCTGGTCAACATCCACCCCTCGCTCTTGCCGGCGTTCGGTGGGCTCAAGACCCACGAGCGGGCGATTGCCGCTGGCTGCAAGTTCGCCGGTGCTACCGTGCACCATGTCACGGCCGAGCTGGACCACGGGCCTGTCCTGGATCAGGCGGTTGTGCCAGTGCTGCCGGGCGACACGGCGGATACGCTGGCGGCCCGGGTGCTGACGCAGGAGCACATCATCTACCCGCGCGCGATTGCCAATTTGCTAGAAAAAATATAGCAATAAACTGATTCTTGACGCCGGCTAGATGCCGATTTGGCTCTAAATTTTGGCAAAACGCGGCTGTTCCACGCCGTCAACCACCACCATCTCGTTGAACATCGCCGCCGGCCGCACCCACAGGCCGCGCTGGCCGTACAGCGCCCGGTACAGCGTCAACGGCTCCAGGGTTTCGCTGTGGCGCACCGTGTCCACCACCTCGTATTCGCCGCCCTTGTAGTGGCGGTACAGGCCGGGCGGGGTGGTGATGAGTGGGGGCAGGTCGTCGTCGGTCATGGAAATTTGGGGTGCATGGGACAATAGGAAGCTATGCATCCTAAAGCCTTGCTTGACGCCTGCGCCGAGCTCGTCCGGCTGACCCTCCAGTTCCAGCACCCCGCCGACATGGTGGTATCGCGCTTTTTTCGCGACAACCGGTCCATGGGTCCGCGCGAGCGCGCCACGCTGACCGAAACCGTCTACACCGTACTGCGCAAAAAACTGCTGTTTGACCACCTCGCGCCGTCCGGCAGCGGCCCCAAGGAGCGGCGGCTGGCGATCCTGGGTTTTTACGGCCCGCGTGATTTCGTCAAAAGCGCGCTGAACGACCAGGAAAAGCGCTGGCTGGAGCACTGCGATGCCGTCAAACCCGACGATCTGCTCGACCGGCACCGCCACAACCTGCCCGAGTGGCTGGTGCAGCCGCTGCGCGAACAGCTGAAAGACGGCTTCTGGCCGCTGGTGGAAAGCCTGAACCGCAACGCCGGGCTCGATTTGCGGGTGAACACACTCACCGACAAGCGCCCCGAAGTGTTGGCCGAGCTGAAAAAGCTCAGCATCAACGCTACCGCCACGCCGTATTCGCCCTGGGGCCTGCGGATCGACGGCAAACCCGCGCTGGCCAAGATCGACGCCTTTGTGCGCGGCGCCATCGAGGTGCAGGACGAAGGCTCGCAGCTGTTGGCCCTGCTGCTGGACGCCAAGCGCGGCGAGATGGTGGCCGATTTCTGCGCCGGCGCTGGCGGCAAGACCCTGGCGATTGGTGCGGCCATGCGCAACACTGGCCGGCTGTACGCGTTCGATACCTCGGCGCACCGGCTCGATGCGCTCAAACCCCGGCTGGCCCGCAGCGGGCTGTCCAACGTGCATCCGGCGGCCATCGCCCACGAGCGCGACGACCGCATCAAGCGCCTGGCTGGCAAGATCGATCGGGTTTTGGTCGATGCGCCCTGCAGCGGCCTGGGCACGCTGCGCCGCAACCCTGATCTGAAGTGGCGCCAGACCCCGCAGACCGTGGCCGAATACGCCACGCTGCAACTGGCGATTTTGCAGAGCGCGGCACGGCTGCTCAAGCCCGGCGGCCGGCTGGTCTACGCCACCTGCAGCCTGCTGCCGCAGGAAAACGAGGCGATTGCCCTTGCGTTTACCGAGGCCAATAGAGAGTTTGCCCCACTTGAAGTGGGCGCAATACTGTCCAATCTGAAAGTGGAAGGGGTGCAGAACCTGTGCAGCGGCCCAACGAGCGGCCAGGAATACCTGAGGCTCTGGCCCCACAAACACGGGACCGACGGCTTTTTTGCCGCTGTCTGGACGCGCAACTAAGCCCGATTTCCGCTACAAAGCCGTGTCAATTCAGTGACATCCAGGGGCCTACACCCTTAAAATGAGGGGCTGTCCTGGCTTTTCAGGATATTTGCTAAAAGGTTTTCTGACTATGCTGTTACCCGACTGGACCGTGCTGAACGCTGCCGTAGATTGGCTCGCGCACGGGCTATTGGATTTGCGCTGGTGGCAAATTGTGCTGTACGCGCTGGTGACTACGCACATCACCATTGCGGGTGTGACGATTTTTCTGCACCGCTCGCAGTCGCACCGCGCGCTGACGCTGGGCCCCATTCCTTTCCATTTTTTCCGCTTCTGGATGTGGATTGGCACCGGCATGGTCACCAAGGAGTTTGTGGCCATTCACCGCAAACACCACGCCAAGGTCGACACCGAGGAAGACCCCCATAGCCCCCAGACCCGTGGCCTGAAAAAGCTACTGCTGGAAGGTGTGGAACTGTACCGCGCAGAATCGAAAAATGCCGAAACCATGGTCAAGTACGGCTCGGGCACGCCCGACGACTGGCTGGAGCGCAACCTCTACACCCGCTACAGCTGGCAAGGCGTAGGCCTGATGCTGTTGCTCAACCTCGCCATGTTCGGCGCCATCGGCCTGGCCGTGTGGGCAGTGCAGATGGCCTGGATTCCCGTGATGGCTACCGGTGTCATCAACGGCATTGGTCACTACTGGGGCTATCGCAACTTCGAGTCACCCGATGCCAGCACCAACGTGTCGGTCTGGGGCATCCTCATTGGCGGCGAAGAGCTGCACAACAACCACCACACCTACCCCACGTCGGCCAAGTTCTCGGTGAAGAAATACGAGTTCGACATTGGCTGGTTCTACATTTCGCTGATGGAAAAAGTCGGCTGGGCTACCGTCAAGAAGGTTGTGCCCAAGATGCAGCTCGGCGAAATCCAGCCGGTGGCCGACGAAAAAACGCTGGAGGCATTGATTGCCAACCGCTATGAAGTCATGGCCGGCTACGCCCGCGAAATGCGCCGTGCCTGCAAGACCGAGATTGCGCAGCTCAAGGCCAAGAAGGCCGACCTCACCGTGTTGCACACCGCCAAGCGCTGGATGCACCGTGACGACGAGATGGTGCCCGCCACCGCCCGCGGCCATGTAGCCCAGGCCCGCGCTGCGCACCCGGTGCTGGACAAGATGGTCACCATGCGCGAAGAGCTGCGCCAGATGTGGCTCAACACTTCGCACTCGCGCGAGCAGCTCGCTACCGACCTGGCGGCCTGGTGCCACCGTGCGGAAGAAAGCGGCATTGCAGCGCTGAAAGAGTTCTCGATGCGCCTGCGCGCTGCCAAAATCTGAGCGGCATTTCCAGCGCCCACAAAAAAGCCCGCTGACAGCGGGCTTTTTCTTTGGGAATCGCTGAATTACTTCAGCTTGATTTCCTTGTAGTCCACGTGCTTGCGAGCTTTGGGATCAAATTTCTTGATCAGCATCTTCTCGGGCGTGGTCTTCTTGTTTTTGGTCGTGGTGTAGAAATGGCCGGTACCCGCAGTGGATTCCAGCTTGATTTTTTCGCGTCCGCCTTTGGCTGCCATGGTCGTGCTCCTTTAGATTAAGCCTGACCACGTGCGCGCAGGTCTGCGAGCACGGCGTCGATGCCTTTTTTGTCGATCAACCGCAGGGCGGCGCCGGAAAC
>JAZKCX010000254.1:15947-18994 GCA_040387875.1 Pseudomonadota bacterium | reverse complement strand
GCGGTGGGCCTGCAATTTGCGCTGGGGCTGGGTACCGGCAACCTGAGTCTGCTGGTGCAGTCCGGCGGGCTGGCCTGGCGCGCCGACGGCGAGCTGCTGCAGCGGCTGGTGAACCGCCGCTCCACGTTGCTGCGGGCCTTTACCCGCTACCTGTGGAATGTGGTCAACGAAGTGGCCACGCTGGCGGCCTGCGCGCAGATTCAGGACATTGAGGCGCGGGTGGCCGGATGGATTCTGCTGAGCAGCCAGCGCAGCGACCCACTCACCCTGCGGCTCACCCATGCCCACATCGCCGACATGCTGGGCGTGCGCCGCGCCAGCGTTACCCTGGCAGCCAAAGCGCTCAAGGCGCGAGGGTTGCTGGACTACCAGCGGGGGCATATCCAGGTACTCGATTGGCCCGGCCTGCGGGCTGCCTCGTGCTGGAAACCGGACGTGCCGGTCTGAGGCTGCTAGCGGCTGGCGCGCCAGTCCTGCAGCGGCAACTGCTGGTGCGCACCGAGCAGGCGCGCCATCTGCTGCACTTCCCGCTCCTGTTCGTACAGCATGCGGCCAGCCGTCTGCCGGACCACTTCGGTTTCGGCATGTTCGGCGGCGTAACGCAGCATGGGCAGGCCGCCCTGGTGGTGGGCCACCAGCAACTGCAGGTACAACGCATCCAGCGCAGGGCCACTGGCGCTGCGCAACGCATTGAGCTGGTCGATGGTGGCCAGCCCCGGCATGCCGCCCGGCGTGCTGCGGCAGACCTCCACGTAGGCGGGGTCGTAGGAGTTCGATTGCGGCTTGGGCACCATCCAGTCCATGCCTGTGCGCACCGGCACCTGGGGCTGGCCCCACAGCGCCAGCCAGCCTTTCATCTGTCCGATTTCCTGCATCTGGCCAGTGGCCACCGTATCGGCCAGGCTGTTGATGGCGCCGCTGGCCCGGCCCCGCACCAGCACCGACAGGGTGACCGCCTGGTCATGGTGCAGCGCCATGTGCTGCGAAAAACCAATGTCGATGGGGCCGGCCACGTTGTGCGGCGCGCTCGCCGAATTTGCCGTGGCCACCGCATAGCCCAGGACAGCGCCACACAAAAGCCCAGCGAGGGCGGCAATGGCCCACCAGCGTCGCTGCGGCTTGGCTGTTGCGTAGAGTGACGCCACGCCGGATTATTGCAGCGGATAGGCCGCGTTTTTGAACTTCAGCACCAGCACGCCGTTGTCCTGGCAGGTCACCCAGAGCTGGTCGCTGCCAACAAACTTGGGTGGCGAGCCGCAGTAGTCGGCCGTCAGGTTGGCGTTGGTCTGCAGCAGGCCGGGCGGCGTAACCAGGCTCAGGTTGCCGGCGTCGGATGCGGTAAAGCCGGCTGCGCCTATGGTGGGCGATGCATGCTCCGAGCCCGGCAGTTGCGCCGCCTTGCCGGTTTGTGCCGGTGGGTTGAAGTAGGCAATCTCTTTCACCTTGAGTGGGTCGCGGATGTCCATGACCCGCACGCCCGACTGGAAAAATCCGCAGGCTAACGCCGTGGGATTGGTCTTGCGGTCGACCGAGCAGTAGTGCGCCTCGTAGCCAAACAGGCCATTGCCGGCAACGTCTTTTTTGCGCTCGGCCACGTGCTGCGGCAGGTTGATTTCGAGCTGTACGCGGTTCACCACCCGGGGTTTGGTTTCGTCGGCAATGTCGATGAACTTCACTGCCTCCGAAGCAAACTCGTCCACCGCCACCAGGTAAGGCTTGCCGCCGTAGCTGACCGGAATGGTGTGCTGGCCCACGCCTGCGGTGTTCCAGAACACGCTACCGACCTGGCGCACCATGGGCACCGGCTTGCGGCTTTGTACTTCGCTGGTGTCCAGAATGATGACGCCGGCCGGGAAGGCGGTGGTCAGGTACATGCGGTTGCCGTCCTCGCTCAGCTCGAAGCCGTGGTTGGTAATGACCGAGGTGCCGGTATACACAATCTGCGGCGATTTCGGGTTGCGCACGTCAATCGCAGTGAGCGAACCCGCCGCCAGACCCGACGACCAGTAGGTCAGGCCATCGGGCGCCCAGTTGCCTTCGTGCGCCAGCACATTGGCCGGCAGCGTCAGGTTGCCCGAAAAAGAGTTGGCCAGTTTGGGTTTGGCACAGTCCTGCGAAAGGTCGTAAACGTCAAAAAACGCACCGGCCAGCACCGGGCCCACCGCCACGCCGCCCAGCAGGCCACGCGCTTCGTTGACCTTGAGCGACTCCCAGGTGCCGGCAAACATGGCCGGGCTGGTGAGGTTGGCAGAGAGCTTGGGCTGGGCCGGATTGGACAGATCGACCACCTGCACACCCTGCGATTTCTTGAACGGAATGCCGTCGAACGCGGTGGCCATGTAGGCGCACTTGTCAAAGAAGGGGTTGACCCAGGTACTGCCCTCGCCCTGGTACTGGCCCACCAGCTCCAGGTTGCAGCTGTAGCCCTGCTTGCTTCGCCCGCTGGTGCGGTCGGCCAGCGGCACCTGGCCCTGCAGACCGGTCTCGGGCGCCGAGCCGGGGCCACAGACCGCGCGCTGCACGGTGGGCGCCACGGCAGGCTGCTGGCCCAGTGCCGAGGTGAGGGTGTTGAGCACCGCGCCAAAGGCATTGGTCAGCGTGCCCAGATAACCGGCATAGGCATTGGGGCTGGCACGCAGCGTGGCGGGGTCGACCGCAGGCGGCACCGGCGTGCTGGCCACCATGACGGCGGCCGACGCCGCCACCTGCGGCGCAGTGGCAGAAGAGCGCGCCGAAATATCGGGGCTGGCCGAGGCAGACGACGACGATCCACTGCCGAACGCAGCCGCGCCATCGCCGCCCCCACCGCAGGCAGCCAAAGTGGCGGTAAGCGCAAGGCACAGGGTGGAATTTTTTACAAGCGGCATCGCGGGCTCCCGGCAAATACGAACAAAGTGTTCGCCAACGCCCGACAGTATGGCGAAAGGGGCAGCAATATGCGTCACATAGTTAACAAACGGCCGCCAAAAGCCTGCGACTGCCAGCGTGGACTGTGACTTTTTTCGCAAGCCCAAGGGTTTACCCATGGCCTGCTGCGGTAGTCAGGC
>JAZKCX010000254.1:1717-15847 GCA_040387875.1 Pseudomonadota bacterium | reverse complement strand
AGTTGCGCGGCTTTCCAGCGCCGCTGCGCCTCTACCCGCTTGTTTTTGCCGGCAGCAGTGGCCAGCACCAGCCGGCTGCGCGCGTCTTCGCCAGCAGTCACCTCCAGCCAGCCGGCCGCCACCATGGGCTGCAGGTTGCGCGACAGGGTGGACGGCGTAACCTTCATTGCAGTGGCCAGGTCCACCGGCCGCACCGGCCCCAGCAGCACCACATGCGACAGCAGCGAATACTGCGTGCCTTTCAGCCCGCTTTTGCCCACCTCCAAGTCGTAGACCTGCGCCACCCGACGCATCAGCTGGCGCAGCTTGAGGTTGGTGCAGCCTTTCGGCTGTGCTTCGGCGGCTGACACTTCGGTGACTTTCATGGCTTTTTGATTGTAGCTACAATTGTTGCAGATACAACTGTAGGAGTTACCCCATGAGCGCAAACGAACTGCAGGCCCAGTGGCTGGCCGAAGAACAGGCCGTACGCCAGCAGATGCTGGCCGGCGGTGGCAAGGCCGGTCTGGCCAGCCCCGACATGGTGATGGGCAAAACCGGCATGCAGCAGATGCAGGCCATGCTGGCAGGTAGCTCGCCTTACCCGCACATCTGCGACACCATGGATTTTTGCCTGGTGGAAATCGGTCCCGGCAAGGCGGTGTTCCAGGGCGTGCCCCAGCTCAAGCACTACAACCCGCTAGGCTCGGTACATGGCGGCTGGTATGCCACGCTGCTCGACTCGGCCGTGGGCTGTGCGGTACACACCACCATGGCTGTGGGCAAGGCCTACACCACCGCCGAGCTGAGCCTGAATATCGTGCGGGCAGCGTCGCACAAGTCCGGCCCGCTGCGCGCGATTGGCACGGTGCTGCACAGCGGCCGCCAGCTGGCTACCGCCGAGGCCCGCATTGTGGACGCCGACGGGAAGCTCTACGCCCATGCCACCACCACCTGCCTGGTGTTCGATTTCCCGCCGCGCTGAAAACTTTTTCCGCCACGGCAAAATAGCGGCATGCGACTTCTTCACACCATGCTGCGCGTTGGCAACCTCCAGCGCTCCATAGACTTCTACACCCAGGTGCTGGGCATGCGCCTGCTGCGCACCTCCGACAACCCTGCCTACAAGTACACGCTGGCGTTTGTGGGCTACGGCAACAACCCCGAGCATGCCGAAATCGAGCTGACCTACAACTACGGTGTCGACAGCTACGACCTGGGCACGGCCTATGGCCACATTGCGCTGGGCGTGCCCGACGCCTATGCCGCCTGCGACAGAATCAAAACCGCTGGCGGCCAGGTCACCCGCGAAGCCGGCCCGGTAGCCGGTGGCAGCACGGTGATTGCCTTTGTGACCGACCCCGACGGCTACAAGATCGAGCTGATCCAGCGCGCCGAGGGCGAAAGCGGCAAGGGTCTGCGCTGAAGCCTCTGTAGCCAATCGCTACAAATAGCCTAGCTAAAACCCTATATTCGACGCCGGCCTCGGGCCAATTTGATGCAAAAATTGGCTCCAGGTGCACGCCGTGCACTGCTGGAGGGAGTTTTACACAGTGCAGCGCCTGCCCCGGTCATCGCCAGCGCACTCGGCTGCGTTAGACAGGCAACACCCCCGATTGGAGTCGGTCCATGTTGCGTCCCCCGGAAGGTCTTGATGCCGCGCAGTACAGTAGCCCCATGAGCAGTTGGCCCTCTCCTGTGCGCGACCCCGCGCCCATGCTGCAAAGCGTGCTGCGCGAATGGGGCGAAGACTCCGACTTCTGGGTTTTTGGCTATGGCTCACTGATCTGGCGGCCCGACTTTGATGCCGCCGAGCGCCTGCCGGCCAAGGTCCATGGCTGGCACCGCGCGCTGAAAATGTGGAGCCGCATTAACCGTGGCTCACCCGAATGCCCCGGCCTGGTCTTTGCCATGCTGTCGGGCGGCAGTTGCCAGGGCGTGGCCTTTCGTGTTCCCAGGGCCGACGGCCATGCGGTGCTGCAAAAACTCTGGGACCGCGAAATGATTACCGGCGTCTACGACCCGCGCTGGCTGACTTGCCACACGGCGCGCGGCAAAGTCAAAGGGCTGGCCTTTACCCTGTCACGGCAAAGCCCCAACTACACCGGTGAGCTCAGCGAAGACCAGTATCGCAAGGTGTTCTCCGCCGCCTGTGGCCGCTACGGCACCACCTTTGATTACGCCAGCCAGACGTTTGAGAGCCTGCTGGGCCACGGCATTGTGGACAAATCGCTGGGCCGGCTGCTGAGCCTGTCAGACAGGGTTTGAGCTAACCGCCGTTCTGGCGGGCCTGCCACAGCGCCTCGGCCGCCGCCAGCGCATCCAGCGTGTCGATGTCGGTGATGGTGCCTTCGTCGTCCACCTCAAACTGCGCTGCCGGATGCGCCCGCAGCACCGAGGCCGCGCCCTCGGCCCCACCCAGCCCCATCAACGCCGGCCCGCAGGCCTTGGAGAAACCCACCGGGTGGCCACGCTGGCCCTGGTACATCGGCACCACCACCGCATGGTTGGCCAGCTCCAGCGCCAGCTCGCGCAGGGTGGCGCCACGAATCAGCGGCAAGTCGCCCGGCAGGATCAGCCAGCCGGTGGCGTGCTGCGTGGCGCGCACGGCGGCAGCAATCGAGTCGCCCATGCCGGGGTGGCCGGCGTCTTCCAGATGCCAGGGCAGGCCGCTGGCTTTCACCGCGTCCAGCGTGTGCTCCAGCACCGGTTTGCCGCCCAGCAGCGCCTTGAGTTTGTAGACCTTGCCGCCCGAGGCCTTGAAGCGTTCGCCCTTGCCCGAGGCCAGCACGATGACGGTGGGTTGAATTGTTTTGGCCATGCTGTCAGCCCGCCGGTGTGGCGGCCGCGCTGACCAGTCCATGTTTGGCCTGCACCAGTTCCGCCAGAATCGACAAGGCCATTTCCGACGGTGTGCGGCCGCCCAGCTTGATGCCGGCCGGGCCGTAGATGCGGGCCAGCTGCGTTTCGGTCGCGCCGAATTTTTCGCCCAGACGTTTGCGGCGCAGCTCGTGGTTGCGTTTGGAGCCCAGCGCGCCAATGTAGAAAGCCTCCGACTCCAGCGCCGCAAACAGGCCGGGGTCGTCAATCGCAGGTTCGTGGCTGACCGCCACCACCGCCGTGTGCGCATCGGGCGCTGCCGCGCGAATGGCCTGCAACGGGTCGCCGTGCAGGCGCTGCACACCGGGCACGTCGCGCTCGGGCCCGTACGCGGGGCGCGGGTCGCACAGCAGTACGCCGTAGTCGAGCTGGCACGCCAGCCCGGCAACGGCCTGGCCGAGTTCGCTGGCGCCAATCAATACCACCCGCCACTGCGGGCCGAACTGCCGGGTGAGGGTCAGGCCGTCAAACGCCAGCGCGCCGTTGCTGGCTGCGCTGCCTGCCAGGGCCACTGCGCCGGTCGCCAGGGTCAGCGTGCGGGCTACCTTCTGGTGGGCGGCGGTGCGCGCCAGCAGGTCTTCAATCCAGGCGGTGTCGGCCACCGGTTCCTGCACCAAACGCAGGTTGCCGCCGCAAGGCAGGCCTTGCTGCTCGGCCTCTTGTTGGGTCAGGCCATGCACCACCTCCGAAGGCAGATCCGACGGCGGGGCCAGTTGCAGCGCGGCTTTGGTACGAGCCACCAGGTCGCCCTCGGCCTGGCCGGCCGCGCCGGAGCCACTGCAAAGGCCGTCGTCGCGCAACGCCAGCAGGCCCCCTGCGGGCCGGGGCGAGGTGCCCCAGGTTTCCAACAGCGTTACCAGCGTGACCTTGTGGCCGCCCCGTTTCCAGGCCAGCACATCGGCCAGCACCCGCAGGTCCAGATTTTCCATGCCGCTTTATACCCCAGCGCCTGCTCCTGTGTTCCGCTGGCTGCCTATACTGGGCAGATGAATATTGCCGACCTGCGCAAAAGCTACGAAAAAGCCGAACTCGACGAGTCGGCGTCTGCCCCCGACCCGCTGCAGCAGTTTGATCGCTGGCTCAAAGAAGCGATTGCCGCTGAAGTGCCCGAACCCAACGCCATGACGCTGGCCACGGTAGGCAGCAACCTGCGGCCCAGCACCCGGGTGGTGCTGGTCAAGGGCTACGACGAACGCGGCATTGTCTGGTACACCAACTACGACAGCCGCAAGGGGCTGGAGCTGGCCGGCAACCCGTTTGCCGCGCTGCAGTTTCACTGGGTCGAACTGGAGCGGGTGGTACGGATTGAAGGCCTGGTGGAAAAAATCAGCCACGAAGAAAGCGACGCCTACTTTCACAGCCGGCCGCTGGACTCGCGCATAGGCGCCTGGGCCAGCCCACAAAGCGAGGTGATACCGGGCCGGGGTGTGCTGGTAGCCAACGCCGCCAAATACGCAGCGCAGTTTCTGCTGAACCCACCGCGCCCGCCGCACTGGGGCGGCTACCGGCTGGTGCCGGACAGCTGGCAATTCTGGCAGGGCCGGCGCAGCCGCCTTCACGACCGGTTGCGCTACCGGCGTGACGGCGACGGCTGGCAACGCGAGCGGCTCGCGCCCTGAAGCTGGTCCAACTCAGACACCGGTAAAACGTGGGAAAAGTGCCAGCAGCGCCATTACCACCGAGGTGGTAACCAACGCCAGCAGGCTGGACACCGCCACGCTGGCCGTCACCAGCTCCTGCGCCACGCGGTAACGCTGCGAAAAAAGAAACACGTTGGCGCCAATCGGCAGTGCGGCGGCCACCACCATCACCAACAGCGCCAGGCCCGACAAACCCAGTGCCCAGCCCAGCAGCGCCACCAGCAGCGGATGCAGCACGTTTTTTACCGTTGCCAATGCCAGCGCGCCGCGCAGGTGCGGGCCAATCGCGGTACTGGCCAGCGTTACGCCCACCAGCACCAGGGCCAGCGGGCTGAAAGCATTGCCCAGTAACAGTAGCGGTTTATCGACGACAGCCGGCAAGCCCCATCCGGTTTGCGCATACAGCAGGCCGGCAATGATGGGCAGCGGCACCGGATGAATGACCGCATTGCGGGCCGCCAGCGCCACGGTGGCCAGAAGGTGCCGCGGCGCGCCCTGCCCTTGTGCGACGGCCTCGCGGGCTACGGCCAGCTCCAGCACCACGGTGGCCAGGGTCAGCAGCACCAGCGCATGGACGGAGACCAGCGTGAACAGAATCACCAGCCCCGGCTCACCATAGGCCAGGCCCACCAGCGGCACACCAATCATCAGGGTGTTGCTGAAGGTGCTGGCCAGCGCCAGCACGGCGGCGCGGCGGTTCAGCCCGGCCAGCAGCAGCACGCTGGCAAAAATCAAACCCGCCGCCACAAAGTAGATCGCCACCGGGCCGAAGTTGAGCTGCTCAATGCGCACCGTACTCATGGTGCGAAACAGCAGCGCCGGGGTGAGCACCAGAAAAACCAGACCCGAGAGGTCTTTCACCGCTTCGGCCCGAATCCACTGCGCCTTGCCGGCAGCAAAACCAATGGCGATCAACAGCACCACGGGAATCAGCGCGGCAACAACAGGGTGGTCCATGCGCCGATGCTAGCAAGCCCGGCACCGGGGGCGGGTCGCACGGGCGTCCGGCACGCCCGGTGCGTTTCAGCGCTGCGACAGTTTCTCGAACTCTTTCGAGATGCGGGCCAGTTCGGCCACGTCAAAGATGGGCGCCGAGCAGGCGCTGTTGACGCACAGATAGGCAGCGGCGCGGTCCATCTGCGGGTATTTGACGTCGGGGTTGGGCATGGCGCCCTCGCGGGTGTCCCACCACTCCATGCGGCGGTAGACCGCCGGGTTGGCGAGCGCCGCGCGGAACAGCGTGGCGGCAGCGCGATCATTCTTGGCGCCCACCACCGTGATGTGGGTCGGGTCGCTGCCCAGCTCAGTCGCGGCCTGCAGCACGCCGGGGTCGGTGCGGCGGAACAGCGCAACCTGCTCGGTGGCCACATAGGGCATGGCGTGTTCGGCAAAACGCCGGTATTGGACCTTGCCACTGTAGCGGGCCAGCGCATTGCCAAAACGCACGGCGGCAATGTTTTCGTCCAGCACGGTTTTGGGCTTGAGCACGGCCTTGGCACGGAATGGCGAGGTCACAAAACCGGGCTGCTTCGGCGCGCGGAAGGTCTTGTCGATGAAATCGGCCGCAGCTTCCGCTTGCGCCAGCAGTTTGCGCTCGCCGGTGGCCTCGTACAGCGCCAGCAGGCCGCGGCCCATGGCCAGCGTGTCTTCCAGGTAGGGGCCGTGGCTGTCGCGCACATCGTGGCGGAACCCGCCGCCGGGCAGGCTGCGCTGGGCCACTATCCAGGCTGCAGCGGTACGCGCTTCATCGAGGTAGCGTGTTTCACCGGTAGCCATGTAGGCAGCAGCCAGGGCCTGCAGCATCCAGCCGTTCTCACGCGAAAAAACATGTTTGTCGATAGCCGGAATGCCGCGCGCGCGGCGCTGCGCATCGTTCAGCGCAAAGTAGTCTTCGCTGTGCTGGCCCTTGATGAGGTCGGCATCCTGGCTTACGTAAAACGTGCCTTCAGGCGAAGTGAGAAAGGCGCGCACATAGCGGTGAATGTCTTCCAGCGCTTTTTTGTAGCGGGCATCGCCGTAGCGGGCCCAGGCCATGGCGTACAGGCGCATGGCATCGGCCTGCGACTGGATGATTTTTTCAAAGTGGATGTGTTTCCAGTCGCCGTGGGTGGAGTACTGGTAGATACCGCCCCAGACCGGGTCGATCAAACCGAGCGCGCCGTCCAGCGTCTGGCGGGCCATGGTGCCGGCTTTGGTATCGCCGCTGGACGCGCGGAACAGGCCGTACTCCACGGTGTCGCGGTCAATGTATTTCTGCTCCTGCGTTAGCCCGCCCATCTTGGGGTCGTGGGTGGCGAAGTAGCGTGACTCCAGTTCCTTGCGCACACCCGGCGCCAGCGATGCCTCGGATGCAAAACGGGTGACTGGCGCACTGTCGGCATAAATGATGGGGCTGGGGTCGCGGATGATGCCCTCCAGAATGGAGCTGAACATTGGCGCTGGCATGTAGCCGCGGCGCTTGACGATTTCCTGGCCGGTGGCGTCGAACACGATGGTGGCGGGCCAGCCGTAGTCTTCGTAGCGGCGGGCAATTTCGGGGTGTGCGTCGGAGTTGACCTTGACCGCGATGTAGCGCTCCTTGATCAGCTTTTTCACCTTGGGGTCGGTGTAGGTTTTGGCGTCCATCACATGGCACCAGTGGCACCAAACGGCTTCGACATCAAGCAGCACAAACTTCTTCTCGCGTTTGGCCCGCTCGAAATGTGCGTCGGACCACGGCAGCCACTGAATCGCATCGGGCGCGGGTTTGCCGGCGGCCAGGGCGAACAGGGGCAAAGCGGCCAGCATCAGGCCCAGAACAAAACGTCGCAACATGGAAGGCTTTCTCAGAATTTGGAAACGTCGATGCGCACCGTGCTGACCATCTGCTCGGCAATCCAGGTGCGCAAAAGCGTGGCGGCGCGGGCAGCGGCGGCGCTTTCAGAGGTCCACCGGGTCAGGCCTTCGCAGATGGCCGCGAACGACTCGCCACGGGCCACTGCGTCCAGCATCCAGGCTTCGTCGGCCGGCAGGCGGCGGTAGCGCGGCGTGAGCTCGCGCCGCCAGATGCACCAGTGGCGCGGCGCGGGCGCACGACGCGGCTTCACGGCAGCGCCACTGTCGGTGGCCTTGAACAGGTCGGGTGCGTTCCACGCCAGATCAAGCCGCTGCACCGACGGGTGCAGCGAGAACACCATCGCCGGCCAGCTTTGGGGCGGCAGCGCGGCCACTTCTTCAAAGGTGAGCGCCTTGTCGTCGGCCGCGTCAAAGGCCAGGCCGATGGCCCACTCAAAACGTGCAACTTCTGCCAGCACCGGCCGCCGGTTGAACGGCGCGGTGCACGCCAGATGCGCGGCAAGTTCGCCGCCATACCAGCGCAGGTTGGGGGTGCGCGAAGGATGGGCTGCAATGAAGCTGCGGCACAGCGCATCAAAGGTTTTTTCGCCGGTAATGCGTTGCAGGGTGCTGAACTCGGTGGCCAGCGCTTCAATCAGCCGCAGCCGGTAGCCGTTGGCATAAATGGACAGTCGCACATCCGCGCTGACCTTTTCGGTACTGACCACGTGGCGGGAAACGGTTTTCAGGCTGCACTGGTCGAACTCCAGCACATGGCGCTGCAGGTCACGCTGCAGACCGCGCAAGGCTGTCATCTTGCACCCTTGGCGCTGCGCGCCTTCCCGCCGGGCGGGAGCGAGCCCGCTTTCGGGCGGCCGGGCAGCGGGCTCATGCGGCGTTCCGCAACTGCACGGATTCAGCGATGTTGCGCGCGTGGTCGAGTTCGGCCACCAGCTCGGCCAGCGGCGGGATTTTGTCGTCCCGCTCAATCATCGTGGCCACCGGGCCGAAGCGGCGCACGGCGGCGGCGTAGAGGTCCCAGACTTCGTCGATCACCGGCGCATCGTGCGTATCGACAATGTAGTCGCCGCAGTTGTCGTGGCCAGCCAGATGGAACTGCTGCACGCGGTTGACCGGGATGCGCTCCAGATAGGTTTGCGCGTCAAAACCGTGGTTGAAGGCGCTGACGTAGATATTGTTGATGTCCAGCAGAATCTGGCAGTCGGCCTCTTGTGCAATGGCGGCGAGAAACTGCCATTCGTCCATCTCGGAGCTGCTGTAGGTGAGGTAGCTGGAAACATTTTCCAGCAGAATGCGCCGGCCCAGAAAGTCCTGCACCTGCTCCACTCGGTTGGCGACATGGCGCACAGCCTCGTCGGTATAGGGCAGCGGCATCAGATCGTGCAGGTTTTGTTTGCCCATGCCGGTCCAGCACAAATGGTCAGACACCCAGGCTGGCTCGATGCGCTCGGCAAGCGCCTTGAGCTGGCGCAGATAGGTTTTGTCCAGCGGGTCGGTGCTGCCAATCGACAGGGACACACCATGCAGCACCACCGGGTAACGCTCGCGGATGCGCTCCAGCATTTGGAGCGGCTTGCCGCCGGGGGCCAGGTAGTTTTCAGTGACGGCCTCGAACCAGTCGATCTTGGGCTTGCCCGCAAAGATCTCGTCGTAGTGCGTGGTGCGCAGGCCCAGACCAAAGCCCAGTTGCGGTAACGCCGTGACCGATGGTTTTTTGGAAGACTTCATTGACAACTGTCTGTGCAAACACAAAAACGAGTCTAAAAGAAAACTGCCCCTGCAGTCGCCTGGAGGGGCAGTGTGTCAGTCCCGAAGGGATTACTTCTTGGCTTTGGCGGCGGCGGTTGCCTTGTCGCAGTCGGCCTTGGTCATGGAGGTCACGCCAGTGCCCTTGCAGGCGTTTTGGCCCTTGCAAGCGCTCTTGGCGGTCTTGCACTCGCTGGTGCCCTTGCAGGCATTCACGCCAGCGCAAGCAACCTTGGCGTCTTGTGCGGCAACGGTGGTCACGCCAGCGGACATGGCGAACAGGCCAGCAGCGGCGGAAGCAATGGCAAGGCCTTTAACGATTTTCGAGCTCATGTGGTCTCCTTACAGGTTAGTAATAAAAGCAGGAGAGCCCAACGAACCGGAAGACTTGCCGAGCAGCCTGCAGACACTTTACGCAACGGTTTTTGCACCAGATTCAGCTATTTGTTTATCGCCAGAAGATACAAAGACCGCTTTCCATCAACGGCTGAGGGTTGGGTTGGTGTCTGGTAGTTACCCTAGCAGCACCCGTCGGGCCACTGCAAAGTTTGGTGTGGGGATGTAACGCCCAGACCCGGCGTGGCCTGCAGGCGGATGCACCCCCACAAGCCAGGGTTAAAAGCTGGCCTGCAAGCCGAGTTTGACGCCCCGTCCCGGCAGCGGCGCCTTGCCGGGCGCGGTCTGCGTGAGGATGGAACTGGCGCTGTAGGCGGTGCGGTCCCCCAGGTTATCGAGCCGGGCAAACCACAGCAGGCTGGTGGGGCCGGCTTTAACGCGGTAGCTGAGCGAGGCATTGACCAGGGTGTAGCCGTCGGTGGGTAAGGTACCGGCAGGCACGCGGTCTTGCCGGGCGGCGCGGGTAGCGCCAAAGCGGGCAGCCCACGGCCCGCTGGCGTAGACCAGCGCAGCGCCCACACGCAGAGGCGCGATACGTGGCAGCGGCTGGCCGCTGTCGCGGTTGGTGGCACGCACGATGTCGCCGGTCAGCTCCAGGTCCAGCGTCGAGGCCTCTTGCCACAGCCGCACATTGCCACTGGCCTCCAGCCCGCGAAAACGCGCCGGCACACCGCGATAGGCAAATTCGGGCAGGGCATCTGCCGGATCGGCCGGGTTAAGTTCGCCCTCTGCGCTGCGGCTGTTGCCGGTGGCTTCCAGGCTGATGAAATTCTTGAAGCGGTTCACAAAAGCATTCAGTGCAAACCGGTTGGCACCGGATTTCCAGGCCAGCCCCAGATCGACGTTGGTGGATTTTTCCGTACCCAGTGCCGCGTTGCCCCGCTCGTAAGCCGCCGTGGCCACATGCGGGCCGTTGGCAAACAGCTCGTAGTCTTTGGGGGCGCGCTCGGTGAATGCAAGGTTGGCGGTGAAGTCCCATTGCGGCGCAATTTTCACCAGCGCACCGAGTGCAAAGCTGCGCGGCGAAAAGCTGCGCTCGCCCACTTCAAACCGGTCGACATCCGGGTTTCCCAGCGATGCCACCCGCACCGACTCGGCGCGTGCGCCAAAGCTGAGCTTGCCCCAGCCGGTGCCCAGCTCCTGGTAAGTAAACAGCGCACGCTGGCGGGTGCGCGAAAACGGCGCAAAGGCCTCGTTGCCATTGGCCGAAAAACTGTTGGTTTCGGTTTGCAAACCCACCAGGCCTTCCAGCGTGCCAAACGGGGTCTGCCGCGCTTCAATCCGCAGGTCGTTGCCGCGGTTCTTGAAGAGCGTGCCGAGTTCGGCCCCTTCCAATTCGGCATGCTGGTAACCGGTGTGGCTGGCCTGCAGCTTGACCGAGCGGAACAGTCCACCCAAACCCCGTAGCTCGCCTTCCAGCGCGGTACGCCGGTTTTTCATGCGGATGGTGACTTCGTCCTCGGCGACCGTGCCGTAGGTGCTGTTAAAGCTGCTGGTCGACAGCCCAAGGTAGCCTTTGTCAAACAGCAGCGTACCGCCCAGCGCCAGGCCGTCGCTGCTGCTGGCCGAGTTGCAGATCCGCCTGGCCAGCGCGGGCGAGCCCGGTTTGCTGCAGGCCAGCTCCACCGGCACGCGGGTGTCGTCCGTACTGCGTTTGAAAACATCCACATGCAGGTTGAATTTGTCGCTGCCGGTTTCCAGCAGCGCACCGGCACTGCGTTCGCGCTCGGCACCGCCCAGCCGCAGCTCGGCCCGGCCCGACACGCCGCCCTCGGCACCAAACAGCGGCTCGCCGTGGATGCGGTGGTCGATCAGATTGACCACACCACCCACCGCGCTGCCGCCGTACTGCAGCGCGCCGGGGCCACGCAGCACCTCGATGCGCTCCACCACCAGCGGGTCGACCGGCACCGCATGGTCAAAACTCAGGCCCGAGGCGTCGATGCTGGCGCCGGCGTTCTGCAGTATGCGAATGCGGTCGCCGTCCAGACCGCGAATCACCGGCCGGCTGGCGTTGGGGCCAAAGTAGGTGCTGGAAACGCCCGGCAGGCCATCCAGCGTTTCGCCCAGCGTGGACTTTTTGCGCAGCAGCAGCGCGTCGCCCGAGAGCTGGGTGGCCGGCGTGATCAGCTCGCTGCTGCCCAGCGGGTTGCCGGTGACGGTGATTTCCTTCAGGCTGCCAGGTGTGGCTGTCTGGGCGAATGCGGGAGCGCCAACCAGTGTGCAGCCGGCAGCAGAAAGGGCAGCGCACAGCGCGCTGCGTTGAAAGGTTTTTTTCATGACATATCCGTTGAATCACAAAGGGGTACGCCGCCCGCGCCAGAACGGCGGGCGGAGATACAACACAGGGAGGTTCAGCGGACGGAAGGCGGCGCGCGCGCCTGGAACAGCGCGGCGCGACGGGCGAGAACTTCGCCCAGCGAATACAACAGAACAAAGGCCAGCAGCACCTGCGGCAGCACGGCAGGCGGGGGGTTGGCCAGCGCATCGCACTGGCCCAACTGGTCAAACAGGCGGCAGCTGCCTTCGTCGCCGTGGCTCGCAAACAGCGCGGCCAGCCCGCCGTGGTGCGCGTGGTCGTGCGCCAACCCGGCCGACTGCACTGGCGCCGCCTGGCCGTGGTGCAGCACCCGGTGCATCTGGCCCAGGGTTTGCCACAGCAGTTGCGCCAGCAACAGACCCAGCACCAGCGCAAGAACGCGGGTTTGGCGGACGGAAAAACGGGCGCTGCGCGGCATGGGACTTATTTTGCGCCCACCGCGTCGGTCATGCGGTAGTACAGGCCGTAGGGGTCGTCATTGAGCACCGCAAAAGTGCCCTCGACCACCACAATCTCCATGCTGTATTTCACCGGCGTTTTGGTGCGCACTTCCACCATGCTCTCGGGCCCGCCGGGCAGGCAGAATGAGCAGCTCAGCGGAACCGAACTGAGCAGGAAGTGGCGCTGTTTTTCACCCGGCTCCAGCGGCATCATGAAGCCCTGGATGCGCTGGGTTTTCTGGTTCAGCGCCAGCACCGGCGGCGTGAACACCGGCAGGATGCGGTTTTTCTCGACCCGGGTTTTGATGGCGGTGAGCGTAGACCACGGCACCACATCGGCCCGCTCTTGCAGTTGTGGAAACGGGCTGTTGGCGCCGTGCACGCCGGCACCGCTGCCAGCGGGCAGATCGATGCTGCCCAGCGGTGCGGCCGGTTTCTGGCTCTTGGCCGCGCCGGGCGGCAGTGGGGAGCTGAGTTGCGCCTGCGCGGTACCTGCCAAGGCAAGGGCCAGCGCCAGAACGAAGGTGTGCAGTGGCATGGTCAACTCCTAGTGTTCGTGGCGCATGCCGCAGTGTTTGCCAATGCCCAGGCCCTTGCAGGCGGCCTGCAGGTCTTTCTGGCAGGCATCGTGCGCCTTGCCGGCTGCCAGACATTCGGCGGCGGCGGTGTGGGCAGCGGCCATGGCGCGGTGGCGCTGGATGTCTTTCTGGATTTCCGGGCTGGTTTGCGCTACTGCGTTCATAGCAAAAAACGTAGCAGCGACGCCGGCTACAAGCATATTTTTCATAAAAATCACCTTTCAGGACGGATTCAGCAGTTCGGCCACCTCCACCCGGTAGGCCTGCACTGCCGGCAGCAGAGCCGCCAGCACCGCCAGCAGCACGGCGGCCAGAACAACCCAGGCTTCCGAGGCCAGCAACACTGCCCCGCTGATGGGCAAGGAATTTTGTGCCTGCAGCAGGTAGCCTAACAAAGCTGTCAAGAGGTGGCCGCCGAGCAACCCCAGAACAGATGCGAGTACTGCCAGCCACAGCGCCTCGCACAATAGCAGCCCGGCCAGCCGCGCCGGGCGGGCGCCCAGCAAACGCAGCATGGCCAGGTCGGCCCGGCGTTCACGCACCGCGTGCCAGAGGCCAATAAACACGCTCAGGCTGGCAACCAGCAGCAGCACCGCGCCAAAACCGCGCAGCAGCTCGGTACCGACGCCCACCAGCCGCAGCAGCCGCGTTATCTCCACGGCGGGCGCGGCGGCCTGCATGTTGGTGCTGGTGTTTACAAAACGCGGAAAACTCACCGCCGCCAGCGGGCTTTTGTAGCGTATGAGCGCGACCGTGACTTCGCGCTCGGCCGCCAGCGCGGCCCGGTCGGCGGCGTCAAGCGCAGTGGCGTCTTCGTGCACCTGCCAGACCGACTCCAGCGCGGTCAGCACCAGCCGGTCGAGCACGCAGCCACAGGGTGCGAGCACCCCGCTCACGGTGTAGGGCTGCTCGCCGTGGGCATAGCCGCCACCGCCCAGACCGTGGTTGCCCACAAAGCGATCGCCGGGTTTCAGCGGACGGGCGCCCTCGCCCGCCGCACGCTGCGCCACCTGCGCGCCCAACACCGCCTGCATGGGTGCGGCCCACAGGCCGCCCTGCGCAAACTGCACGCCGTAGTGCGACAAATACGCGGGCGTGGTGCCCACCACCCGAAAGCCGCGAAAACTGTCGCCCAGACTCAGCGGCATCCATTCAGCAACCTGCGGGTTTTGCTGCAGCGCCTGCACCTCGGCCAGCGCAATGTTGCCGGTGGGCACGTCGATGTGAAAAACGCCAGCCAGAATAAGCTGCAGCGGGCTGCCCTTGGCGCCCACCACCACGTCAATGCCGGCCAGGTCGCGCTCGAAGGCGCGGTC
>JAZKCX010000254.1:0-1617 GCA_040387875.1 Pseudomonadota bacterium | reverse complement strand
CGCAGCAGTTGCACTGCGGCGTGGGCTGCGGCATCGTCCAGGCTGGCGGTGGGCTCGTCGGCCAGCAGCACCTGGGGCTGCAACAGCACCGCGCGGGCCAGCGCCACCCGCTGCGCCTGACCGCCCGAGAGCTGGCGTGGCTTGCGCTGGGCCAGGTCATGCAGATCGAGTGCGGCCAGGGTACGGGCAATCGCGCCCGCATCTTCCGGCAGACCAGCAGCAAAAAAGGCCAGGGCCAGATTGCCATGCACCGTGAGCGCTTCGCTCAAATGCAGTTTTTGTGGCAGAAAACCCAGGGTGCGACCCCGCCAAGCGTCGCGGGCGGCGGGCGGCAAATCGGCCAGCGGCTGGCCTGCCACGCGCAGCGTGCCGCCGCTGGCACTGCGCAGCCCCGCCACCAGCGCCAGCCAGGTGGATTTGCCAGACCCCGAATTGCCGCGCAGCAGCAGCGCACCGCCCTGCGGCACCTGCACATCGGGAAACGTCAGTGTGGGCCCGCCGGCGTATTGGTAGCGCAGCGCGCGGCTTTCGATCACGCGCGGCGCTCCCGCTCAGCCCTTGAAACGCTCGGAAAAAGTCTTGCGGAACTTGGCAATCTTGGGGCCCGCCACCGCCACGCAATAGCCCTGGTAGGGGTTGCGCTCGAAAAAGTCCTGGTGGTAGGCCTCGGCCGCCGAATAGTTGCTGGCCGGCACCACCTCGGTAACGATGGGTTTACCAAAGGCCTTGCTGGCGGTGAGTTCGGCGATGAAAGCGTCCACAAGCTGCTTTTGCTCGGGCGTGTTGTAGTAGATGCCGCTGCGGTACTGGGTGCCGCTGTCGTTGCCCTGGCGGTTGAGCGTGGTCGGGTCGTGAATGAGGAAAAAGATTTCCAGAATTTCGCGCAGCGTGATCTGCCCGGTGTCGTATTCGAGCTTGACGACTTCGTTGTGGCCGGTGTCGCCGCCGCAGACCTGTTCGTAGCTGGGGTTTTTCACGTGGCCGTTCGAGTAGCCCGACTCAACATCGGTCACCCCGCGGACCTTGACGAAAACCGCTTCGGTGCACCAGAAGCAGCCGCCGCCCAGGATGATGGTTTCTGTTGTCATGTCGATGACCTCCGTGAAAAGCTGGGTTGATTAAACTCGAAAGCGAAGACCCTCACAGACATCGAAGGAAAGCCATGAAAGCCAAGTTCAACTGGGAAGACCCGTTTTTGCTGATGCAGCAGCTCAGCGACGACGAGCGCGCCATCGTGGAGGCGGCGCACACCTTCTGCCAGGAAAAACTGCAGACCCGGGTTTTGATGGCCGCGCGGCATGAAAAGTTCGACCGCGAGATCATGAGCGAGGCCGGCGCCATGGGCTTTCTCGGCTCCACCATCGAAGGTTATGGCTGTGCCGGCCTGAGCTATGTGGCCTACGGCCTGATTGCGCGCGAGGTGGAGCGGGTCGACAGCGGCTACCGCAGCGCCATCAGTGTGCAAAGCTCGCTGGTGATGCACCCCATCAACGCCTACGGCAGCGAAGCGCAAAAGCAGAAATACCTGCCCAAACTCGCCACCGGCGAATGGGTGGGCTGCTTTGGCCTGACCGAGCCCAACCACGGCTCCGACCCTGCCAGCATGCTGACGCGGGC
>JAZKCX010000253.1:7044-10613 GCA_040387875.1 Pseudomonadota bacterium | reverse complement strand
GTTACGGTGGGGCAGAAGTTTGTGGTCGTCAGCCTGGGCGCGGGCGGCAACAACAACCAGCAGGAAGCCACCATCAGCGACTTCCAGGCCGAGTCCGGCTCCAGCGTGGTCGAGACCGGTGGCAAGCGCTACGACCTGTGTGCCAGCTGGCACCTGGGCGGCATCCGCATTCGCGGCACATGCAACGGCCAGCCCTTTGCGGCGCAGGTCGAGCGCGGCCTGCCGAAGAACCCGCTGGGTTTTCGCATTGCCCACAACGGCACGCAACTCGACGCGATGGTGCTGTCGCCACGCGGCGCCGCGCTGTACCAGCTGATGCCCTACAAGGCACCGCCCGACATGAGCCGCTACGTGCTGTCGCCCATGCCCGGCCTGTTGGTCGATGTGGCAGTGCAGGTCGGCCAGAAGGTGCAGGCCGGCGAGCGTGTGGCGGTGATTGAAGCCATGAAGATGGAAAACGTGCTGTTCGCCGCCGCAGACGGCGTGGTTGGCAAGATTCTGGCCAACAAGGGCGAAAGCCTGACGGTAGACCAGCCCATTGTGGAGTTCGCCGTATGAGCGCGCGACCATTCAAGGTGTTGGGCGTCCAGCAAATCGCCATCGGCGGGCTCGACAAGCTCAAGTTGCAAAAGCTCTGGGTCGAGATGCTGGGCCTGGAAATCACCGGCACCTACAAAAGTGAGCGCGAGAATGTGGATGAGGACATCTGCGCCATTGGCAGCGGGCCGTTCAAGGTCGAGGTGGATCTGATGCAGCCCATCGACCCGGAGAAAAAGCCGGCGGTGCACGCCACCGCGCTCAACCATGTGGGCCTGTGGATTGACGATCTGCCTGCTGCGGTGCAGTGGCTCACGGCGAACGGCGTGCGTTTTGCGCCCGGTGGCATCCGCAAGGGCGCGGCCGGTTTTGATATCTGCTTTCTGCACCCCAAGGGTAACGAGGAAGCGCCTATTAGCGGCGAGGGTGTGTTGATCGAGCTGGTGCAGGCGCCAGCCGAAGTGGTGAGCGCTTTCAGCCGGCTGGCCGCTACCGCGCATTGAGCGGCTGGAACGCAGGCTGCCACAAAAGTCTGCGCGTAGTTTTGCTGCAGTAAATCGCAGCGTAGCCGATAAGGTGGGGATAGTTCTATCCTGCACGACTCCCCACCATGAAATTTCATTTTCTTGCTCCCGGTATGGCGCTGATGCGCAGCATGCGCCTGGGCGCCAAGCTTCTTGTACTGGGCTGCCTGCTGTTGTTGCCCCTGGGCGTGGTCTGCTGGCAACTCGCGCAGCACCAGCCCGCCACACGCGGTACGGTGGCGGCTGTGGCCGTGCCGCTTGTGCTCGCCGCCTACCTGGCGCTCGCATTACAGGCCAGCTTTGTACAGGATTTCCGGCGCATGGCGGGGGGTTTGGGCCAAATTGCCGACGGCGATCTGCAGGTTGATTTCACCGTTCATGGCCACGACGAACTGGCCGATGCCAACGCGGTGTTGCAGCGCATGGTGACCACGCTGTCGGCCACGGTGGCCGATGTGCGCAGCAATTCAGCGCTGGTGGCCCATGCCGGCCAGCACCTGGCCCACAGCAGCCGCGACCTGGCCGACCGCACCGAACAGCAGGCGGCCAGCCTGCAACAGACGGCCGCCAGTGTGCAGCAGCTGTCATCGGCAGTGCAGCAGAACGCCGCCAATGCGGCCGAGGTCGACAGCGCTGCGCTGGGTGTGCGCGACGCTGCAGAAAGCGGTGCCGAATCCATGGGCTCGGCAGTCTCGCTGGTGGAAACCATCCACAAAAGTACCGGGCGCATGAACGAGATCATTGGCGTGATCGACAGCCTGGCGTTCCAGACCAACATCCTGGCGCTGAATGCCGCCGTGGAAGCCGCCCGCGCCGGCGAGCAGGGCCGGGGTTTTGCGGTGGTGGCGAGCGAGGTGCGTAACCTGGCGCAGCGCTCGGCCGAATCGGCGCGCGAAATCCGTACGCTGATCCAGGCGTCGACCGCGCAGATCGAGCGCAGCGTGGCGCAGATCCGCACTGCCGGTACCGGCATCACCCATGTGGTGACCGGGATACGCGGCGTGGCGGCCAATATGTCGCAGATATCGACCGCCACCAACGAGCAGAGCACCGGCCTGAGCGAAATTTCGTGTGCGGTTGCGCAGCTCGACGAGATTACCCAACGCAATGCACAGATGGTGGACCGCGCTGCGGCGCAGGCCCACAGCCTGGAAGAACGCGCAGCCGGGCTGACCCGCGCCGTGGCCGGTTTCCGGCTGCAGCAGGGCACGGCGGGCGAGGCCATCGCACTGGTGGAGCGTGCCGTAGCGCTGCGCAATACCCAGGGCGGCGCGCAGTTTCTGCGCACACTGACCGCGCCGCAATCCGGCTTTCACGACCGCGACATGTACGTGTTTGTGCTTAATGCCGAGGGCGTGTATCTGGCGTTCGGCGGTAACCCGGCAAAGGTTGGCAGTTCGGTGCACAGCATTGCCGGCATCGACGGCCAGCGGCTGATGCAGGCCATCGTGCAGCAGGCCACCGAGGGGCCAGGCTGGGTGGAGTACGACATTACCAACCCGGCCAATGGCAGCATCCAGGCCAAGATGTCCTATGTGCAGCAGATCGATGGGGTGTACATCGGCTGCGGGGTTTACAAAAACCTGGTGCAGCGCAAGGCGGCCTGAGTTTCCCGCAGCGTTCAGGGTTTGCGCTGGCGCGCGCGGGCCACTGCAGCGTCAATCACGGCGCGCTTGCGCTGGGCCTGTTCGTCGGCCTGGGGCACTTCCAAAGCCTGAATTTCAGATGTTTTTGGCACGGAGCCGGCTCCAATACTCACTCTTTTGCTATGAAGTTTGTATCTGGCCAGCGCCTGGTCTGCCTGGCTGGCCGACCAGGCTTGCCAGCCGGTCGCGCTGCCGCTGGCGTTTTCCAGCGCAATACAGTCCACCGGGCAGACCGGAATACACAGCTCGCAGCCTGTGCAATAAACCTCTATGACGGTGTGCATGCGTTTGTTGCCGCCCAGAATGGCATCGGTCGGGCAGGCATCCAGACACAGGGTGCAGCCAATACACCAGTCTTCGTCAATGATGGCCAACTGGCGCGGGCCCTCGCTGCCGTTGGCAGGGTTCAGCGGCAGCACCGGCTGGCCGGTGAGCGCCGCCAGGCGGGCGACACCCTCGGCACCACCGGGCGGGCACTGGTTGATGGGGGCGGCGTTGTCGGCAATGGCCTGCGCGTAGGCGGCGCAGTCAGGGTAGCCGCAACGGGTGCACTGGGTTTGTGGCAGCGCTGCGTTCAGGCGGGCCTGGAGCGCTGGCAGGCCAGACATCCGGCTTATTGCTGGGCCGGCATGGACATCACGCGCTGGCCGTCGGGCATGGTTTGGGCCTGCACCGCCTTGTTGATGGTTTTGGTCTTGCCCACCTGCACCGGAATCGCCACGGTCTCGGCCATGTCGCCCGAGCGCAGGAACACGTGCAGGTAATGCAGTCCGTCCTGCTGCGGAACAATGCCCAGCAGGTAGTCGTTAGCGACCACCGACTGCACCACGCTGCCCCCCGGCAGGCCGGTTTGCATACGCAG
>JAZKCX010000253.1:0-6944 GCA_040387875.1 Pseudomonadota bacterium | reverse complement strand
GCCGCAAATGCGTTGGTGCCCAGCAGGGAAGTCAGCACCAGCAGGGAAAAATACTTGGTCATAAAAACTCCTGGGCGCTCAGTCCACACGCACCGTGAAGCACGGGCTGCTGGCGGCGGCGTTGGACAGGTTGAAGTCGGTAACGGCCAGCACGTAGTCGCCGGCGGGCAGGGTGCGGGTGAAGGTCTCGCTGTTTGCAGTATTGCTGTCGGCGGTGGCGACCTGGCCCGCGCTGTTGTACAGCACCATGTCGGGGTCGGTTGCCACCAGCACCAGCCCTGCGCGCGCCATGGTGAAGCTTCGCGAGCCGGCTGGCAGGGTCATGCGGATGTAGCGGAACTCGCCCGCCTTGTTGTAGGCCCGGCCTGGGTCGGCCGCGTTGCTCACGCAGACATTGGCCAGCGTGCTGCCAAGCGCACCGTAGCTCAGGTAGATCGGGCTGAGGTTGGCAATCATGGGGCTGCCGAAATTGGTTTCGTTTTCAGCATAGGGCGTGCTGGGCAGCACGATGTTTTGCGTTCCCAGAATCGCCGCAATGCCGTTACTGCCGCCAGTGGACAGCGCGTGTGCGTAGGAATGGATGCTGGAGAGCGCGGGTGTACGCGTCAGGCCGGCCCGCATGGTGGCCCAGACCCGGCCAAAACCCACCGCTGTACTGCCGCTCAGGTCCCAGAAAATCCGCTCCACGCTGGACTCCTTGAACCAGCCGGCATTGGACGGCTCGCCCAGGCGCACGTCAAAGGTGCCGCCGCTGGCCTGGTTGGCGCCGCCGGTATCCGAATAAATCGGGTTGTTCAGCGCAATCGCCGACCAGCCGTTGCCCCAGCCTTCGGAGAAGGCCACCCGCATGTCGAGCCGGTCGTTCACGCCGCCGTGCGCACCGCCCAGGGTGTCGTCGCGCGAGAAAGCGTCCTGCAGGTAGTGGCCGAACTCGTGGGCCACCACATGGGCGTCGTACTCGTCGGTGTCACTGTTGGCACGGCCCAGGATGTACAGGTTGCGGGTGATGACGCCGTTGTTGTTTGAAGTCAGGAAAAAAGAGGTGCGGATCTGGCCCTGGGAAATATCACCGCCCGAGGCCACGTTGTTGGGGCTCCAGTTGATGAACAACTGCGGAAAACTGATACCGCTGTCGACCGAAATAATGCGCTGGGTGGCCTGGTAGACCGTGTCGAGAATCGCAAAGGGTCCGGCGGCGCGCTGGGCGTCGTTGTAGGCGGTTCCGGTCCAGCCCGAGGGGGCATTCAGGTTTTGTGTGGCAGCACCACCGGTAGAGAAGGGCGCACCAACAATCGCCCATTGCGCGCCCTGGTTGGTGTTGTCAATGACCGAGAAGTCTGCAGTATTGCTGCCGCTGCGCAGCATTTTCGCCATGGCGCGGATGTACACGGTACGGCCATTGGGGACCACGAGGCTGTAGTCGCCGCTGGCATTGGTGCTGGTGCTGACCACCACCGCCTGGGTGGTGCTGTCTACCGCCTCGACTACCACCGAGCGGGCCGGGCGGCGTGCGGTGCTGCCATAGTCGAGCCGGGGGGTGCCACCGGACACAGCCACCGGCACAAAGTCAAACGTAATCTTGCCGCTGACCGTGCCCGATCCAATGCCCGGTACGGGCGCAGGAGCGGGAGGCGAGGGGGCCGGAGTAGGCGAGGGCGCCGGAGCGCCGGTGCCCCCACCGCTGCTGCCACCACCGCCACCACAGGCTGCCAGAAAAGCACACAGCGCGAAGGCGCTCGTCAAACGTCGCATGGGAATACTCTCCAAAATCACGAAGACCGCACACGCGCGATCGCCGGCCAAGCCAATACTTTACCCTAGGGGTTATTTCTTGTACGCAGCTTTTCCGGCGGTGGTTTTGGTTTTTTGTGGACTATTTCCGCTCGCCGCCTTGGACTTGACCGCTGGCTTGGCTGCCGCCGGTTTGATCCGCGTTACGTTGGACGGACGCGTCTGGGTTTTGGCTTGCGGCGCAGAGGCTGCTGGTTTGCGGACGCCGTTGTGCGCCAGGATGAATGCCTTGACCTCGGGATAGACCAGGTCACGCCAGCGGCGGCCACTGAAAATGCCATAGTGGCCTGCGCCCTTGGCTTCGAGGTGCTTTTGCTGGGTTTTCGGAATACCCGCGCAGAGGTCGTGTGCCGCTTCGGTCTGGCCCGAGCCGGAGATGTCGTCCAGCTCCCCCTCGACGGTGAACAGCGCCGTGGTCTGGATGTCCTGGGGGCGCACACGTTCGCTTACGCCTTTTTCATTTCTGACGTCCCAGGTGCCGTTGACCAGCTTGAAGTCCTGGAACACGGTCTGGATGGTCTCCAGGTAGTAGTCGGCATCCATGTCGAGCACGGCGTTGTACTCGTCGTAGAACTTGCGGTGGGCTTCGGTGCTGGCGTCGTCGCCCTTAATCAGGTCTTTGAAGTAGTCGTAGTGGCTCGACAGGTGGCGGTCCGGGTTCATGGCCACAAAGCCGGTGTGCTGCAAAAAGCCGGGATAGACGCGGCGGCCTGCACCAGGGAAATTGCCCGGCACGCGGAAGATCACGTTATTCTCGAACCACTCAAAGCTCTTGTTCATTGCCAGGTTATTCACTGCCGTGGGCGAACGGCGGGCGTCGATGGGGCCTCCCATCATGGTCATCGAGAGAGGAGTGGTCTCGCCGCGCGAAGCCATCAGCGACACAGCAGCCAGTACCGGCACGGTGGGCTGGCAGACGCTGATGACGTGGCAGTTGCCGTAAATGCCCTGCAGGTGCCGGATGAATTCCTGCACGTAGTTGACATAGTCATCCAGGTGAAACTCACCATCGGCCAGCGGTACGGTGCGGGCGTTTTTCCAGTCGGTGATGTAGACCTTGTGGTCCTTCAGCATGGTCTTGACGGTGTCGCGCAGCAGCGTAGCGTAGTGGCCCGACAGCGGCGCCACGATAAGCACGGCGGGCTGACCGCTGAGCATGTCCAGCGTGGCGGCGTTGTCGCTGAAACGCTTGAAGCGGCGCAGCTCGCAAAACGGTTTGTCAATCTCAACGCGCTCGTGGATGACGATGTCCACACCGTCGGCATCGACCGTCTTGATGCCAAACTCTGGTTTTTCGTAGTCTTTGCCCAGACGGTACAGCAGGTCGTAACCCGCCGACATGCGCTGCGACAAGGGGTTCTTGCCCAAAGGCGAGGTACCGGAGCCGTACATTTTTGCAGCCGCCTGGGCGAAATCTGCAAACGGTTCCATCAGAGAGCGCTGCGCTTCGTAGATTTGGTAAAGCATGGATCACTCGCCTTTATTTATGTTGCACTGCAATATATCAGCAGTCTGCCATCGAAGTGTGAGGTGTATGCCCCAATTACGCGCGCCGTTTGTCAGCTTTCCGGCAGCTTGCGCACGCATTTGGGCAGTTGTACCCGTTTTTTGCTCAAACCACCTTGGCAATTGACGCGCAGACGTAGTCGATGTTTTTGCTGTTCAGCGCGGCCACACACATGCGGCCGGTATCGGTCCCATAGACGCCGAATTCGTTACGCAGGCGCACCATCTGGTCCTTGCTCAGACCGGAATAGCTGAACATGCCAATCTGGCTGGTGATGAAGCCCATGTCCTGCTGGACGCCGGCGGCCTTGAGGCCATCGACCAGCTTTTGGCGCATGGCCTTGATGCGCACCCGCATTTCACCCAGCTCTTTTTCCCAGACGGTCCGCAGTTCCGGCGTATTGAGCACTGCGGCCACCACCGCGCCGCCGTGGGTGGGTGGGTTGCTGTAGTTGGTGCGGATGACGATTTTCAGCTGGCTCAGCACGCGGTCGGCCTCTTCCTTGCTGTCACACAGCACGCTCAAGGCGCCGACGCGTTCACCGTACAGGCTGAAGCTTTTGCTGAAGCTGGTGGATACAAAAAAGCTCAGGCCCGCAGCGACAAACTTCGCAATCACCGCACCGTCTTCGGCAATGCCGTGGCCAAAGCCCTGGTAGGCCATGTCGAGGAAGGCAACCAGATTTTTGGACTTTACAGTCGCAACCACTTCATCCCACTGGGCGGCGGTGATGTCGTAGCCGGTCGGGTTGTGGCAGCAGGCGTGCAGCACCACGATGGTGCCTGCGGCTGCGCCCTGGAGCGCCGCCAGCATGCCGGCGAAATTCACGCCACGGCTGGCCGCGTCGTAGTAGGGGTAAGTGTCAACCGGGAAGCCGGCATTGGTGAACAGCGCGCGGTGGTTTTCCCAGCTGGGGTCGGAAATCAGCACCTTGGCATCCGGGTTCAGGCGCTTGAGGAAATCGGCGCCAACCTTCAGGCCGCCGGTACCGCCGATGGCCTGGATGGTGGCCACGCGGCCGCTGGTGACCGGCTCGCTGTCAGCGCCAAAAACCAGACCTTTGACCGCCGAGTCGTAGGCTGCAATGCCGTCGATTGGCAGGTAGCCACGGGCCTTGGGGGCTTCCATCATCGCTTTTTCGGCCGCCTGCACGCACTGCAGCAGCGGCAGTTTGCCGTTGTCGTCGTAGTACACCCCCACGCCCAGGTTGACCTTGGCCGGGTTGGTGTCGGCGTTGAACTGCTCGTTGAGACCCAGGATGGGGTCGCGCGGGGCCATTTCGACGGCGGTGAAAAGTGACATGAAAGGTCCTTGGAGAGAGTGGTCTGTGGAAATCCGCAAGCTGGTGTACGCTGTTGGGTTGACCCAATTTTAAGGGTTCTCCCGAGGTTGTTCATGCAAGAAGTTACCGAGGTCGTGCCAGAGCAGGCCGCCGGCCAGTTTGTCAGCTATCCCGGCTCGCCGTTCGAGCTGTACCAGCCCTACCCGCCGGCAGGCGATCAGCCTGAAGCGATTCGCCAGCTGGTCGAGGGCTTTGGCGATGGCGAGGTCTTCCAGACCCTGCTGGGTGTGACGGGTTCGGGCAAGACCTTCACCATGGCCAACGTGATTGCACAGCTTGGTCGGCCAGCCATCATTTTTGCGCCCAACAAAACGCTGGCGGCCCAGCTCTACAGCGAGTTCCGCGAATTTTTCCCAAAGAACGCGGTCGAGTACTTCGTTAGCTACTACGACTACTACCAGCCTGAGGCCTATGTGCCGCAGCGCGATCTGTTCATTGAAAAAGACTCGGCCATCAACGAGCACATTGAGCAGATGCGGCTCTCCTGTACCAAAAGTGTGCTGGAGCGGCGCGACGTGGTGATTGTGGCCACCGTCTCCGCCATCTACGGCATCGGCCAGCCCGACGCCTACCACCAGATGGTGATGACGCTGCGCACCGGCGACAAAATGGGCCAGCGTGACGTGATTGCGCAGCTCATCCGCATGCAGTACCAGCGCAACGAGCAGGACTTTTCACGTGGCAAGTTCCGGGTGCGGGGCGACACCATAGACATCTTCCCCGCCGAGCACTCCGAATTGGCCATCCGCATTGACCTGTTCGACGACGAGATCGAAAGCCTGCAGTTGTTCGACCCCCTGACTGGCCGCATCCGGCAGAAAATTCCGCGCTTCACGGTCTACCCGTCCAGCCATTACGTTACGCCGCGCGACAAGGTGCTGGCGGCGGTGGAAACCATCAAGATGGAACTGTCCGACCGGCTGAAAGAGCTGGTCGGCGCCGGCAAGCTGGTCGAGGCGCAGCGGCTGGAGCAGCGCACCCGGTTTGACCTGGAAATGTTGAGCGAAGTAGGGCACTGCAAGGGCATCGAGAACTACACCCGGCACCTGTCGGGCGCGTCGCCCGGTGACCCGCCCGCCACCCTGACCGACTACCTGCCCAAAGACGCCATCATGTTTCTGGACGAGAGCCACCAGATGATTGGCCAGCTCAACGCCATGTACAACGGCGACCGTGCCCGCAAGACCACGCTGGTGGAATACGGCTTCCGGCTGCCGAGCGCGTTGGACAACCGGCCGCTCAAGTTCGAGGAATTTGAGACCAAGATGCGGCAGGCGGTCTTTGTTTCGGCAACACCCGCCAAATGGGAGCAGGAGCACACCGGGCAGGTGGTCGAGCAACTGGTGCGGCCTACCGGGCTGGTCGATCCCGAGGTCGAAGTGCGGCCGGCCACCAGCCAGGTCGACGACGTGCTGCAGGAAATTCGCATCCGGGTGGAGAAAAACGAGCGGGTGCTGATCACCACCCTCACCAAGCGCATGGCCGAGCAGCTGACCGACTACCTCAGCGACAACGGCGTGAAGGTGCGCTACCTGCACAGCGATGTCGATACGGTGGAGCGGGTGGAGATTTTGCGCGATCTGCGTCTGGGCGCTTTTGATGTGCTGGTCGGCATCAACCTGTTGCGTGAGGGGCTGGACATTCCCGAAGTTTCACTGGTTGCGATTCTGGACGCCGACAAGGAGGGCTTCCTGCGCTCCGAGCGTTCGCTGATCCAGACCATAGGCCGGGCGGCCCGCAACCTGAACGGCCGCGCCATTTTGTATGCCGACAGGATTACCGATTCCATGCAGCTGGCCATTGGCGAGACCGAGCGCCGGCGCGCCAAGCAGGTGGCGCACAACCTGGCGCACGGCATTACGCCGCGCAGTATCGTGAAGCAGGTGCGCGACTTGATCGACGGCGTCTACAGCGAAAAAGCCGGCCGCGAGGCAGAAAAGCTCGAGCAGGACGCCATGCAGCGCGCCAAGGTCGAGGACATGAGCGAAAAAGACGTTTCGCGCGAGATCAAGCGGCTGGAGAAGATGATGCTGGAGCACGCCCGCAACCTCGAATTCGAAAAAGCGGCAAGGGTGCGCGACCAGTTGGCCATTTTGAAAGAGCAGGCCTTTGGCGCGCCGGGCAGCGACAACATCGTGCCGATACTTTCCGGCAGCAAGCGGGCCTGAAATGCAGCGCGGCCACTACAGCATCCTGATGGTCTGCATGGGCAGGATACGGCACTCAGATTTCCCCTCTGAAAAATGCCCTTGTCCCTTATTTGTCACCTAATTCGTCAACGATATGGGCTGTGCAAAACCTGTG
>JAZKCX010000252.1:0-8763 GCA_040387875.1 Pseudomonadota bacterium | reverse complement strand
CGGTGTACCGGCAGGCGCGCTAGCCATGCTGCGCGGCCCGATCAGTTTGGCGCGTTCGGCCAGATAGCCGGGTGCCACCAGCGCCGCGTAGCCACCGGCTGGCGGCGGCACAAAGTCGGGGTCGGCCAGGTACTGGGCGCGGTCGGCATAGGCCAGCCGCGCGGCTTCGGTGTAGTAGTGCAGCCAGTCGGCAGACGGCAGGCCTTTGTCCAGCGGCAGGCCGGCTGCTGGCGTGTGGCGCAGCAAACCCAGAATCTGCGCGATGGTGATGGCGCCGGAGCTGGGTGGTGGCATGCCGCAGATGCGCAGCGGGCGGGCGGGCGCGTCGTGGTCGGTGCACAGGGGCGGGCGCTTGCGGGCCTGGTAGCCGGCCAGATCGGCCAGCGCCAGTTGGCCGGGGTTGGTGGGGTGACTGCGCACTGCGCGCACCATGGCCTGGGCGATGCTGCCGCGTTGCAATGCGCTGGGGCCTTCGGCCGCAATGCGGCGCAGCACGGCGGCGAGTTCGGGGTTCTTCAGCACGTGGCCCACCGGCCATGGCTGGCCCTTTGGGTTGTAGAAGTACGCGGCGGCCGCCGGGTTGTATTGCAGGTGTGTCTCGGCCAGCAGCAGCGTGTGCAGCCGTGGGCTGACTTCAAAGCCGCCATCGGCCAGCCGGATGGCCGGTGCAAACAGCCGCGCCCAGGGCAGCTTGCCGTGCTGTTGGTGGGCCAGCGCCAACATGGGCACCACACCGGGCACACCTACCGCGCGGCCACCCACAGCCGCGTCGAAAAAGCCGATGGGCTTGCCGTCTTTGCCGAGGAACAATTTTTCATCCACAGCAGCTGGCGCCGTTTCGCGGCCGTCATAGGCCTCAATGCGCTCGTCTGTCGGGCCAGTGCCCGCGCCGCGAAAGTGCAGCAACAAGGCGCCGCCGCCAATGCCGCTGGACTGCGGCTCGGCCAGCGTCAGCACCATCTGCACCGCAATGGCCGCGTCCACCGCCGAGCCGCCCGCCTTCAGAATTTCGTAACCCGCTTCGGTGGCAAGCGGGTTGGCAGCAGCAACCGAGAAGCTGCGCGAGGCATGGCCCTGCTTTTCAACGCGCGCCGAAGCCGCTTCGGGTTGCAGCGGCGCGGCACTGGGTGCGCTGAACGGGGTGTGTAGTGGTGCGCAGCCGGCCAGCAGGCTGGCTGCGAAAAACACGAAAGATGCAGCATTCATGGACGCTGCATTGTGGCCCTGCGTACTTTTGCGCGCAGGGCAGGGGTCAGCGCGGCGCCAACCGGATCGCCCCATCCAGCCGGATCACTTCACCATTGAGCATGTCGTTTTCAAAGATGTGTTTGGCCAGCTTGGCGTAGTCCTGCGGGGTGCCCAGGCGGCTGGGGAAAGGCACGCCGGCAGCGAGCGAGTCCTGCACTTCCTTGGGCATGGAGAACAGCATGGGTGTGCCAAAGATGCCGGGCGCGATGGTCATGTTGCGGATGCCGTTGCGCGACAGGTCGCGCGCGATCGGCAGCGTCATGCCGACCACGCCGCCCTTGCTGGCGGAATAGGCAGCCTGGCCAATCTGGCCGTCGTAGGCCGCTACCGATGCGGTGGAGATCAGCACGCCGCGCTCGCCGGTGGACTCGGGCTCGTTCTTGCTCATCGCGTCGGCGGCCAGACGGATCATGTTGAAACTGCCCACCAGATTCACCATGATGGTCTTGGTGTAGGTGGCCAGTACGTGCGGGCCGCTTTTGCCCACGGTCTTTTCGGCGGGCGCAATGCCAGCGCAATTGACCAAGCCCATCAGTTTGCCCATGGACGTGGCCTTGGCCACCACGGCCTGGCCGTCGGCTTCGCTGCTGACGTCGCATTTCACAAAAGCGCCGCCAATCTCCTTGGCCACGGCTTCGCCTTTTTCAACCTGCATGTCGGCGATCACGACTTTGCCGCCGGCCTCACTCAGCATGCGTGCCGTGCCTTCGCCCAGGCCCGATGCGCCGCCGGTGACGATGAATACCTTGCCCTGGATGTCCATGAGTGCTCCTGAAATGGTGGGGTTGCTGTAGCGCCTGAATTGACGTTAACGTAAACGTCAATTATGCCGGAGCCGCTGTTGCCAGACAAGTTTGCCAGACGACGCTGCAGCTGGTCAGACGCGGTAGGATGAAACCATGCGCGATTCCAGCACCGACCTGATTCACCACGCCTACACGCCGCCGGCGGGTTTTCAGGCGCCCATGCCGGGCGTGTCCAAGGCGTCTACCGTAATTTTTGCCAACGTGGCCGCCATGCGCGCGCGCGACTGGCGCCACAAGACCGGCTACACCTATGGCCTGCACGGCACGCCCACCACCTTCACGCTCGAAGAACGCCTGAGTGCGCTGGAAGGTGGCCTGCACTGCGTACTCTCGCCCAGCGGCCTGGCAGCCATTGCCAACGTGAGCCTGGCGCTGCTCAAAACTGGCGACGAGGTACTGATTCCCGACAACGCCTACGGCCCCAACAAAGCGCTGGCCGACGGCGAACTCAAGGCCTGGGGCATTACCCACCAGCTCTATGACGCGATGAATCCCGAAGACCTGGCGCGGCGCATCAGCAGCAAGACCCGGCTGGTCTGGCTGGAGGCGCCGGGTTCGGTAACGATGGAGTTCCCCGACCTGATGGCACTGCTGCAAATCTGCAAGGCGCGCGGCGTGACCACGGCGCTGGACAACACCTGGGGCGCGGGGCTGGCTTTCAACCCGTTTGACCTGGGCCGCGATGGCAGCGATGACCCGCAGGGCGCAGACATCAGCGTGCATGCGCTCACCAAATACCCCAGCGGTGGAGGCGATGTGCTGATGGGCAGCGTCATCACTCGCGACGAAGCGCTGCACCTGAAGATCAAGCTGTGCCACATGCGGCTGGGCTTTGGGGTGGGCGGCAACGACGTGGAGTTCATTCTGCGTTCCTTGCCCAGCATGGATTTGCGTTATGCCGCGCACGACGCAGCCGCCCGCACGCTGGCCAGCTACCTGCAGGGGCGGCCCGAGATTGTGCAGGTGCTGCACCCGGCACTACCCGATTCGCCTGGCCACGAACACTGGCAGGCGCTTTGCAATGACCGCGCTGCCGGCCTGTTCTCGGTGGTGTTTGATGCCGCCTACAGCGCGGCCGACATTGACGGCTTTTGTGACCGGCTGCAGGTGTTCAAGCTGGGTTACTCGTGGGGCGGCTTCATGAGCCTGGTGGTGCCCTACGACATAACCGGCATGCGCAGCGCCAAGGTTTCGCCGTGGCCGCACAAGGGCGTGCTGGTGCGGTTTTCCATCGGGCTGGAGGCGGTGGCCGACCTGCAGGCCGACCTGGCGCAGGCGCTGGAAGGGCTGTAGCCGGGCAAGAACGGGAGCTGGTTTTTGGCCGGCCGCAATTTATCGCTTACAGTGGGCGCATTACAGACACGCTACGCAGAAACGGATCGCCCTGTGGCAACACCCAATTACGGTTACGAAAAACGCCAGAAAGAGCTGGCCAAAAAGCGCAAAAAAGAAGAAAAACTCAAGCGCAAGGCCGAAGGCAAACCCGATCTGCCAGATGACGGCACGGACGGCGATTCTGATGCGCCTGCCGATGGCGCACCCCCTGCCGACACGCCGCCTGCCGCCACACCTTAAACCCCGTCAAACACCATCTGGTGCGCGAGCCGTGCCATGGCAGCGGCCGACCGGTCTTTGGCCACCAGGGCGGTAGCCACGCCGTACTGGATGAAGTTGCGCTGCATTGAGCCCAGGTAACCGGGGTCGTAATGGGTGAGCAGCAAATCGCGCACCACCGCCTCGGTCTGGCCGGCATGCACCTTGTCTTTCCAGCCCTGCACCACCGCCTTGCCGCGCAGCATGGTGAGGGCATCCAGCCGGGTGCAGAACAGCGCGCTGTCTTTCGCAAAAAAATCGTAGTCTTCCAGCAGCAGCGCCACCCGTTCGTCGTCGCTCAGCTGCAAATCAAAACAGGGGCTGGCGCGCATGGCCTGCATCAGCGCGTCGGGCACGGTGAGGTTGCCCACCTTCTTGCTTTCGCTCTCCACAAACACCGGCCGTGCTGCGTCGAATTTACGCAGCGCATCCCAGACCAGGGTGTCAAAGCGCTTTTGCGTGGGTTGCGGCGTACCGGGAATCAGGCCCAGCACCGAGCTGCGGTGGCAGGCCAGGGCTTCCAGGTCGAGCACCTGGGCGCCGGCCTGGGCCAGTGCGCCCAGCAACCGGGTCTTGCCCGAGCCGGTAGGGCCACACACTACGCGGTACGACAGGCGCGTGGCCTGCACGGCGGTGTCGGCCAGCATGGCGGTCCGAAAGGCCTTGTAGCCGCCCTCGACCACGGAAATCTTGAAGCCGATCTGCCCCAGCACCATGGCCAATGCGCCGCTGCGTTTGCCGCCGCGCCAGCAGTAAATCAGCGGTTGCCAGTTTTTGGGGGTGTCGAGCAGCTCGCGCTCGATGTGCCGGGCAATGTTGGCAGCCACCAGCGCCGCGCCGCGCTTTTGCGCCTCGAAAGGGCTGACCTGCTTGTAAATGGTGCCAATCCGCTGGCGCTCTTCGTTGTTCAGCGACGGCCAGTTGGCGGCGCCGGGCAGGTGGTCTTCAGCATGCTCGCCTTCGCTGCGGGCGTCGATGATGGCGCTGAAACTGCCAAGCTGCGCCAGCGCCTGTTCGGCAGGGATGTAGTGGATCATGGAGCGGTGAGCTTACCGCGAAGCGCGGGCGCTTAAACCAGCAGTTTGCGCAGCTCGGGCCAGACGTTGCCCAGCAGCAGCGGCTGGGCTGCTGCATTGGGGTGAATGCGGTCGGCCTGGAACAGGCTGGCGGCATTTGCGCCGTCTGCCACGCCTTGCAGAAACGACACCAGCGGCACCTTGTGCGCCTTGGCCACCTTGCGGAACACCGCCGCAAAGCGCGCGGTGTAGTCGCCGCCGTAGTTGGGCGGCACCTGCACGCCCAGCAGCAGCACCTTGGCGCCACTGCGCTGGGCCGACTGCACCATCTGCGACAGGTTGTCTTCGGTCATCTGCAGCGGCAGGCCACGCAGCGCGTCGTTGCCGCCGAGTTCGATCACCACATGGGTGGGCTTGTTGTGGTGAATCAAGGCCTGCAGCCGGGCCCGGCCGCCCGAGGTGGTGTCGCCGCTGATGCTGGCGTTGATGACGCCGGCTGCAATCTTTTCGGTGGCCAGTTTTTCTTTTAACAGCGCCACCCAGCCGGTGCCGCGCGTCAGGCCGTATTCGGCGCTGAGCGAGTCGCCAACGACCAGGATGGTGGGCGCAGGGCCAGCGTACGCGGCCACCGGCAAAAGCCCTGCTGCGGCTGCGCTTGCGGCCAGCACGATAAAGTCGCGTCTGGACGGGGTGGATTTGCCTTGCGCCGCATCAAAAGAATTCATGCCAGATTCCATTATTTCCGTAGACCATGTGTTCAAGTCCGTCACCGATTCCACCGGGACGCTGGACATTTTGCGCGATATCCACTTCAGCCTGGCGCCGCAGGAGACCGCTGCCATTGTGGGGGCTTCCGGCTCGGGCAAAAGCACGCTGCTGTCCATCATTGCGGGGTTGGATACCCCCAGCCGCGGAACAGTTCACCTGGCCGGGCAGGATTTGTTTTCGGTGAGCGAGGACGACCGCGCCGCACTGCGCGCGCGCCAGGTGGGTTTTGTGTTCCAGAGCTTCCAGTTGATGGGCAGCCTCACCGCGCTGGAAAACGTGATGTTGCCGCTGGAACTTGCGGGCTGGAAAGACGGCGCACAAACCCCGCGCCAGGCCGCCACCGACATGCTCAAGCGCGTAGGCCTGGGCGAGCGGCTCAACCACTACCCCAAGGTACTGAGCGGTGGCGAGCAGCAGCGGGTGGCGCTGGCCCGGGCGTTTGTGGTGCAGCCGGCCGTGCTGCTGGCCGACGAGCCCACCGGCAGCCTGGACTTTGCCACCGGCGAAACCGTGATGGCGCTGATGTTTGACCTGAACCGCGAGCGCGGCACCACGCTGGTACTGGTCACCCATGACCGCGCCATTGCCGCGCGCTGCGACAGGCGCATCACCATCGAAGCCGGCCAGATGGTCGATTTTTGATACTAAATAGGCATCTAGCCGGCGTATTTACTCATTTGTTTGCTCTTAATATAAGAGCGTTACCGTACCGCCGATAATTGCTGCATGGCGTCTCCCAAAGTTCTCTTCGGCTTTCACGCCGTTGGTGTGCGGCTCAAAACCGCGCCCAAATCCATCATCGAAATCTATGTCGAGCCGACCCGGCGCGATGCCCGCATGCGCCAGTTCGTCGAACGCGCTACCGAGGCTGGCGTGCGGCTGATCGAGGCCGATGGCCTGCGCATTGCCAAGCTCTGCGGCAGCCATGGCCACCAGGGTGTGGCTGCGCGGGTGGAAGTGCTGCAGCAAACCAATTCGCTGGATGACCTGCTCGACACGGTGCAAGGCCCGCCGCTGTTGCTGGTGCTGGACGGCGTGACCGACCCGCACAACCTGGGAGCCTGCCTGCGTGTGGCCGACGGTGCCGGTGCCCATGCAGTGATCGCGCCCAAGGACCATGCGGTGGGCGTCAATGCCACCGTGGCCAAGGTCGCCAGCGGCGCCGCCGAGACGGTGCCCTATTTCATGGTCACCAACCTGGCGCGTACGCTGGGCGAGCTGAAAGAGCGCAACATCTGGTGCCTGGGCGCCAGCGACGACGCACCGCAGACGCTGTACCAGGCCGACCTGAAATTGCCTATCGCGCTGGTGTTGGGTGCCGAAGGCGCAGGCATGCGCCAGCTCACCCGCAAGACCTGCGACGGCCTGATCAGCATACCGATGCGCGGTGCAGTGGAAAGCCTGAACGTTTCGGTGGCCAGCGGCATCTGCCTGTACGAGGCGCTGCGGCAGCGCGGCTGAACAAGCACACGATGGCCGACCTGCCGACGGTGCGCGACTGGGTGCGGGGTGCGGCAAAGATCGCGGTGCTGTCGGGCGCCGGCATCAGCGCTGAGTCGGGCGTACCCACCTTTCGCGACGCGCAGACCGGCTTGTGGGCCAACTACGATCCGCAGCGTCTGGCGACCGAAGAAGGCTTTCGGGCCGACCCGTCGCTGGTCTGGCGCTGGTACGCCGGGCGGCGCGAGAAGATTGCGGCCGTGGCACCCAACGCCGGCCACACCGCGCTGGCGCAATTCGCCTTGCGCCACCCCGGCCGGCTGACCGTCATCACCCAGAACGTCGATGGCCTGCACCAGCATGCCGGCAGCGCGCATGTGCTCGCGCTGCACGGGAACATTGCCGAAGACAAATGGCTCGACCCCTGCGCTATGCCACAGCGCCTGGGCGGTGGCTGCAGCACCTCCAGCGCGCAGCCCGGCCAGCCGCCCCGGTGCACGCAGTGCGGCAATCTTGTGCGGCCGGCAGTCGTCTGGTTCGGTGAATCGCTACCGGCGACCACCCTGGCAGCGGCCGAATCTGCAGCGTTGGTATGCGACCTGATGCTGGTGGTCGGCACTTCGGGCGAGGTTTATCCTGCGGCGGGGCTGGCATTTGCCGCGCAGGAGGCGGGCGCCAAAGTGGTCGTTGTCAACACCGAAGCGTCTGCGCTCGACTTCCTTGCCAGCGCAGTGTTGCGAGGCAAATCCGCCGAACTGCTGCCGCAGTTGCTGGAGGACTGAGGTGCGTCGCCGCCTGCGCTGGACCCGCCACCAGATCCGCGCCCGCTACCCGCTGTGGAACGCATTGGCCGACTTGTGGCTGGACACCTGGTACGACGAAGCGCAGCTGCAGCGCCTGGGCGAGCGCATCCATGCGATGGGCTACCACCCCGAAGAAGTCTGGCGCATTGCGCTGTACGAAGTGGCGCCGGCGGTAAGGGCTAATTTATGGAGCGTGGCTGGCGAATGGGCGGGCTTTGATGCGCGCTGGCTGCGCCGGCGCATCGTCTCGCGCTCGCCCGATCCGCTGGCCTATCTGGGCCAGCCATCAATGTGGCAGCGCTGGCAGGCCTGGCATACGGCCCGCTATCTGCGCAAGGCTGGCTGGGGCGTGGTGGCGCGCGCGTTGCGGCCGCGCCAGGACTAAACCAATCCAAACCACCCCAGCACCGCACCGCCCGCCAGCAGCCACAGCAGGTGCACCCGGGTACGCCAGACCAAAAGGGTGGTGACGGCAATCAGCAGCCACAGCGGCCAGTCGGTGGCGGGGTTGCCATTGGCGCGGGACAGCACCCAGCCGGTGGAAAACAGCAGCGCAATCACGATGGGCGCCATACCCTGCTTGAAGGCACGCACGATGCGCCGCTCGCGATTGGGGTGGCCCCAGCGCGCGGCCAGGTAGGTGAGGGTGGTGCTGGGCAGCAGAATGCCCACCATGGTGACCAGCACCGCCACTAAGCCGGTCAGCGGGCCACCGGCGTTCAGGCCCACATGCCAGCCCATCAACGCGACAAACAGCACGTTGGGGCCGGGTGCGGCCTGCGCAATGGCGATAGAGGCGTTGAACTGCGGGTCGGTCATCCAGCGCTGCTGGTCGACCAGGTAGCGGTGCATGTCGGGTGCGGTGGTGATGGCGCCGCCGATGGACAGCAGCGACAAAGACGTGAAATGCAGAAAGAGCTGCAGCCAATCCCCTGCTGAAAATTCTGCCGTCATTCGGGCAGCTTCCGATACGCCAGTGCCCAGGCCAGCGCGCCCAGCCCCGGCAACACCCAGCCCAGCGGCCAGCGCAAAATCGCAATTGCTATAAAACAAAGAGCGCTAAAGGCAATACCCAAGCCGGTCCCCAGC
>JAZKCX010000251.1:9743-22830 GCA_040387875.1 Pseudomonadota bacterium | reverse complement strand
GCGGTCAGGCCCTTGAGCATCATGGCGGCGCCGGTCTCGAAGTCGATCGCGTCGGGCAGCTTGCAGACACATTTGGCCGGCATCACCCGCAGCTCGCAGTAGCTGCCGGGCGGCTGGCTGGCATACGCGGCGCGGTCGCCGGCTTTCAGGTGGGTGACGCCCTCGCCCACGGCTTCGACAATGCCCGAGGCTTCCATGCCCAACTGCAGCGGCATGGGCAGCGCGTACAGGCCGCTGCGCTGGTAGACGTCGATGAAGTTCAGGCCCACCGCCTTGTGGCGAATGCGGATCTCGCCGGGGCCGGGCTCGCCCACCGTTACGGTTACCAGTTTGAGTTCTTCGGGGCCGCCGTGCTGGTCGATGCGGATGGCGCGGCTTTCGTTCTGGCTCATGGGATCTGTCTCCTGAAAAATTGGGCCTGATGGTGCCACGAATCGGCAAACCCTGCCGCCGCCCGCATTCTGCCGGCTTGCTACAGTCGGCAGATGAACCAGCGCCTGACGCCCACCACCATTGCCCTGCTTGTGATTCCGCCGCTGATGTGGGCCGGAAACGCGGTGGTGGGCCGCATGGTGAGCACGCTGGTGCCACCCATCACGCTGAATTTTTTGCGCTGGGCTATCGCGTTCCTGATTCTGCTGCCGCTGGCTGGCCATGTGCTGCGCCCCGCCAGCCCGCTGTGGGCCCTCTGGCGGCGTTTCGCGCTGCTGGGCCTGCTGGGGGTGGGCGCTTACAACGCGCTGCAGTACCTGGCGCTGCAAACCTCCACTCCGCTCAACGTGACGCTGGTCGCAGCCAGCATGCCGATCTGGATGCTGGGCATAGGCGGGCTGTTTTTTGGCGTGCGCATCTCGCAGCGCCAGGTGTTGGGGGCGGTGCTGTCGCTGGCCGGCGTGCTGGTGGTGCTGTCGCGCGGCGACTGGAACCAGTTGATGCAGGTGCGGCTGGTGCCCGGCGACATCTACATTCTGCTGGCCACCATTGCCTGGTCGTTCTACAGCTGGCTGCTGACCCAACCCAAAGACCCGGCAGCGCTGCGCGACGACTGGGCAGCTTTTCTGATGGCGCAGATTGTGTTTGGCCTGGTCTGGTCGGGCCTGTTTGCCGGTGCCGAGTGGGCACTGACCGACCCGCAGATCACCTGGGGCTGGCCATTGGTGGCCGCGCTGCTGTTCATTGCGGTGGGGCCGGCGCTTTTGGCCTACTGCTTTTGGGGCATGGGCGTGAAACGCGTGGGGCCCACCATTGCCGGATTTTTTGCCAACCTCACGCCGCTGTTTGCGGCCGTGCTGTCCGCCGCATTTCTGGGTGAGCTGCCGCACGTGTACCACGCAGCGGCCTTCGCGCTGATTGTGGGCGGCATTGTGGTGTCGGCGCGGCGCTAGGCAGAGCCCGCGCGCCCCGCGCTGGCCTAAGGCGTTCCGCCGCTGGCTTTGGAGACGTAATGCGCCAGCGCCGCAATCTGCGCTTCGGTGAGTTGCGCGCCGTAGGCCGGCATCTGGCCCAGGCCGTCGCGCAGCGCACGGGCCACGCGGCCGGCATCGGGCTTGATTTCGTCGAGCACCGGGCCAATGGCGCCGCTGCTACCGGCGTCTTTCAGCGTATGGCACAGCGCACAGGCCGGCACCGCGCCTTCGGTGAACAGCTTGCGGCCCAGCGCAAACTGGGCGGCATCGTTGGCCCGCGCCAGCGGCGCGACCAGCATCACCAGAGGAGCCGCCAGCCCTAGAGCCAGCAGCGCGGCGCGGCGCATCAGGCTACCGTCACGGTCACGCCGTGGTCCATCCAGCTGGCGTTGTTGTAGCCGCTTTTGTTTTCGGCGCGCTGCTCGGGCTGCACATTGCCGGCGGCATCGGTCGCGCGGCTCACCAGCAAGTGCTTGCCGGCGGGGAGCTGGGCTTCCAGCACAAACTGGCGCCAGGCAAATTTGCCCAGGTCGGGGCCAATAAAACGCGCCGCGCGCCAGGTCTTGCCGCCGTCTACCGACACATCGACCTTCTTGACCGCATGCAGGCCGCCAAACGCCACGCCGTGAATCAGCACGCCGCCGGCTGCGCGCTGGGCGTTGTCGGGGTTAGGCGAGTTGATCCAGGACTTCACCGGCATTTCCAGCACCGAAGGCTGGTCGGGCGAATCCTTGCCGCCCAGCGGCGCGATGCGGTAGCCGTGGGCCATGATTTTGGCGTCGGTTTCCTGCGTACCAAAGGCCAGCCGCTTGATGTATTTGATGTTGTTCACGCCCTGGTAGCCGGGCACGATGAGCCGCAGCGGGCCGCCGTGCGCCAGCGAAATCGGCGCGCCATTCATCTCCCAGGCCAGCAACGCGTCGCCCAGCGCCGCAATCGGTAGCGAGCGTTCCACAATCACGCTTTTGGGGTCGATGCCGGCCGGAAGCACTTCGCCGCCCGTGCCGGTCATGTAGAGCATGCCGGCATTCACACCGCCCAGCGCTTCGACCACGGCGCGCACCGGCACACCGCTCCAGACCACACAGCCGGCCGCGCCCACCGTCCACGGAGTGCCGCTGGGTTTGTGCGGGAAAAAGCCGCGGCCATTGCCCGAACACTGCAGCACCGTAGCCACGGTTTCCAGACCCAGCGCCTTGAGCTGGTTGACCATCAGTTTGCCGGGATGGCGCACGCCTTCAATGCTGATCTCCCAGCCATCCCGGTTGGCCAGAATCGACGCGTCGGGGGCGGGCAGGTTGTTGCGGACGTACAGCTGCTCGTCGGGCGTGATCACGCTGGTGCCGAAAGCGCTGCGTTTGGTTTCGATGGTGCTGCTGCTGTGCACGATGACGGTGGACGCGTCCTTCCACGCGGCATAGGCGGGCAGCGGCCGGGCGCCGGCAGGCGCAGCGGGGGCTGCGGGTGCCTGGGCCAGCGCGTCGCGGCCAAACCCCGCCAGGCCGGCGACCGCCAGCGCAGAGGCGCTGCCGGCAAGCAGTTGGCGACGGGGAAGCGAAACGGGGGGTTTTTGCATGGTCTCTCATGAAAGTTTTCAGGAGCGACCATGATGGGGGCAGACTGTTTCAGTTGTCTGACTATTCGGTCGAAACTAGGGAAAGGTATAGCAAGAAAACAAGCATGGGCGCCGGCTCCCGGCCTGTCTAGTTAACTTTTGTTGCAATTTCAGTCGTCCAGACCGGCTGCCGTGCGGGCCCGCATTTTGGCTGCGATGTACTGGCCGTGTGGCACATACAAAAGCTCGGCCACTTTGCCAATCAGGTGGTTCTCGTGTGCATCGAGGTGGCCATCGGCATAGGCCACCTGCCACATCATCTCGACGATGCGGATTTTCTGCGGCTGGTCAAAACGGTCGTTGATGACCGAGGTGAACTGAAAGAAATCCGACGCGGTGCGCGCAGTCACCTCGGCCAGCTCCACCAGCCGGTCCATGGCGTCAGGCGCCAGCGGAAATTTCTCGCGCAGCGCGGCCACCACGGCCTGCCGTTCGGCCACACCGAGTTCGGGGTCGGCCCGCATGACTTCCACCAGCAGCACTGCGGTGGCGAGCTGCAGTTGCTGCTGCGCATCGCGCGGGGGCTGGCCTGTCGTGGGTTGAAAAGACGCGAAAAGCTCTTTCAGGGTGCCAAGCATGAAGACCTCGTTCAGTGATCAGTCTGCCGCTTTCTGTTCCGAGCGCAGCCAGGTGTACGACAGCCCCGCGCCCACGGTAGCGCCGGTCTTGCGGCGCACCAGCGGGCTATCGTCGTTGGCGGCGCCAGCAGTGCTGTCCAGCCGGGCGAATGAGAAAAAGCGCCAGTCGGGCGAGAGTGCGCGCGAGGCCGACGCACCCACGCGCAGTGCAATCAGGCCGGCTTGGGCATCGTAGGCCGGGCGGGTGGCAGTGGCAAAGGCCGGCGCCACGCCGTAGAAGGTGTCGGCCAGCTTGCGGTTGCCAAACACGGCGCCGGCACTGGTGCCCACCTGCCAGCCGCCCCACTGCCGTTCGTAGACCAGCTCAGGCTCAAAGGCCAGGCCCCGGCTGGCAAAGCTGTCGCTCAGGTCGAACACGCCGCGCAGCGGAAAGTTGGCGCGCAGCCTGCCGCCGTAGGCCGGGCCGATGTTCCATTTCACCCGCGGGCCAAACTCCACCAGCGTGCCCAGATTCGGCATGCCACGGCGCGCATCGATGCTGCTGGAGCTGGAGCCAAAGGCGCCGGAAAAACCCACGTCCACCTCTACCGTGGGCGTTTTCAGCGCCCGCACACCCACGGTTTCGCCGTCGGCACGCAGCACCGCACCGCGGTACAAAAAGAAGGGCAACACCAGCCCGCGCCGGATGTTCTGGTCGGCGCCGGGGTAAGCCTGCTGCGACACGCCAAAACCAAACGCGCCCAGCTCCCACAGGGGCTTGGCGGAGTCGGGTTTGGCAGTTTCTGCAGGCACCGTCTGGGCCTGCGCCAGCGAAGCACCCAACAGGGCAAAAATGAAAACACCAGCGTGACGCATGGAAACTCCAGAGAAGGAAAAAAGGAGACTGGCTTAAAAAGTGCCCGGGAAAGCACCGCCGTCGGCCAGCACATTCTGCCCTGTGATGTAGCCGGCATGCACGCTGCACAAAAAAGCGCAGATGGCGCCAAATTCTGCGGGCGTGCCAAAACGCTGGGCCGGTATGTTTTTGCGCCGCGCATCGACCACCGCATCCAACGGCTTGCCGGTTTTCTGCGCTGCTGCAGACAGCGTGCCGCGCAGCCGGTCGGTATCGAACGCGCCGGGCAGCAGGTTGTTGAGCGTCACCCCCTGCGCCGCCAGCGGGCTGCGGGCAACGCCGGCCACAAAACCGGTCAGCCCACTGCGCGCGCCGTTGGACAAACCCAGAATATCGATGGGCGCTTTTACTGCGCTGGAGGTGATGTTGACGATGCGGCCAAATCCGCGGGCCGCCATGCCGTCCACCGTGGCTTTGATGAGTTCGATGGGCGTGAGCATGTTGGCATCGACCGCTTTGAGCCAGGCCTCGCGGTCCCACTGGCGAAAGTCGCCCGGCGGCGGGCCACCGGCGTTGGTGATGACGATGTCGAAGTCTTTGCGCAGCGCAAACACGGCCGCCCGCCCCTCGGGCGTGGTGATGTCTGCAGCCACGGCCAGGACTGCTGTTTCAGCATGCTTTATACCGCCAGCCGGCGCGTATTCTTGCGCTATTGCTATTAACTCGGTAGCAGTCTCGGCCAGCGCCACCGCCCCGCGCGCCACCACCACCAGGTTCACGCCCTCGCGCGCCAGCGCCTCGGCGCAGCCCCGCCCCAGCCCCTTGCTGGCGCCACACACCAGCGCCCATTTGCCTGTTATGCCCAAGTCCATTTGTCTCTCCTGCGGCCCTTCAGCCTCTGAATTTCGTCACCAGAAATACTCCGCCCAGCACCAGCGCCGTGCCTGCCACCACCCAGGCGTTGAGCGGCTCACCGAGGATGAACACGCCCATCAGAATGGTGGACATCGGGCCCACCATGCCGGTCTGCGCCGTCACGCCGGCGCCAATGCGCTCAATGGCCATCATCACCATCAGCACCGGCGCGGCGGTGCACAGCGTGGCGTTCAAAAGCGAGAGCCAGATCACCTCGGGCGCCACCAGCGCCGCACTGAGCGGGCGCAGCAGCACAAACTGCAGCAGGCAACAAAAACAGGCCACGCTGGTGGCCAGCCCCACCAGCCGGATTGCGCCCAGCCGGGGCACCAGCTCACCGCTGTTGGTGAGGTAAATGGCATAGCTCACCGCGCTGCCAAACACCAGCGCCGTGCCCAGCGCCACGTTGGCACCGGCCAGCGTGACTTCGTGCGCAAATACCAGCAGCACGCCGGAATAACTCACCGCCATCGCAATCATCTGCATGGGCCGCACCTTGCGCTGGTACAGCAGCCAGCCCAGCAGCAACACCAGCGTGGGGTTGAGGTACAGAATCAGCCGCTCCAGCCCGGCGCTGATGTATTGCAGGCCGGCAAAGTCGAGGTAGCTGGCAAGGTAGTAGCCGGTAATGCCCAGCCACACCACGCCCATCCAGTCTTTGCGACTGAGCGGCGGCTTGCCCCGGCTGGACCACCAGGCCATGACCGCAAAGATGGGCAGCGCAAACAGCATGCGGTACATCAGCAGCGTGACCGCATCGACGCCGTAGCGGTAGGCCAGCTTGACGATGATGGCCTTGCCGCTGAACGCAATGGCGCCCAGAATCGCCAAGACAATGCCGGTTACTACGGTTTTGCTAGCTAGAAGCCCAGCATCCACGCCGGCTTGCGGCATATTTTTATCGGAAACAGGCGGCACGGACGCCTTCAGAAGCCCGCCGCCTGGCCGTCGCGCCGTGCGTCGCTGGCGGCCACATAGCCCTCCACGGCCGGGTCGCCCGCGCGCCAGATGAACTGGCCGGCGCCGAAGTCCTGGTAAGAGTCGTTGATCACTTCCATCTGGTGGCCGCGTGCCGCCAGGCCGTGCACCGTGGCGGCGTTGAGCGACTGCTCGACGTTGATTTCCAGCCCGGCGTTGTAGCGCCAGCGCGGCGCGTCGCAGGCGGCCTGCGGGTTCTGGCCGTAGTCCAGCATGCGCACCAGCGTCTGCACGTGGCCCTGCGGCTGCATGTTGGCGCCCATCACGCCAAAACTCATGACCGGCTGGCCGTCTTTGGTCAGGAAGGCAGGGATGATGGTGTGGAAAGGCCGTTTGCCCGGCGCCACGCAGTTGGCGCTATTTGCATCGAGGTTGAAGCCGTGGCCGCGGTTCTGCAGGCTCACGCCGAACGTGGGCTCAACACAGCCTGAGCCAAAACCCATGTAGTTGCTCTGGATGAAGCTGACCATCATGCCGTTCTCGTCGGCGGCCGTCAGGTAAATGGTGCCCCCTTTGACAGGGTTGCCGGCGCCAAAGTCCTGCGCTTTTTTCATGTCAATCAACTTCGCACGCGATGCGAGGTAGGCCGGGTCCAGCATCTGCTCAACGGTGACTTCCATGCTGGCCGGTTCGGCCACGTAGCGGTAGGTGTCGGCAAAGGCGAGCTTCATCGCCTCGATCTGCAAATGCTGGCTGTCCACGCCATCCAGCGGCAGGCTGGCCACGTCAAACTGGTCGAGGATGCCCAGCGCAATCAGCGCAGAGATACCCTGGCCGTTGGGCGGAATCTCGTGCAGGGTGTGGCCCCGGTAGTTCTTGGAAATCGGCGTGACCCATTCCGGCTTGTAGTTGGCAAAATCCTTGGCGGTAATGCTGGCGCCATGGGTCTGCGCAAAACGCGCAATTGCCTCGGCAATCTCGCCGCCGTAGTAGGCCTGGCCCCGGCTTTCGGCGATGGCGCGCAGGCCCCGGGCGGCCGCCTGAAAACGGAACAGCTCGCCCACCTCGGGCGCGCGGCCCCAGGGCAAAAACGCATCAGCAAAACCGGGCTGCGACTGCAGCTCAGGCGTAGCAGCGGCCCATTTCTGCTGCACCACCGGCGGCAGCAAATAGCCGCGTTCGGCAATGTCAATCGCGGGCGCCAGCAGGTCGGCAAACGGCAGCTTGCCAAAGCGTTCGCTCATCACCACCCAGCTGCTCACCGCGCCGGGCACGGTGACGGAATCGAGCCCGCGCTTCGGGGGCGCACTGGCGCCGTCGCCGTATTTGCGCTTGAAATAGTCGGGCGTCCACGTTGCAGGCGCGCGGCCGGAGGCATTGAGTCCATGCAGCGCCTTGCCGTCCCAGAGAATGCAAAACGAATCGCTGCCCAGGCCGTTGCTGACCGGCTCGACCACCGTCATGGTGGCGGCGGCGGCAATGGCGGCATCGACCGCGTTGCCGCCGTTGTGCAACATCTTCAAACCAGCCTGCACCGCCAGCGGGTGCGAGGTGGCAACCACGTTGCGGGCGAAAACCGGAATGCGGGTGGAAGAGTAAGGGTTGGCGTAGTTGAAGGAGGGCATGGGCCCATTATCAAAGCGAAAGCCTTAGCGCGCTGTCACATGGCTTTCGCCCCCGTGCCGCCTGGCCTAGCCTTTCAGCAGCCGGTTGTGCAGCCGCCGCAGCGACCACCACACCGCAAAACCCACTACCGGTATCGCAATGGCCGCCGTCAGCTCGGGCGCCATGGGCCAGCCAAACTTCTCGGCGCCCTTGGCCACATAGGCCACCAAACCCACGATGTAGTAGGTAATGGCCGCCACCGACAGGCCCTCTACCGTGGACTGCATCTTGAGCTGCAAATCCTGCCGGGTGTTCATGGTGGCCAGCAGTTCCTGGCTGGCCACCTGCTGCTCAATTTCCACCCGCGTTCGCAGCAGGTTGCTGATGCGCGAAACCCGTTCCGACAGGCTTTGTTGCCGGCGCACCGCCCATTCGCAGGTGCTCACCGCCGGTGACAGGCGGCGCTGCATGAACTCGCGGATAGTCTGCATGCCGGCCAGGCGCGACTCGGCAATGTCGCTGATGCGCCGGTCCACCAATTCAAAGTAGGCGCTGCTGGCCGAAAAACGCGAATGGGTGGATGCGTATTGCCCTTCCACCTGGCCGGCCAGCCGGGTCAAGCGGTCGAGCAGCGCGGGTTCTTCAGACCGGTTAGCGGTGCGGATGGCGTCGGCCAGTTGGGCCAGCTCACGCTCGGCGCCGCCCAGCGCGGCGGTAGCTTCGCGCGCCACCGGCAAGGCCAGCAGCGCGGCCATGCGGTAGGTTTCAATCTCGGTGAGCTGCTGCACCAGCCGGCCCAGCCGGCGCGGCGCAATGCTGCCCACCAGCAGCACCATGCGCGAAAAGCCGTCGGCATGGATGGCAAAGTCGGTATAGACCTCGCCATGGCCGTCGGCAACTGTGGAGGCCACCAGCGTGTCGTCGTGCAGCACGCCACGCTGCACCAGCGACTGGTTGCCAAAATCGCGGCTGTTGAGCACCCACAGGTGCATGCTCGAGATGTTCTGCCCTGGCAGGCCGCCCTGCCAGTCGCGCGGCACCACGTCCAGCGCGGTACTGCAACCGGCCTCGCCAAACGGGTCGCCCGACAGCGGCCGCATGAAGGTGTAGCTGACAAACTCGGTATGCAGCTCCCAGCGCAGCCGGAAGGCGCCCAGGTCAATGCGCAGGTGGTTGGTGTGGGCGTCGGGCGGGGCCAGGTGGTGGTTGCGCAGCAGTTCGGCCAGGTGGGCGCGGCTGGCGTCGCGTTGGGCCGGGTCGGCCAGCATCACGATCTGGGTGATGGCCAAAGGCGGCGTCACCGGCTCGGGCGGGCGGGCATGGATTTCGTTGTGCAACGCCTGGCGCTGCGGATGGTTTTGCAGTGGCATGGTTCCCTCTGCCCAAGATTGTGCCGCAGCGGCAGTCGCCTGCGCGCCACGGGCACCGGCCAAGCTCCCTAGAATGCGGCGAGCACACCACCCACCGGAGATTTCCCATGATCGGCTACCTCACCCTCGGCACCAACAACATGGACCGCGCTGCGGCTTTCTACGACGCCCTGCTGGCAGAGATTGGCGCCAAACGCGCCATGCAGAGCGACCGCTTCATTTTCTGGGGCAACAACCCCAAGGCCGCGATGCTGGGCATCATCCACCCCGCCAACGGCGAGCCAGCGACGGTAGGCAACGGCGCGATGGCGGCGATCCAGGTGAAAAGCGCGGAAGAGGTCGACAAGGTTTACGCCAAGGCCATGGCCCTGGGCGCCACCGACGAAGGCCCGGCCGGTCCGCGTGGCAAGGGTTTTTATGCCGGCTATTTCCGCGACCTGGACGGCAACAAGCTCAACGTGTTTTTTATGGGCTAAAAATCGTCAATCCTCGACAAACGCCTCCTCGCGTTTGTTCTTGACGGCCGGCAGCAGCACGATCACCAGCAGCAGCGCGGCCACCGCCAGCAGGCTGGCCGACAGCGGCCGGGTGACAAAGGTGGTCCATTCGCCGCGCGACAGCAACAGCGCGCGGCGCATGTTTTCTTCCATCATCGGCCCCAGAATAAAGCCCAGCAGCAGCGGCGCGGGCTCCACCCCCAGCTTGAGGAAGGTGTAGCCGACGATGCCAAACAGCGCCACCATCCAGATGTCAAAGGTGTTGTTGTTGGTGGAGTACACACCGATGGCGCAGAACAACACGATGGACGGGAACAGCCAGCGGTATGGCACGGTGAGCAGCTTGATCCAGATGCCAATGAGTGGCAGGTTCAGCACCACCAGCATCAGGTTGCCAATCCACATGCTGGCAATCAGCCCCCAGAACAGCTCGGGGTTGCTGGTCATCACCTGCGGGCCAGGCTGGATGTTGTGGATGGTCATGGCGCCCACCATCAGCGCCATCACGGCGTTGGGCGGAATGCCCAGGGTGAGCAAGGGAATAAACGAGGTCTGCGAGCCGGCATTGTTGGCGGCCTCGGGCGCGGCCACTCCGCGGATGTTGCCCTGGCCAAACGGCACCTCACCGGGCCGCAGCTTGGTTTTTTTCTCGATGGTGTAGGCCGCAAAGGCCGACAGCAGCGCACCGCCGCCGGGCAGTACGCCCAGCACCGAACCCAGCGCCGTGCCGCGCAATACCGCCGGTATGCAGTTGCGGAAATCTTCCCTGGTGGGAAACAGCCCGTGCACCTTGGCAGTAAACACCTCGCGCTCGGCTTCTGATTTGGCCAGGTTGCTGATGATCTCGCCGTAGCCGAATACGCCCATCGCGATGACAACGAAGCCAATGCCGTCGGTCAGCTCGGGAATGTCAAAGCTGTAGCGGGCCACACCGGAATTCACGTCGGTTCCTATCAGCCCCAGCAACAAGCCCAGCACAATCATGGCAATGGCTTTGAGCAGCGAGCCCGAAGCCAGCACCACCGCGCCGATCAGGCCCAGCACCATCAGCGAAAAATATTCGGCCGGCCCGAACTTGAAGGCGACCTCGGTGAGTGGCGCCGCAAAGGCCGCCAGAATCAGCGTGCCTACGCAGCCGGCAAAAAACGAACCCAGCCCGGCTGCTGCCAGCGCCGGCCCGGCCCGGCCGCGGCGCGCCATCTGGTAGCCGTCAATCACCGTCACCACCGACGACGACTCGCCCGGCAGATTGACCAGAATGGCGGTGGTCGACCCGCCGTACTGCGCACCGTAGTAAATACCGGCCAGCATGATGAGGGCCGAGACCGGCGGCAACGCATAGGTGGCCGGCAACAGCAGCGCGATGGTGGCAATCGGGCCGATGCCGGGCAGCACGCCAATGAGGGTGCCCAGCAGGCAGCCGCCAAAGGCATACATCAGGTTGATGGGCGTGAAGGCTACGCCAAAGCCGAGCGACAGGTTGTTGATCAGGTCCATATTCGCTTTCAGCCGGTAATGAAGGCAGGCCAGATGGGGAACTGCAGTTTCAGCAGCAGCACAAAAGCCACATACGACAGGGCAGCCAGGATGGTGGCCAGAATCAGCACCTCTTTGAGCTTGAAGGTGTCAGCCGCCAGGCTGGCGGTGATGGTCAGCACATAAATACCCACCATCAGGCCCATGGACGGCAGGCCGATGCTGGGCAGGCCCCCCAGCAGCACACCAAACAGCAGGTTGGAGCCAATGATGCAGGCCAGCGGTTTCCAGGCGATGCCGCCCACCGGGTCGCCGCCTTCGGCCTGGTTGCGCACCGCAAAAAAGGTGATGCACAAGCCCAGAAACGCCAGGATGATGCCCAGAATCAGCGGAAAGTAGCCCGGCCCCATGCGCGCGCCGGTGCCCAGGCTGTAGTTGCTGGCACCCCACGCAAACGCAATGCCCAGGCCCGAGAACATCAGGCCGGAGACAAAATCTTTCTGGCTTCCAATTTTCACAATGCGCTCCCCTTGCCAATACAGTGGCTGGATTGTGGCGGCAGTTACCCCTGCACAGCCTGTGGATTCCACCTAGGCTGTCGCCCAGGCGCAGCAAATCAGCTCTTTAGCTGGTTGAACATGCGCAGCCAGGTGCTGGTGCGGATTTTCCAGCGGGTCTGCACCTCTTCGGCGCGCTGGGCCAGCACTTCCATCGGCGGCGGTTTGGCCGTGCGCTGGGCCAGCACCACGGTGTTGCCCTCCTTGGTGGGCTTGAAGACCCAGATCGCCTGCGCACCAAACACGCCCACGATTTTTTTCAGGCTTTCGTCATAGCTGGACGAGCGGCCAAACAGGTTCACCGTCATGCAGCCGTCGTCGGTCAGCACATTGCGGCAGTCGGTATAAAACTCCACGCTGTCCAGCAGCGGCGCGGCGGCTTCGTGGTCGTAGACATCGACCTGCAGCGCGTCCACCGTGCCCAGCCACTGGCTGCGCTTGATCTCGCGGGCGGCGTCGGCAATCACGATCTTCAGATTTTTGTCTTCGGGCGGCAGCTTGAACCAGGCCCGGCAGGCCAGCACCACATTGGGATTGATCTCTACCGCCGTGGTGCGCATGCGCAGTTTCTTGTGACAGAACTTGGTCAGCGTGGCCGCGCCCAGCCCGAGCTGCATGGCGTGGCGCTTGCCCACGCTGGGGCCGGTGACAAACAGCAGCCAGACCATCATGCGCTCGATGTATTCGAGGTGGATGTCAAAAGGCTCCTTGATCTTCATCGTGCCCTGCACCCACTCGCTGCCCAGGTGCATGAAACGGATGTCGCCGTAGTCGGAGAAGTTGACTTCGGCAATCTCGCCGGCGTCGGGGGTTTTCTTGGAGGCCATCAGAGCAGTTGGTAGTGCGCGAACACCGCCCGCCAGGCCTCCAGCTTGCGTTCGAAACGCCAACTGGCGTTCGCCGGGCTGGTCGAAGGCAGCCGCACGACCGGCAGGCCGAGCGCCGCAGTCCGGCGCGCATGTTTGAAACTTTCGCCGCCATTATGGGCGATGGCCACCAGCTGCGGGCACAGGCCGTGCAGCGCCGCAAAATTGTTGGGCTGCGCGTTGCGGATGGCAAGGTCCAGGCTGCCCTCGCGTTCGCAGGCGGCATACACGTCCCACAGGCCCAGCCCGACCGACAGCAGCCAGTCGCAACGCGCCGCGTAATCAGCGGCCAGCACCGCCGGCGGATCGGCAGCCAGCAGCGTGGTGACGATGGGCCAGAAGTGGTTGCGCGGGTGCGCGTAGTACTGCTGCGCCAGGAGCGACGCCGCGCCGGGAAAACTGCCCAGCACCAACAGCCGGGTCTGGCCCGAGACCACCGGCGCCAAACC
>JAZKCX010000251.1:6351-9643 GCA_040387875.1 Pseudomonadota bacterium | reverse complement strand
GCCACCACGGCGGCGATGCGCGGCAGCTCGCCGGGCTCGTTGCAGCCCTGGGGCTGGCCAGCAGTACGCTGCTCGGCGGTCACGTACAACCAATGGGGTGGAATGTCGGGCGAATCGGTTTCCATCACCAGCGCGCGGGCGGGCAAACTGGCCGCCAGGTAGCGCAACTGCAGCGCCCGCTCAAAGGTCACCGCGCCGCCAAAACCCAGCTTGAAACCCAGGTCAATAAACTGTTTGGCCTGCTGCGCACTGCCGTTAAAGGCATGGGCAATGCCGCGCCAGGCTGGCGCGCTGCGGCCCTGGGTCAGTTCGCGCAGGTGTTTGAGCAGCCGGTCGGCCGAGCGCCGCACATGCAGCACCACCGGCAGGTCGTGTTTGCGCGCCAGCTCAAGTTGCGCGCGGTAGAACAACTCCTGCTTTTTGCGCATGGCCGGCTCGTTCAACCCCGGCACAAAAAAATCCAGACCAATCTCTCCCACCGCCACCAGCCGCGGATCGTCGGCGTGCGTGGTGAGGGCAGCGTCCAGCGTGACCAGATCAGCCTCGGTGGCCTGCGGCACGTACAGCGGATGGATGCCCAGGGCGTACGCGTCGCCGGTGCGGTGGGCCAACTGGCGCACGGTGGCGAAGTTGCCCACGGCCACTGCCGGCAAAACACAGAGCGCTACATTTTCTGTAGCTGCCCGCGCACGCACGACGCCGGCTACCGCACTATTTTGTGCAAATTCCGGGGCATCGAGGTGGCAATGGGTGTCGATCCACATCGTTGCACTTTACTGCACCGGCGCCGGCTTCATGGATTTGTCACCGAGCGTGGCGACACTGCGCTGTCAGGGCCAGCCGCCCGCCGCCGGCATCCCCGCTTTTTCTTTCCGACTTCCCCTTCTGGAGCGCACACCATGGCATTTTTACTGGGCAAACTCAAGGTGCCAGGCATCACCCTGAGCCGCAACGACACCGGCGAGGCGACCGAAGCCGGCGCACTGAGCGCCGGCACTTCTGGCAACGGCAATGTGCTGGCCAACGATGCCGGCCTGCCGCCGCTGCTGGTGCTGTCGTTTCGCGCCGGCGGGCTGGGCCAGACGTCCAGCGCCAGCAGTGCCGCGGGCAGCAGCATTGCCGGTCTGTACGGCAACCTCACGCTGCGGGCCGACGGCAGCTACAGCTACCACATCAACAACAGCAGCGCCACGGTCAATGCGCTGGCCCAGGGCCAAAGCCTGCAGGAAGTGTTCACCTACACCGTCGGTGTTTTTGGCAGCCGGCTGCTGACCGACAACGCCACCCTGTCCATCACGGTGAAGGGCGCGAACGACGCCGTGGTGATCACTGGCCCCGCCGGCAGCGGCGCCGTGGCCGAGGATGGCACCGGCCTGGCATCCGGCAGCATTGGGTTTTCTGACCTTGACCTTGCCGACACCCACACCGCAAGCGCTGCCAGTGCAGCGGCCAACAGCACCGCGCTGGGCAGTTTTGCACTGGGCGCGGTGAACGAAGCGCCCAACGCGGCCACCGGTGCTGTGCCCTGGACCTACACCCTGAACAACCAGGCCGCACAGTACCTGGGCGCAGGCGACAGCGTGACCGAGGTCTACAACGTCAGCATCAGCGACGGCAAGGGTTCCACCGCCACCACGCAGGTCAGCGTCACCATCGCCGGCAGCAACGACGCGGCCGTGATTGGCACGCCCGGGATTGCATCGGTCACCGAAGACGCCAATGTGGTGGATGGCCAGCTCACCGCCAGCGGCACCCTGGCAATTTCCGATGTCGACCAGAACCAGGCGGCCTTTCGCACCGAGGTGTTGTCGCAGGCCGGCAATCTGGGCACGCTGTCGATTGCCGCCAACGGCAGCTACACCTACGCGGTGGACAACAACGCGGTGCAGTTTCTGGATGCCGGTGCGGTGCAGACCGACACCTTTACCGTGACCGCGCTGGACGGCACCACCGCCAATGTCAACTTCAGCATCACCGGCGTGAACGATGCCACGCGGATCAGCGCCATCCAGGGCGCAGACGACATCTCGCCGCTGGTCGGCCAGACGGTCATGGTGCAGGCCCGGGTTACGGCCTGGCTGCCGGGCATGAACCTGTTTTTCATCCAGGAAGAATCTTTTGACCGCGACAACAACGCGCTGACCTCGGAAGGCATTGCGGTGTTCTACGGCAACACCGGCTCGCCGGTAGATGCCGGCAGCATTGGCGACGTGGTGCGTTTTACCGGCACAGTGGTTGAATTTAACGGCCTGACCGAGCTGACCACGGTGAGCAATTTCCAGGTGGTGTCAAACGGCACGGCGGCGGATCTGGACCCCGCCACCCAGGTGCTGCTGCCGATTGCCAACGGCAGCACGCTGGAGCGTTTTGAAGGCGAGCGGGTGGAAATTTCCGCCGCCAGCGGGAGCGACCTGTTTGTGGCCGACACCTTTACCTTTGCCCGCTTTGGCGAAACCACGCTGTACGCCGATGCCGTGCCTTTCCAGTTCACCGAGATCAACGCACCCAGCGTGTCGGGCAATGCCGCTTACCTCGATTTTCTGGGCCGCAACAGCATCCAGTTGGACGACGGCAGCAGCGTGCAGAACCCTTCGCTGACACAGCTCAATGCCAACACCCGCATCCTGCGCGACACCACCAACGATGGCGTGGCCAACGGCACCGCACTGGGCGCCGATGGCCTGGGCAATGTCAACTTCATCCGTGCCGGCGACACCGCAGGCAGCGTGACCGGTGTGCTGGGCTACGGTTTTGGCAGCTACGAACTGCTGCCCACCGAAACCGTCGCCCTCACCGCCGCCCCCCGCCCCAGCGCCACGCCTGATGTGGGCGCAGCCGAGGTCAAGGTAGCCAGCTTCAACGTGCTGAACTACTTCACCACGCTGGGCAGCGCCAGCTTTACCAACCCGGCCGGCGTAACACACGAGGGCCGGGGCGCCAACAACGCCATCGAGTTTGCGCAGCAGCAGGCCAAGATCGTTGCGGCCATGCTGGCCACCGGCGCCCATGTGTTTGGCCTGAACGAAATCCAGAACAACGGCTTTGGTGCCAGCAGCGCCATTGCCAGTCTGGTCAACGCGCTCAACGCCGCCGACGGCAGCAGCCGTTTTGCCTACATCACCTCGCCTTCGGGCGGCACCGACGCCATCATGGTGGGCATCGTCTACGACAGCAGCGTGGTCTCGCCGCTGGGCAGCGCGGTCAACCCCAACACAACAACGTACAGCGCCTTCGCCGGCCAGAGCCGCCTGCCGGTAGCCCAGACCTTCGGCTACCTGAACGACGACAGCCG
>JAZKCX010000251.1:3010-6251 GCA_040387875.1 Pseudomonadota bacterium | reverse complement strand
AGCCAGGGCTACAGCCTGGCCGCCGACGCCGGCGACTACAGCTATATTTTTGATGGCTTGCGCGGTTCGCTGGACCACATCCTGACCCGTGGGCTGGCTACCGAGATCACCGGTTTTGCGCACGTCAACATCAGCGCCGATGAGCAGGTAGCGCTGGACTACAACGATGAATTTGGCGACGGCAGTGTCAACGTGGCGCTCGACCGCAACGACCCCTACCGCTCGTCCGACCACGACCCGGTGGTGATTGGCCTACGCCTCAGCAGCGAGGCCGGCAGCCCCACGGCGCCACCGCCACCACCCCCCGCTCCCCCACCACCACCCCCGCCACCCCCTGCGCCGGCACCCATGACCGCGCCCGGCACCAATGCCACCGTGTTCATCAACGAGCTGCATTACGACAACACCGGCACCGACGTGCTGGAGTCCATCAGCCTGGCCGGCCCGGCGGGTACCGATTTGTCGCTGTACAGCCTGGTGCGTTTCAACGGGGGCGTGCCCACCGCCGCCGTGGCCTACACCGGCACGGTTGCCGTACCGCTGCCGGCCACGATTGACGACGAAGGCAACGGCTTTGGCGAAGTCTTCATTCGTTTTGCCGAAAACGGCCTGCAGAACGGTGGCATGGACGGCATTGGCCTGCTCTACAACGGCCAGGTGGTGCAGTTGCTGAGCTACGAAGGTGTGTTCACCGTGGCCGCTGGCCAGGGTGCCTTCAGTGGCCTGACCAGCACCGATATTGGCGTTTTGCAGGCCGGCAACGAGGCCCTGGTGGGCGGCCAGCCGCTGTCGCTGCAGCTCACCGGCGCGGGCAGCGTGGCGGGCGATTTCGTATGGAACGGCCCCACGGTGGTGAACTCGTTTGGCAGCATCAACGCCGGCCAGACCTTTGTTGCCGCCGCCCCGCCACCGCCGCCACCCCCGCCAGCCGAAGTCACACAGACTTTCACCGAAAACTTTCAGACCTTTGCCGGCGCCGGTTTTGCGCCCACACCCGCTGCGGGCCAGCTTGATTCCGACCTCTGGCGCGTGACCGGCTTCAGCGACGGCGCCACCGCTTTTGGCGGCACCGCCGTCACCACCAGCGACTTTGCGCGCGGCGCAGCAACCGCACCGGTCACCACCGGCGGCGTCTATGCGTTTACCGTGGCACCCGGTAACACGGCTTTTGGCGTGCAGCCGGGCGGCACCGATTTTGTTGCGCCCGGCACGCTGGAGCTGCGCCTGACCAACACCACGGGCGCCACGGTGAACGCGTTCACTGTGGACTACGACCTGTTCTACCGCAACGACCAGCCGCGCGACACTTCGGTCAACCTGCTGTATTCGGTGGACGGTGGCCTCAGTTTCATGGCTCTGCCGGGCTTTGCCTTCAGCACGCCGGTGGCCGCTGTGGCCGGCTCGGGTTTTGTGCTGCAGGACTTTGCCGCGGCCACGGTGACCGGTCTGAACGTCGCCAACGGCGCCGACATCCGTTTCCAGTGGTCGTCCACCGACGGTGGCAACGGCTCCGGCAGCCGCGACGAGATTGCGTTTGACAACCTCAGCATTGAACTGGTGGGGCTGGCCACAGCCATTGTCTGAAGACTGCTTCGGCCATAGGGATATGGCCTGCTCCGCCGCCTTCGGTTAGATTCACCGGAGGGCGTACCCCATGTGCGCCCTCCGGTTTTTTATTTCTATCCGAGGAGACTTTCCATGTCCAGCGATGGCTACCACGAACCCCTGTCCGAACTGTCTGATGCCACCCGCGACATGCACCGCGCCATCGTCTCCTTGATGGAGGAACTGGAGGCGGTGGACTGGTACAACCAGCGCGCCGAAGCCTGCAAAGACCCCGAGCTGAAATCCATTCTGGAGCACAACCGCGACGAGGAAAAGGAGCACGCCGCCATGGTGCTGGAATGGATTCGCCGCAACGACCCGCGTTTTTCCAAGGAAATGAAGGACTACCTCTTCACCACCAAAAGCCTGAAGCACGACTGACGTGCCGGGTATCGCGGCCATGGGCACTTTACCGCTGACCATCATTGCCTCGCTGGTGGTGGCCTTGCTGTTGCTGGGCGTGCGGGTTTTTGTGATGCAGCGGGTGCAGCAGCAGCGTCAGCGCGAAAACCGGCAAGAGACCGAACGCCTCAAGTCCATGGTGGCGGCTTACCGTTCGCTGGCAGGCTCGTTCTCGCCGGCGGTGGATGGGGACAGGATGCAGATTGAAGCAGCGCTGTCCGACATCGTGTTGTTCGGCTCGCTGCCGCAGGTGGAGATGGCCACACAGTGCGCCAGGGGCCTGCTCACGGGCGCGCCGGTGGACTACCAGCCGCTGGTGGAAGACCTGCGCGCCAACCTGCGCACCCAGCTCGGGCTCGAAGCAATACCTTCTGACCTGGTGTTGCCGCCTTCAGGCCCCGGCCCGGCGCCTGCACGCGGTGAAGGCAACCGGGGTGGCGGCGCCGGTGGCCGTGGGGGTGGCGGCGGTGGTGGTGGGGGCGCTGCCGGCGCAGGCGTGGTGGGCATCGGCCTGATTGCCGGCGATGCGCATGCCGACGGCGGACGCTGAGTAAAAACCTCAGCCCTGCAGCACGCCGCTGACCAGCCGCAACTGCCGGTCGCAACGCGCGGCCAAGCTTTCGTCGTGGGTCACCAGCACAAAGGCGGTGCCCTTGTCGCGCGCGAGTTGCAGCATCAGATCAAACACGCTGCCGGCAGTGGTGCGGTCCAGGTTGCCGGTGGGCTCGTCGGCCAGCACGCAGGCCGGCTGCGTGACCAGCGCACGCGCAATGGCCACCCGCTGTCGCTCGCCGCCCGAGAGTTCTGCCGGCCGGTGCAACACCCGCTCGGCCAGGCCCACGGTGGCCAGCATCTTCTGCGCAACCTCGGCGCAATCGGCCGGCGCCATGCGGCGGATGCGCAGCGGCATGCCCACGTTGTCGAGCGCGCTGAATTCAGGTAGCAAATGGTGGAACTGGTAGACAAAGCCCAGGTGCTGGTTGCGCTGGCGGCCTTGCTCGGTGGCTGACAGGGTAGACAGGTCTTTGCCCAGCAACTGCACGCGTCCGCTGGTCGGTGCGTCCAGCCCGCCCAGCAAATGCAGCAAGGTGCTTTTGCCCGAGCCCGACGCACCCACAATCGCCAGCGTTTCGCCGGCATAAATCTGCAGGTCGATGCCCTGCAGAACGGTAACGTCCAACCGGCCTTCGGTGAAGCGCTTGGTCAGGCCCGTGGCCTGAAGAACTATTTTTTT
>JAZKCX010000251.1:0-2910 GCA_040387875.1 Pseudomonadota bacterium | reverse complement strand
TTATTCATACCGCAAGGCTTCTGCAGGGTTCACGCGGCTCGCACGCCAGCTTGGGTAAATTGTTGCCAGAAACGCCAGCACCAGCGAAATGATGGCCACCGGCATGATGTCGGACGACTGCGGCTCGCTGGGCATGCGGCTGATGAGGTAGATGTCTTGCGGCAAGAAGCTGGCCTGGAACAGCCGCTCCAGCGCGGGCACCAGCACGTCAATATTGAAGGCCACGCCCAGCCCCAGCAGCAGGCCGGCCAGCGTGCCGACCACCCCCACTGCCGCGCCCTGCACCACAAAAATCCCCATGATGCTTTTCGGGCTGGCGCCCAGCGTGCGCAGAATCGCAATGTCGGCGCGCTTGTCGGTCACGCTCATCACCAGCGTGCTGACCAGGTTGAACGCCGCCACCGCCACGATGAGTGTGAGGATGATGAACATCATGCGTTTTTCCAGCTCCACCGCCGCAAACCAGGTTTTGTTTTGCCGCGTCCAGTCGCGCACGATGAGCTCGCCGGGCAGGGTTTTGGCCAGCTCGGCGCCCACTGCGCGGGCCTGGTGCAGGTCGCGCAGCTTCACGCGGATGCCGGTGGGGCCGTCGAGCCGAAAGATGCGGGCCGCGTCGTCCTGGTGAATCATCGCCAGCGCCGAATCGTACTCAAAGTGGCCGGAATCAAAGGTGCCCACCACCGTCATCTGTTTCAGGCGCGGCACCACACCCGCGGGCGTGACCTGGCCGCTGGGCGCAATCAGCGTGACCGGGTCGCCGGTGCGCACGCCCATGGCGCGGGCCAGTTCACCGCCCAGCACCACGCCAAACTCGCCCGGTACCAGCCGCTGCAGCGCCGAATTTTTCAGCGCCACGGCCAGATCGGTGACTTCGGATTCCAGCGCCGGGTCAATGCCGCGCACGATGGTGCCGCGCATGTCTTCGCCGCGCGCCATCAGCGCCTGCGCGGTGATAAACGGCGCTGCGCCCAGCACCTGCGGATTCGCCTTGATCTGCGCCAGCGTGCCGGCCAGGTCGGGCAAAGCCGCGCCGTTGGCGGCCAGCACCTCGATGTGGGCCACCACGCCCAGCATGCGGTCGCGCACTTCTTTCTGAAAGCCGTTCATCACGCTCAGCACGATGATGAGTGCGGCCACCCCCAGCGCAATGCCCAGCATGGACACGCCCGAGATGAAGGAGATAAAGCCGTTGCGGCGGGTGGCCCGGCCAGCGCGGGTGTAGCGCCAGCCGAGGTTCAGTTCAAAGGGAATCTGCATGCTTGGATTGTTGCATCCCGGACAATACCCCCATGTCCCCGCCCCCCCGCCCTGAAATGCACCTGCTGGTGCCCGCCGCTGCCAGCCGCGCCCCCACCCTCCTGGCCGCCCTGCCCGGCCTGCGCCTGCCGCATCTGGAGCAGCTGCTGGCCCGGCTTACGCCCGAAGAACGCATCGACGGCGACGAAAACAGCTGGTCCATGCCCTACGAGCAGGCGGTGGCCCGCGCCAATAGGCTGCCGTTTGCGCCCGGGCGCATTCCCTGGGCGGCTTTTGAGAGCCAGACCTGGGGCACGCCCTGCGCATGGATCAAGCCCTGCCACTGGCAGGTGGGCACCGACCGGATCTTGATGGGCGACCCGGCCGCGCTGCAACTGCAGGACAACGAATCGCGCGCTTTTATGGCCGCGATGCAGCCGTATTTCACCGAAGACGGCATCACGCTGCGTTACATCGACGCGATGGGCGCCTGGCTGGCCACCGGCGAGGTGTTTCGTGATTTGCCCAGTGCGTCGCTCGAGCGGGTGGTGGGCCGCAACATCGACAGCTTTCTGCCGCCGGCGTCTACGCCGCAGGGCGCCACGCTGCGCCGGCTGCAGAACGAAATGCAGATGCTGCTCTACACCCACCCGCTGAACGATGCGCGCGAACTGCGCCGCCTGCCGGTGGTCAATTCGTTCTGGATCACCGGCGCCGGTGTGCTGGACACCGCCGTGACCCCCGACCCAGGCCTGATGGTGGAGCCACGTTTGTGCGCGCCCCTGCTGCAGCAGGACGCCGCCGGCTGGGCCGCCGCCTGGCAGGCCATCGACAGCGATGTCTGTTTTCGCCTGCTGCAAGGCCTGAACGGCCAGATAGACGTGCGCCTGACCCTGTGCGGCGACCGCTCTGCCCAGACCTGGCACAGCGCGCCACGGAGCTTTTTCAGCCGAATTTCAAGCGTTTTTGGCCGCAAGCCGGCGTCCAATCTACTGGAACAGCTATGAAAATAGTAGCGCGTGATATTCCACCCCGCGTGGTATGGGCGCTGGAACAGGCCGGCGTGCACCCGCTGCTGGCGCGCCTGTACGCCGCGCGCGGTGTGCGCGGCATGGCCGAGCTGGACGATGGCCTGGCACACCTGCTGCCGCCGTCTGGCCTGCTAGGCATTCAGCAGGCCGCCGTGCTGCTGGCCGACGCGATTGCCGCCAACAAAAAACTCTGCATCGTGGCCGACTACGACTGCGACGGCGCCACCGCCTGCGCCGTGGGCGTGCGCGGCCTGCGCCTGCTGGGCGCGCAACAGGTCAGCTACATCGTGCCGGATCGGGTGGTAGACGGCTATGGCCTGACGCCGCCGATTGCCCGCCGGGTAAAGGCCAGCGGCGCCGATGTGCTGATTACTGTGGACAACGGCATTGCCAGTGTGGACGGCGTAGCCCAGGCCCGCGCGCTGGGCCTGCAGGTGCTGGTGACCGACCACCATCTGCCCGGCGCTGAACTGCCGGTGGCCGAGGCCATCGTCAACCCCAACCAGCCAGGCTGCACTTTCGAGAGCAAATCCATCGCCGGCGTGGGCGTGATGTTTTATGTGCTGCTGGCGCTGCGGTCGGAGCTGCGCGGGCGCGGATTGTTTGACGTGAAATCGCAACCCAAACTTGACGCGCTGCTGCC
>JAZKCX010000250.1:0-3119 GCA_040387875.1 Pseudomonadota bacterium | reverse complement strand
TGAGTTTCTTGATCATGGCGTAGCCGAGCGGGCCCTTGGGCAGCATGCCCTTGACAGCCTTCTCGAGTGCGCGGCCGGGGTGCTTGGCCTGCATGTCGCGGAAGTTGGTGGCAGAAATGCCGCCCGGGTAGCCCGAGTGGCGGTAGTAGATTTTGTCAGTCGACTTGGCGCCGGTGACGCGCAGCTGGGCTGCGTTGATGATGACAATAAAGTCACCGGTATCGACGTGAGGCGTGTAAATGGCCTTGTGTTTGCCGCGCAAACGGAGAGCAACTTCGCTGGCTACTCGTCCGAGGACCTTGTCGGTCGCGTCAATCACAAACCACTCGTGCACCACGTCAGCGGGTTTGGCGCTGAAGGTTTTGGTCATGAGTTTTCTCTGTAAAGAGTTGGTTTGGTCGGCTCTTTTCCACGGTCGGTTTTCCTCTAACGGGAATCTCTTAGGTGGGTTTACGCCACGGCACGGGTGCCAGAACGCCTTCGCCGCGGAGCCAGAAAAGCGCTGCGAAGCCTGCGATTATATGAAAAATCAAGGACTTAGCGCAAGCCCGGCGGTAAAAACGGTCAGACCTTCAGGTTCCACTTGTCCATCACTTCGCTTACCGCCTTGGCCACGGCGTCCATGTGGCCGGTGGAATTGCGGTAGCTGGACATGGCCCAGTTGCAGCCGTCCATCGGGTCCATCTCCAGCGGCAGGGGAATTTCGATGTTCACCTTGGCTTCGCGCACCTTGGGGTCCAGGTGCACCAGGCGGTGTACTTCGGCCTGGATTTCTTCACGGGTTTTCAGTAATCGGGGCATGGCTCCACCTTTGTTTTGCAGCGGCCGAATTATCAGGCAAACCGGGCCTGACCAGCCCTTGCCACGGGTTACCATGCCCCATGTTCAGTTACCGCCACGCCTTCCACGCCGGCAACCATGCCGACGTGCTCAAGCACACCGTGCTGATTGCGATGATTCGCCACCTCACCGAAAAAGAGGCGCCGCTCACCGTTATTGATACCCACGCCGGCGCTGGCCTGTACCGGCTGGACGGCGATTTCACCGCTACCAGCGGCGAGGCCGGCGACGGCATTTTTCGCCTGATTTCAGAGAAAAACCAGCCTCCGGCCGGCGCCAAGCCTGCCGATGCAGCTACGCAAACTGTAGCGCCTGCGCTGCAGGACTATCTGGACCTGGTGCAGTCGTTCAATGCCAGCGCCAAGGCTGGCGCGGCGCCCAAGGTCTATCCCGGCTCGCCCTTTATCGTGCAGCAGTTTCTGCGTGAGCAGGACAAGCTCAAGCTGTTCGAGCTGCACCCCACCGACAGCCGCACGCTGTCGGCCAACATCGCGCAGCTCGACGCCGGCCGCCAGATTGCGGTGCTGACCGCTGACGGCTTTGAGGGCATCAAGAAGTTTCTGCCGCCGCCCGCCCGCCGTGCGCTGGTGCTGTGCGACCCGAGCTACGAACTCAAAAACGACTACCCCCGCGTGCTGGAGATGGTGGCCGATGCGCTCAAACGTTTTGCCACCGGCACCTACGCCGTCTGGTACCCCATCATTCCCCGGCCCGAGGCGCACGACCTGCCCCGGCGCCTGAAAACCCTGGCCACCAAGGCCGGCAAGCCCTGGTTGCATGCCACGCTGGCGGTGAAGTCCGGCAAGGCGCCGCTGGAAACCAACAAGGTGAACACCGGCGAAAAAACCCAGCGCCCGGGCCTCACGGCCAGCGGCATGTTCATCATCAACCCGCCGTTTGGCCTGAAGCCGGCGCTGGCGGCGGCGCTGCCGCAGATGGTGACCTATCTTGGCCAGGACAAGGCCGCGCGCCAAACCCTGGAATCGGCTGGCTAGCAACAAGGCCCCCACGTTTGCCCACTGCGTGTGGCTCTCTGCCCCCCGAGGGGGCTAATTTTCCTTGGGGCGGCCCGGCGGAAAATTGCCCTATGGCTTGCTTGCCAACTCCCGAAGATCTTTTTCGTACCCCCTGAGCCGCAACACCGCCGTCTCGCGCTGCGCCGGCGTGGTGCTGTTATGAAACGCGGCAAAGTTGGCACAGCCCTCGCGCTGCAGGGCGTTGGAATAGCTGCGGTAGGCGGCGTTGCCGGTGTGCAGCGTGCGCTGGGCGATACCACGCAGGGATTCGCGCACGGCCGGCAGCGGCGGTTTGTCGGTGGCGATTTTTTGCAAAGTTTCCAGCACATCCTGCTGCCGGCGCAGCCGCTCGGCATAGGCGGTGGGCGCACTCAGCATGGACGCCGCGAGCTGCTGGCGCAGCAGCTCTTTTTGAGCCTCCGACAGGCTGCCGTAGGCCCGCTCCAGCCGCTCCTGCGACTGTTCGAGCCGGCGCGCGGCAATGTCGGCGGGGGCGCCTTCCAGCCATTTGCTGCGGAATTCGGCGTTGCCCTTGGCGAATTTGCGCTGAATTTGCTGCAGTTGCGCCGGCTCCAGCGTGAGGGCCAGCGCGGCGGCACCGGGCTCGGCCTGGGCCACGACGCGGTCGATGTTGCTGCGCACTTCAGCGGCTATTTCGCAGGCAGCGGCGCCAGTCAGGGAACCGGGAACGCTCTGCGCAATACGCTGCAGGCTGTCGGCGTAGCGCGGCAGCTCGCTCTGGCGGTGCCATTGCTGGAACGTTGCCAGCTCGCTGCGCAGGCGGATGGTCTGGGCATCGTCAAAATCGACATAGCCGTCCAGCCACCAAACCAGCAGCTCGGGCGCGTTGTTGTAGCTGAGCTTGACCGCGCTGCAGGCCTGCAAGACCGCAAGCAGCGCCAGCAAACCGATAATCCGGGCAAAACGTCGAATCGCGCAACGCGAGACTGTGGGAGAAAAATGCATGGCAACCAGAATACTTGAGGCGGGACAACCGGCGGTGGATGTGGTCATCATGGCGGCGGGCAAGGGCACGCGCATGCAGAGCCGCCTGCCCAAGGTGCTGCACCGGCTGGCGGGCCGGCCGCTGCTTGGCCATGTGCTGGCCACCGCCGCTGCACTGCAGGCCCGCAACGTGGTAGTGATTACCGGCCACGGCGCTATGGAAGTAGAAGCAAACATTGCAGTATCCACGCCGGCTCCTGGCACTTTTGACCTGAAATTTGCGCGCCAGGAGCCACAGCTTGGCACCGGCCACGCGGT
>JAZKCX010000249.1:0-1568 GCA_040387875.1 Pseudomonadota bacterium | reverse complement strand
CCGTGCTCGCCGGCTGCGTCAAGCCGCGATAGCGCGATGCACAGCGACGAGGTAATCACCATGTCGATCAAGATCGCCACAATCGCCGGCCCGGCAGCGGCTGCACCCAGAAGCGCCACCAGCAGCGGCACGCCCATGAAACCGGTGTTGGGAAAGGCCGCCACCAGCGCGCCAAAAGCGGCGTCGTTCCAGCGGATACGCGCGTTCAGGCTGACGGCTACTGCCAGCGCCACCATGGCCAGCGCACACAGCAGGTACACGCCGGCCAGGCTGGCGTCGAGCAGCTGCGCAATCGGCGTGGTCGAGCCAAAGCGGTACAGCATGCAGGGCAGCGCGAAGTACAAAACAAAGGTGTTGAGGCCGGGAATCGCGTCCAGCGGCAGCATGCGCCAGCGCCCGGCCACAAAGCCGGCCAGCACCAGCGCAAAAAAGGGAAAGGTGACAACGAGTATTTGCAGCACGGGCCTATTGTCCCCTGCCGCTATGATGGCGCGCCCTGCCCCGCTCCCCTTCTGTTCCCGTTCTGATGTCCGCACCTCCCCGACCCGATGCCCCCGGCATGAACCTGGCCCAGCAGGAAGCCGTGAACTACCTGCACGGCCCCTGCCTGGTGCTGGCCGGCGCCGGCTCGGGCAAGACCCGGGTGATCACGCACAAGATTGCGCGGCTGATTCAGGCCGGGCTGGAGCCAGGCCGCATTGCCGCCATCACCTTCACCAACAAGGCCGCTGCCGAAATGCGCGAGCGCGCCAAAACGCTGATTGGCCGGCAGGCCAAAGAGGTGCTGGTCTGCACTTTTCACGCGCTGGGCGTGCGCATGCTCAGGCAAGACGGCGCGGTGCTGGGCCTGAAACCGCAGTTCAGCATTCTGGACAGCGACGACGTCACCAGCCTGATCAAGGACTGCGGCGGCGGGGTCGATGCCGCCACCGCCCGCCAATACCAGTGGGCCATCAGTCTGTGGAAGAACATGGGCCTGACTGCTGCGATGGCAGATGCCCAGGCGAAAGACGACAACGAACGCATCACGGCGCGCATCATGGGCCTGTACGAAGAGCGGTTGAGCGCCTACCAGAGCGTGGACTTTGACGACCTGATCGGCCTGCCCCTGAAGCTGCTGGCCGAACATACCGAGGTGCGCGAGAAATGGCAGGCGCAGCTGGGCCATGTGCTGGTCGACGAATACCAGGACACCAACGCCACCCAGTACGAGGTGCTGAAACACCTGGTGGGCGAGCGCGCCCGTTTTACCGCGGTGGGCGACGACGACCAGAGCATCTACGGCTGGCGCGGCGCCACGCTGGACAATTTAAAGAAGCTGCCGATAGATTTTCCGCAGCTCAAGGTCATCACGCTGGAGCAGAACTACCGCTCGACCAACGCCATTCTGCGCGCGGCCAACAACGTGATCGGGCCCAATCCCAAGCTGTTCCCCAAGCGGCTGTTCAGCGAGCTGGGCGAAGGCGAGCCGGTGCGGGTGGTGGATGCCGACAACGAAGAGCACGAGGCCGAGCGCACCGTGGCGCGCATCCAGAGCATCCGCGCGGGCAGCGCCATCCACGCCGGGC
>JAZKCX010000248.1:0-13356 GCA_040387875.1 Pseudomonadota bacterium | reverse complement strand
CGGCCTGGAGATGACGATGGACATGCGCGTCTACCGCGAAAAACCGGTGGGCAAGACCTTGCCGAAAAGCGCAGCACAGGCGCTGTGGGCGTTTCTGCTGGCGCAGAGCCAGGAGCCGGCAGGCAAGCCGGTGGCTGCCTGACAGTGGGCTGCAAGCCGCGCCGGGCGGTGGTTATGCGCCAGGCGCATAAGGGTGATTGCAAACGGCATTGGCCAATTCCGGCTGGCAAAACTACAGTCCATCCACTTCAACAACGGGCTGGGGCCTGTTCATAGTATTTTTGCCAGATGCGTTGCGAGTCAAAAAGGCCTGATGCAAGGCGCAAAACGCCGCCGGGGTATTGCCCCGGCAAGGCTTTGCAACGCCGCAGCGGGCCTTTTTGGCCACAACCCTTCGGGAATGGGGTTAAAGCAGCGCCACTCGGCGTTGCGCTCCTAGGCAAGGCGCAAGCCTTGCCGTCGTCACGCGCCTTGATTGGCGCTGCTTTAACGCCATTCGCACTGGCAAAAATACTATGAACAGGCCCTATCCATGACCACCAGCTTCCGGCTAGAACACGACTTTCTCGGTGAGAAACAGATTCCGGCGGCGGCCTACTGGGGCGTGCACACCGCCCGTGCGGTGGAGAACTTTCCGATTTCGGGCACCCGTATTTCGGCCATGCCGGATCTGATTCGCGCCATGGCCTTGGTTAAAAAAGCCGCTGCCCGGGCCAATGCCGACCTGGGCGCCATCGACCGCCAGCGCGCGGCCGCCATCATCCTGGCCTGTGACGACGTGATAGCCGGCAAGCTGCACGAGGAGTTTGTGGTGGATGTGATTCAGGGCGGCGCGGGTACGTCCACCAACATGAACACCAACGAGGTGATTGCCAACCTCGCGCTGGAAAAGCTCGGACACGAAAAAGGCCGCTACGACGTGCTGCACCCGAACGACCACGTCAACGCCTCGCAAAGCACCAACGATGTCTATCCCACCGCGATGCGGCTGGCGCTGTGGACCGCGATTGACCGGCTGCTCGGCTCCATGGCTTTTCTGCGCGCCGGCTTTGAGTTGAAGGCGGCCGAGTTCAAGGACGTGCTGAAGATTGGCCGCACCCAGTTGCAGGACGCCGTGCCCATGACGCTGGGCCAGGAGTTCAAAACCTATGCCGTAATGATGGGCGAAGACGAAGCCCGGCTGCGCGAGGCGCGGGCGCTGATTCAGGAAATCAACCTGGGTGCCACCGCCATTGGCACCGGCATCAACGCCCCCGCCGGCTATGCCGACATGGCCTGCCGCTACCTGGCCGAAGAGAGCGGCATACCGGTGGAAAAAGCTGGCGACCTGATCGAGGCCACGCAGGACACCGGTGCCTTTGTACAGCTTTCAGGCGTGCTCAAACGCGTGGCCACCAAGCTCAGCAAGATCTGCAACGACCTGCGGCTGCTGTCCAGCGGGCCGCAGGCGGGTTTTGGCGACATCAAGCTGCCGCCGCGCCAGGCGGGCTCCAGCATCATGCCGGGCAAGGTCAACCCGGTGATTCCGGAGGTGATGAACCAGGTGGCGTTTGAAGTCATTGGCAACGACATGACAGTCACCATGGCCTCGGAGGCGGGGCAATTACAGCTCAATGCATTTGAGCCCATCATGGGCTGGAGTTTGTTCAAAAGCATCGCGCACCTGAGCCAGGCGTGTCTGACGCTGCAGACCAACTGCGTGGCCGGCATCGAGGCCAACCATGCGCTGCTGGCCAAGCGGGTGCGCGAATCGGTCACGCTGGTCACGGCGCTCAATCCCATCATCGGTTACGAGAAGGCCGCGCTGATTGCCAAGACCGCCATTGCCACCGGCGCGCCCATTGCCGATGTGGCCGAATCGCTGGGCATCATGACCCACCAGGAAATGGAAGCGCTGCTGGTTCCCGAGCGCCTGACCCGGCCTTCTTTGCTGAAACCGTGACAAGCTGCCAGCTTTCGGGCATAAAGCCTGCTTAGTACCCCCACCGGATGGAACGCAATGAATACGCAGGGCAGCAATGCACCATAAACGGGCCGGGCTGGCATCGGCAGGTAAAGTTGACACCGACGTGTCAGGCTTGGGGTTATCCCGCGCCAGTGAATCTCTAGAATGAATCGTTAACTTCCATCCCATCCAAGGAGTTTTTATGAAGAAACATTTGCTGGCTTTTGCCATTGCAGCCCTCGCCACCGGCGGCACCCTGGCCCAGGCCAACGACACGCTGGCCAAGGTCAAGGCGTCTGGCTCCATCACCATGGGCGTGCGCGAATCCTCGGGCGTGTTGTCGTACACGCTGGGCGGCTCCAAGTACGTGGGCTACCACGTCGCCATCTGCGAAAAAATCATTGACGATGTCAGCAAGGCCGTGGGCAAGAAGCTGGAAGTGAAATACCAGCCGGTGACCTCGCAAAACCGTATTCCGCTGGTGCAGAATGGCACGGTGGATATTGAGTGCGGCTCCACCACCAACAACGCCACCCGCCAGAAAGATGTGAGTTTTGCCAACACCACCTTTGTGGAAGAAGTGCGCATTGCCACCAAGGCCAGCTCGGGCGTGAAGTCGGTTGCCGACCTGAAAGACAAAACCGTGGCCACCACCACTGGTACCACCAGCGTGCAGACGCTGCGCAAGAACAAGCGCGCCAGCGGCGTGGAGTTCAAGGAAGTGTTTGGCAAGGACCATGCCGACAGCTTTTTGCTGCTCGAATCGGGCCGCGCTGACGTGTTCGTGATGGACGGCAGCCTGCTGGCCGGTCTGATTGCGCGCTCCAAGAACCCGGCCGACTACAAGATTGTTGGCGAAGTGCTGGCGGTGGAACCCATTGCCATCATGGTGCGCAAGGACGACAAGGCCTTTCTGGATATCGCCAACAAGACCATCGCCGGCATGGTGAAGTCGGGCGAAATCAACAAGCTGTACGACAAGTGGTTCCTGGAACCCACGCCGCCTACCGGCTCCAAGGTGGGCCTGGCCATGAGCGATACGCTCAAGGCCGCGCTGAAGAACCTCAACGACCAGCCGGCCGAAGAGTACAACAAGAAAATCCAGTAATCGCTGGCGAAAAGAAGAAAAACCCGCCCCGGGCAATCGGTCTTGGGCGGGTTTTTTACGGGTGGGTAGCGGGCTGAGACCAAACGGGGAGTGTGTTTATGAAGTGGGATTGGCAGGTTTTTTTCCAGGACCCGGGCGGTAACTACCCGACCTACTGGCAGTGGATGGTTTCGGCCTGGGGCTGGACACTGTCGGTGGCGCTGCTGGCGCTGGTGGTTGCGCTGCTGGTCGGCTCGCTGATGGGCATTTTGCGCACCGTGCCGCACCGCGGGCTGGTGTTCATTGGCAATGCCTGGACCGAGCTGTTCCGCAACATTCCGCTCCTGGTACAGATCATCCTGTGGTACCACGTGATTCCCGGCATGTTCAAGTCGCTGCAGAGCGTGCCCAGCTTTGTGCTGGTGGTTTTTGCGCTGGGCTTTTTTACCTCGGCACGTATCTCGGAGCAGGTCAAGGCCGGCATCCAGAGCCTGCCGCGCGGCCAGCGTTATGCCGGCCTGGCGGTGGGCTTTACGCTGCCGCAAACCTACCGCCATGTGCTGCTGCCCATGGCCTTTCGCATCGTGCTGCCACCGCTCACCAGCGAGAGCATGAACATCGTGAAAAACTCGTCGGTGGCTTTCGCGGTATCGGTGACGGAGCTGACGATGTTTGCCATGCAGGCGCAGGAAGAAACTTCGCGCGGTGTGGAGGTGTACCTGGCAGTGACGGCGCTGTACTTTGTGTCGGCCTTTGTTATCAACCGGGTGATGCTGTTCATTGAGGGCAGGCTACAGATTCCCGGCCACACGACAGGGAAGAAATAAGATGAACTTCGATTTTTCCTTCGTCAACTGGGACGTCATTTCAGGCTTTGTCCTGAAAGGTTTCCTCTTTTCCATCCAGCTTACGCTGATTGCCATGGTGGGCGGTATTGCGCTGGGTACGGTGCTGGCGCTGATGCGGCTTTCCGGCAAACCCTGGCTGGTGGCGCCAGCGGCCTTTTACGTCAACACCTTGCGCTCCATCCCGCTGGTGATGGTGATTCTGTGGTTCTTCCTGCTGATCCCGTTGCTGATTGGCCGGCCCATGGGCGCAGAGCTGTCGGCCATCATCACCTTCACCATCTTTGAGGCGGCGTATTACTCGGAGATCATGCGCGCCGGCATCCAGAGCGTGCCGCGCGGCCAGGTCAATGCCGGCTACGCGGTGGGTATGACCTATGCACAGAGCATGAAGCTGATCGTGTTGCCCCAGGCCTTCCGCAACATGCTGCCGGTGCTGATGACGCAGACCATCATCCTGTTCCAGGACACCTCGCTGGTCTATGCGATTGGCGCCTACGATTTGCTCAAGGGCTTTGAGGTGGCCGGCAAGAACTTCAACCGGCCGATTGAGACCTATCTGTTAGCGGCCGTCGTTTACTTTGTTATCTGCTTCTCGTTGTCGATGCTAGTGCGCCGACTGCAGAACAAAATCGCCATCATCCGCTGAGGAGTAAAAAATGATCGAAATCAAAAACGTATCCAAGTTCTACGGCCCAGTGCAGGTGCTCAACGACTGCTCGGTCAAAATCAACAAGGGCGATGTGGTGGTGGTCTGTGGGCCATCGGGCTCGGGCAAATCGACGCTGATCAAGACCGTCAACGCGCTGGAGCCCTTCCAGAAAGGCGAGATCACCGTGGACGGGATTGCGCTACACGACCCCAAAACCGATCTGCCCAAGTTGCGCAGCCGCGTCGGCATGGTGTTCCAGCACTTCGAGCTGTTCCCGCACCTGAGCGTGACCGAGAACCTGACGATTGCGCAGATCAAGGTGCTGGGCCGCAGCCCCGAAGAAGCCAAAACCCGCGGCCTGAAAATGCTCGACCGCGTGGGCCTGATGCTGCACAAGGACAAGTTTCCGGGTCAGCTTTCCGGCGGCCAGCAGCAGCGGGTGGCAATTGCCCGCGCACTGAGCATGGACCCCATCGTGATGCTGTTCGACGAACCGACCTCGGCGCTTGATCCCGAGATGGTGGGTGAAGTGCTCGACGTCATGGTGACGCTGGCCAAGGAGGGCATGACCATGATGGTGGTGACCCATGAAATGGGTTTTGCCCGCAAGGTGGCCAGCCGCGTGATCTTCATCGACGTGGGCGGCAAGATCCTCGAAGACTGCTCGAAGGACGAGTTTTTCGGCCACCCGGAAAACCGGCAGCCGCGAACAAAAGACTTTTTGAACAAGATCCTTCAGCACTGAAAAAAGCCCCGCACGGCGGGGCTTTTTTGTGGGGGCCGTTCAGGCGATGCGCTCGGCGCCCCGCCACACCGCACGCACCACCGGGTAGTGGTTGCCGTTGTGCGCGGCAGTTTTCACCCGCAGAAAATCGGCACGCAATCCAGCCCGCAATTCGCCCCGGTCGTGCAGACCCACAATACGTGCAGGTGTGCTTGCCACTGTGGCCACCGCCTGCGGCAGACTGAACCCTGCCTGCGCCGTCAGCAGAAATGCCGAGTGCAGCAGGCTGGCCGGCACATAGTCGGACGACAGTGCATCCAGCAGGCCGGCGCGGGCAATGTCGGCGCTGGCCACATTACCCGAGTGCGAACCACCGCGCACCATGTTGGGCGAGCCCATGATGGTGGCCATGCCGCCCGCGCGTGCCAGCCGGGCGGCTGCCAGTGTGGTGGGAAATTCAGAGATGGCCACGCCTTCGGCCAGCGCCTGCTGCACATGTGCGGGCGTGGTGTCATCGTGGGTGGCCAGGGGAATGTTGTGCTGTTGGCAGCGCTGCACGATGCTGCGGCGGTGCTGTTCGGCAAAGGCCTGCTGTGCGTCCAGCAGCGTGGTGAGCATGTGGTCGACCTTCTCTTCGCTCCAGCCCTTCTTGCCGGTCACGTAGGTGCGGTAGTGGGCCAGGTTGGTCCACTGGCGCTGGCCGGGCGTATGGTCCATCAGCGATACCAGCCGCAGGCGCGGGTCAGTGACAAAGGGCGAAAACATCTCCACCACACCCGGCACTGCAATTTCGCAGCGCAGGTGCAGCAAATGGTCGGCCCGCAGCAGCTTTTCGCGCGCGGCGAAGGCAATCAGGTCGGCTGCTTCGGTCAGCGTTTCCAGCCGCACACTTTCGTGGTCGATGTCGCCTACCGACAGGGCATCCAGCACGGTGGTGATACCTGCACCCGCAATTTGCACGTCGTGCGCAAGAATGGCCGGCAGCGTGGGCCAGCGCACCTTGGGCCGCGGCATCAGGTGTTTTTCAAGATTGTCGGTGTGCAGCTCGACCAGGCCGGGCAGCAGGTAGTCGCCTTCAAAATCCAGCGCGCTGGCCATGGAACTGGGGCCGCTGTCGATGCTGCGAATCTGTGCACCTTCGGTACACAGGCTGCCATGAACCACTTCGTTAGGCAGCACCATGCGGGCATTGGTGATGATCATGCCAGGGCCTCCACTGCATTCAGTGAATAGACCCGGCTGGCCAGTGCTTCGCGCACTTCGGGGTCGTGAAAGATGCCCACCATGGCCGCGCCGCGCCCTCGGGCTGCGAGCATCAAATCAATCACGATGGCGCGGTTGGCCGTATCGAGCGAGGCGGTAGGCTCATCGAGCAGCAGGATGGGCAGCTCGGCAATCAGGCTGCGGGCAATATTGACGCGCTGCTGTTCGCCGCCAGAAAAGGTGGCGGGCGGCAGATGCCACAGCCGCTGTGGCAGATGCAGGCGGGCCAGCCAGTCGGCCGCGCGTTCGCGGGCCAGTGCGGCATCCAGACCCTGGGCCACCAGCGGCTCGGCCACCACGTCGAGCGCCGGTATGCGCGGAATGACGCGCAGAAACTGGCTGACAAAACCCACGGTGTCGCGCCGCAGCGCCAGAATCTGCTGTGCGCTGGCGCCTGCCAATGCCAGCCACTGGCCGTGGTGGCGCAACCGCACCGAGCCACTTTGCAGCAGGTAGTTGGCATACAGCGTGCGCAACAAGGTGCTTTTGCCCGCGCCCGAGGGCGCATGCAGCACCAGGCATTCGCCAGCAGCCACATCAAAATTGACATCGTCCAGCACTGGCAACTGCACGCCCCCTTGCTGGTGCAGCGTGAAAGTCTTGCCCACGCCACGCACTTCAATCATGGTCTGCATGGGTTCCCTTCAGGCTGCCAGCACCGATGACACCAGCAACTGGCTGTAGGGGTGCTGCGGATCGTCGAGCAATTGGTCTGTCAGGCCTTCTTCTACAGCGCGTCCGTCCTTCATCACAATCATCCGGTGTGCCAGCAGCCGGGCCACCGCCAGATCGTGGGTGACGATGATTGCCGCAATCCCCAGCTGCGATACCAACTGGCGCAGCAGGTCCAAAAGCCGGGCCTGCACCGATACATCCAGGCTGGCGGTGGGCTCGTCCATGAACACCAGACGGGGCTTGGTCACCAGATTGCGGGCAATCTGCAGGCGCTGCTGCATGCCGCCTGAAAAAGCCTGGGGTGCATCGTCAATGCGGTCGGCGGAAATTTCCACCCGACCCATCCAGTCGAGCGCGGCACTGCGGATATCGCCATAGTGGCGGGCGCCCTGGGCCATCAGGCGCTCGCCGATGTTGGCGCCAGCGCTCACATCCATGCGCAGGCCATCGCGGGCCTGCTGGTGCACATAACCCCATTCGGTACGCATCAAGAGGCGCCGCCGGGGTTCCGACAGGGCGTACAGGTTGACCGTACCGTCGTGCCGGGTGGCAAATTCCACCTGACCGGCGTCGGGCACCAGCTGGCCCGACAGCATGCGCAGCAGCGTGGTTTTGCCCGAGCCGGATTCGCCCACAATGGCCAGTACCTCGCCGGGGTACAACGCAAAGCTCAGGTCTTCTACAGCACTGCGGGCCGCGAAACGTTTGCTGAGCGCGCAGGCCTGCAGCAGCGCGGTCATGCGGCGTGTCCCTGCGGCGCTGGGGTAGCAACCGGCGTCACCACAAAACTCAGGCCATGCTGGGTAAAGCCGAGCGACTCGTAGAACTGGTGGGCCCGCTCCCGCTTCAGGTTGGAGCTCAGCGCCATCTTGTAGCAGCCCTTCTCGGCGCAGACCCGCTGCGCAAAAGCCATCATGCGCCGGCCAATGCCACGCGACTGGTGTGAAGGCGCCACCACCACGTCTTCCACCACGCCCGACGGCGTGCCCATGTGGCCCAGATTGGGCATGATGAGCAAGGCGAAGGTGCCCACGGCCGCGCCATTTTCTTCGGCGATGTACAGCGTGTAGTCGGGGTGGCGGGCGAAGCGCGCGAACACGGCCTCGGCCTGCGCCAGTGGCAACACTTGGCCGCGGTCCATGTCGGGCTGGGCGTACAGGGCCAGCACGGCCGGCAGATCGGCCTGGGTGGCCGCGCGAATGGTCACCGTGGTGTCCGGCGGGTTTTTCATGGCGATGGCACTCCTGCGCTTGCGGTTTGCTGGCCCGTGTGCCCTGCCGCGCGGCGGTCTTCGCAGTACTCCGAATCGCTGCAGACAAACATGCGGCTGCCGGCGTCGTCCACAATGATTTCGTCCAGAAAGCTGTCGGCCGCGTCGCACAGCGCGCAGCGGCTGCTCCACTTCTGGATTTCGAACGGGTGGTCGTCAAAGTCCAGGCTCTTCACGTCGGTATAGGGCGGTACCGCATAAATGCGTTTTTCGCGACCGGCGCCAAAAAGCTGCAGCGCCGGGTTGCGGTCCATCTTGGGGTTGTCGAACTTGGGTATCGGTGAAGGCCGCATGATGTAGCGGCCGTTGACGAGCACTGGGTAGTCGTAGGTGGTGGCAATGTGGCCGAAGCGCGCAATGTCTTCGTAAAGCTTGACCCCCATCACGCCGTACTCCTGCAGCGCGTGCATCTTGCGTGTTTCGGTCTCGCGCGGCTCCAGCCAGCGCAGCGGCTCGGGAATCGGCACCTGGTAGACCAGAATCTGGCCCTCGGCCAGCGGCGTTTCGGGAATGCGGTGACGGGTTTGTACGATGGTCGCATCCACCGTGCGAGTAGTCATGGCAACGCCCGTAGTGCGGGCGAAGAAGCGCCGGATGTTGACGGCGTTGGTGGTGTCGTCTGCGCCCTGGTCAATCACCTTGAGGGTATCGCTTAGGCCAACGATGGCGGCAGTCACCTGGATGCCGCCTGTGCCCCAGCCGTAGGGCAGCGGCATTTCGCGGCTGCCAAACGGTACCTGGTAGCCGGGAATCGCCACGGCCTTGAGGATGGACCGGCGGATCATGCGCTTGGTCTGCTCGTCCAGGTAGGCGAAGTTGTAGCCGCTTTCCACCGCGCCGGTTTCGGCCTGCAGCGGCACGGCTTCGTGCGGTGCGTTCATGCGGCCTCCTGCAATGGGGCGGCGGCTGCCGCGAACTCTGCGCGCAGCTTGCGCACCAGTTCCAGCTCGGACTGGAAGTCCACATAGTGCGGCAATTTGAGGTGCTGCACAAAACCCGAGGCCTCGACGTTGTCGCTGTGGTACAGCACAAACTCAGGGTCTTGCGCCGGCGCGGTGACGGCTTCGCCCAGCTCGGCGGCGCGCAATGAACGGTCTACCAGCGCCATTGCCATCGCTTTGCGTTCGGCGTGGCCAAATACCAGGCCGTAGCCCCGGGTGAAGGTGGGCGGCTCGGTGGCCGAGCCCCGGAACTGGTTGAACATTTCGCATTCGGTAATTTCTATCTCACCAAGGTCGATGGCAAAACCCAGCTCCTCGGGCACCAATTCCACCTGCACCCAGCCATGCCGGATTTCGCCGGCAAACGGGTGGCTGTAGCCGTAGCCGCGCTGTGACGAATAGCCCAGCGCCAGCAAAAATCCTTCGTCGCCGCGCGCCAGGTTCTGCAGGCGGGCGCTGCGGTCGGCGGGGAACGACAGCGGCTCGCGCGTAAGGTCTGCGGGTACGGGATCGGCGTCGGGCCGAACAGCCGCCTCGATCAGGCCCTCACGGTTGAGGAAGTCTGCGATGCGCGGCGCCGCCGCCGGCGCTGCTTTTGTGGCGCCAGGGTCGCGGGCTGCCAGTGGCGGCGCGGGCGCATCGTCGAGCAGCGAGAAATCGAGCAGACGCTGGGTGTAGTCGTAAGTTGCGCCCAGCAACTGGCCGCCCGGCACGTCCTTGAAGGTGGCGGAAATGCGGCGCTGCAACTGCATCTGGCTGGTATCGATCGGCAGGCTGGCACCCAGCCGGGGCAGGGTGGTGCGGTAGGCGCGCAGCAGAAATATCGCTTCCACCAGGTCGCCCGCAGCCTGCTTGATGGCCAGCGCCGCCAGATCGGGTTCATACAGCGAACCTTCGGTCATGACCCGCGCCACGGCCAGCCGCATCTGCTCACGGATCTGCGCCACGCTGAGCTCGGGCACCGCCAGGTCGCCACGCCGCGCCGCATCGTTGCGGTCGTAGGAATTGAGGATGGCGGCCTCGCCGCCCTTGACGGCTACATACATGCGGCATTTCCTACGGTGGCCAGCGTGGTACGGGGCAGGCCGATAGCGTGTGTGGCGTCCAGCAGCAGGCAGTCCACGCCCAGCGGAAACTCCTGCTGCATGGCGCTGCGCTCCCGCCAGAACGTCGCAGGCAGGCCCTGCGGCGCAATCACGGTGCTGCTGGCAATGCCGGGGCCTTGCAGCGTGACAGGTGTTCCGCCCTGCAGGCTGTGCAGTGCAATCAGCAAGGTGCAGCTGCGGTCGGGATATTCGGCGCTGCCCCATGCAAAGTGCGTAAGAGGCGGTAGCCCAGCGCCGGCGCCAAAGGCCGCAAAAATTGCGGCGCTGGTAGTCATGACCAAAGGTGCGCCGCAATGAAAGCGCAGCAAACCAGAGAGCAGGGGGGCAAGGCTGGCGTCCAGCCACACGGGCGTTTCATGGTCGGCCAGGGCCAGCAGCACGGCCGCAAGCGGCGCAGGCGCGGTGGCGGGCAGGTCGGTCAGTCCGTTGTAGGTGCTGGCCAGCGCGACCGGCTGGCCGGGCCGGGACAGTGCGTCCAGCACGGCGCGGAAAATCCGCTGCCCATCGTGTACTGCGTCTGCCAAACCTGCCAGCGCGGGTGCAGCGGTGGCCATCATGGGCTGTCTCCCCGCGCCACGGTAAAAAACTCCACCTGGGTGGAGGCTGCCTGGGCCGCACGCTGCTGGCGGCGCTGTTCCAGCAGCCGTTCCAGCGGAGCGATCCAGCGTTGCCACTGCATCTGCAGCTGGCCGCTGGCCTGGGCCTGCTGCAGAAGCGCATCCAACAATGCCGCGCGCTCTGCATGGCGCACGTCGCGACCGCGCACGTGGGCCACCCCCACCGTGCCTTCGTCCAGCCGCAGCGTGCAGCGGGTCACCGCCATCTCGCCCAGATTGAAAGGCGCGCCGGTGCCGCCCATGCGGCCGCGCACCATCACCAGCCCGGTTTCGGGGCGGCGCAGCCACTCGTAGCGCTGCGGCAGGGAGGCATCGGTTGCGAAGGCTTCCATATCGTGGCCGTTGCTGCTGGCGAGCACGCCCATCCAGCGCGCCCGGGGCGATGGCGTATTGGAAATCTCGGGGTGAGCGGCAAGAACCATGGGGCAGGGAGGGTCGCGAGTGTGGGTAAATTTGTCTAGACAACCAGATTATTGCAGGCTACAGTGAAGCCAGTAAAGCACTGATTTGTGAAACTTTTGTGTCCACCATTCCCGACCCTGTTGAAACTGCGCCGCAACTTTCCTGGCTGGCCACCGGACGGGTCCGCGGCGTGGCCCTGTGGCGCCAGATAGAAGCCCGGCTTGAAGAATCCATGGCCGCTGGCCACTACCCGCAGGGGCGCTTGCCCACCGAGGAGGCGCTGGCGGCGCAGTTCGCGGTCAACCGCCACACCATCCGGCAGGCTTTGCAGGGCCTGAAGGAACGCGGCTTGCTGGACACCCGACAGGGCAGGGGCTCTTTTGTACGGCAGTCGGCCATCGAATATGCGTTGGGTACCCGCACCCGCTTTTCTGAAAACCTGGCCCGTCACAACCTCAGCGCCGAACTCAAGGTGCTGGATGCGGGGGTCCACAAAGCCGCTGGCAGTGTGACCAAAGCGCTGGGTCTGCGGGCTGGTGCCCGCGTGGAGTGGGTGGTGACCGTGGGGTTGGCCGATGGCGTGCCGGTGAGTACATCCACCCACTATTTCCCGGCGGTTCGGCTCAAGGGCGTAGGCGCAGCGCTGCAACAGACCGGATCGGTCACGCGGGCCTTTACCCAGCTGGGCGTGGCCGACTACCTGCGCTCCAGTACCCGCATTACCGCCGGCCTGCCCGACGCGCTGACGGCACAGCGGCTGGAAACCGGCCCCCAGCAGCCGGTGTTGCGGGTGCTTTCGATCAACGTCGATGCCTCTGGCAAACCACTGCAGTACAGCGAGACGGCTTTTTGCGCCGAGCGGGTGCAACTGGTGGTGGACAACCCGGAGGCTCCATGACGCCTGTCATCGCGCTGTCGCAATCCGCTGGCAGCCTTGGATTGATGGCTACGAGTTACCTTATTTCCGGTGCGCGGGTGCTGCGCCCCGAGGGACTGTCGGACGGTGCGGTCTGCATTGAAGAAGATAGTTTCCAGGCACAACCCCCAACGGCTGCCCGCCTTATCAACGCCCAAGGCCTGCTGGCTTTGCCGGGCATGGTCGATTTGCACGGCGACGCTTTCGAGCGCCAGCTGATGCCGCGGCCCCGGGTGCGTTTTCCCACCGCACTGGCGCTCGCCGATACCGACCGGCAGCTCGTGGCCAACGGAATCACCACTGCATTCCACGGCATCACCTGGAGCTGGGAGGGTGGCCTGCGCGGGCGCGACACCGCGCTGGAACTGATAGCTGGCATCCGCCAGCGCGCCATGTTGCCGGGGGCGGACCACAAGGTGCACCTGCGCTTTGAAAACCACAACGTGGCCGAAGCCGACGAAGTGGCCCGCAGCATTGCTGCCGGCCATGTGGACCTGCTGGCCTTCAACGACCATCTGCCCGATATAGCGCGCAAATGCCGGCAGACCGAAAAGCGCCAGGCCTATGCCGAACGGGCTGAAGTGGACAACACCGCCTTTATGGAGCGGCTGGCCGCAGCCCAGGCCCGTGCCGACGAGGTTCCCGCAGCGGTGGCCCTGCTGGCCCGGCTGGCGGCAGAGCGCGGAATAGCGATGGCCTCGCACGACGATCTGACAGTACAAGACCGGCAACACTACGGCGCGCTGGGCGCCCACATCAGCGAGTTCCCGCGCAGCATGGAGGCCATTGCCACTGCGCAGGACCAGGGCAGCCCCATCATTCTGGGTGCACCCAATGTGTTGCGGGGCGGCAGCCACTGTGGTGCCGTAGGCGCGGCCGACATGGTGGTGCAGGGCAAGTGCGACATTCTTGC
>JAZKCX010000247.1:0-31322 GCA_040387875.1 Pseudomonadota bacterium | reverse complement strand
GTCTCCGAAGTGGTGGCCTGCGGATTGCGGATGATGGGCACGTAATCGGCGTTTTCGATGTCCAGCAACGCGCGCGCGGTTTTCTTCGGTAACCCTGCCGGCATCTTCTTGTTGATGAAGTGGATCACCTGCTCCTTGATGGGCGCGGCGCCCAGCGTGGCGGGTGGTTTGGCGGTCTGCTTCTTGGCGAAGACGCGCAGGAAATCGTTGGCCAGGCGCTGCAGCTTGAAGCCCACATCGACCATCGCCACCCGCATGAACTTGATGGTCTCGGGGTTGGTCGCGTTCAGAAAAAACATCGCCGCCGCGTTGCCGGGCCGGAAGGTCTTCTGGCCCATCTTGCGCAGCAAGTTGCGCATGTTCATCGACACATCGCCAAAGTCGATATCGACCGGGCAGGGGCTCAGGCATTTGTGGCAGACAGTGCAGTGGTCGGCCACGTCCTCGAACTCCTGCCAGTGCTTGATGGACACGCCGCGCCGGGTCTGCTCTTCGTACAGAAAAGCCTCCACCAGCAGCGAGGTCGCCAGAATCTTGTTGCGTGGGCTGTACAGCAGGTTGGCACGCGGCACATGGGTGGCGCAGACCGGCTTGCACTTGCCGCAGCGCAGGCAGTCTTTCACCGAATCGGCAATGGCGCCGATATCGCTCTGCTGCATGATGATGGACTCGTGGCCCATCAGGCCGAAACTCGGCGTGTACGCGTTCGTGAGGTCGGCATGCAGTGCCGGGCCGGCGCCGTTGGGTACGCGCAACAGCTTGCCCTTGTTGAAGCGGCCTTCGGGATCGACGCGGCGTTTGTAGTCGGTGAAGGGCTGCAGCTCGCCGTCGCTCAGAAATTCCAGCTTGGTGATGCCGATGCCGTGCTCGCCCGAGATCACGCCATCCAGGCTGCGGGCCAGCGCCATGATGCGTTTGACCGCGTGGTGCGCGGTCTGCAGCATCTCGTAGTCGTCGCTGTTGACCGGCAAATTGGTGTGTACATTGCCGTCGCCGGCATGCATGTGCAGCGCAGCCCAGACCCGGCCTTTGAGAACGCGCTTATGGATTACGCTGCATTCTTCCAGCAGCGGCTTGAAAGCCGCGCCGGTAAAGATGGTGCGCAGGGGGGCGCGCAACTGGGTTTTCCAGCTGGCGCGCAGCGTGTGGTCCTGCAGTTGTGCAAACAGTGGCTCCACGTCGTGCAGCCAGCCCTGCCACAACGTGCGCACCTCGCGCACCAGTGCCAGCGCCTGCGCCACCCGGTCTTCCAGCAGCTCGGCAGAAGGCACCTCGCCCGCCTCGTCGGCCTTGCCCAGCGGCAGGTTGCCTTTGCTGAAAAAGCTTTCCAGTTCGTCGCACAGCTTGATCTTGTTGGCCAGGCTCAGCTCGATGTTGATGCGCTCGATGCCGTCGGTGTACTCGGCCATGCGCGGCAGCGGAATCACCACGTCTTCGTTGATCTTGAAGGCGTTGGTGTGTTTGGAAATCGCGGCGGTCTTCTTGCGGTCCAGCCAGAACTTCTTGCGCGCCTCGGGGCTGATGGCAACAAAGCCTTCGCCGCTGCGCGAGTTGGCAATGCGCACCACTTCGCTGGTGGCGCGGGCCACTGCGTCGGCGTCGTCACCGGCAATGTCGCCGAACAGCACCATCTTGGGCAGGCTCGATGTAGCACCGGCCGCCATGGCGCGCTTGGACTTGGTGGCGTAACCCACCGCCTTCAGGTAGCGGTCGTCCAGATGTTCCAGGCCCGCCAGGAGCGTGCCAGAGCGTTTCTGCTCGGCGAACATGAAGTCCTTGATCTCCACAATGCTGGGCACGGCGTCGCGCGCATTGCCGAAAAACTCCAGGCAGACGGTGCGAGTGTGGGCCGGCATGCGGTGCACGATCCAGCGCGCGCTGGTAATCAGGCCGTCGGTGCCTTCTTTCTGGATGCCGGGCAGGCCCGAGAGAAACTTGTCGGTGACGTCCTTGCCCAAGCCTTCCTTGCGGAAGGTTTTGCCGGGAATCACCAGCGTCTGCACCGCCTGGCCACGCTTGAGCGGCGTCTTGCCGTCGGCTTCAAAGTAGCGCAGCTCGAATGTGGCGACCTCGGCGTCGTGGATCTTGCCGAGGTTGTGGTCCATACGCACCACCTCCAGCCACTTGGCGTCGGGCGTGACCATGCGCCAGCTGGCGAGGTTGTCGAGCGCGGTGCCCCAAAGTACGGCCTTCTTGCCACCGGCGTTCATTGCGATGTTGCCGCCGATACAGGAGGCTTCGGCCGATGTCGGATCGACCGCGAAGACATAGCCGCCGCGGTCGGCCGCGTCGGACACCCGCTGCGTTACCACGCCGGCTTCGGTCCAGACCGTGGCAATGGGTTTTGTATGGCCAGGCAGCGTGACCATCTCCACCTCGGTCATCGCTTCGAGCTTTTCGGTGTTGATGACCGCGCTTTTCCACGTCAAAGGCACTGCGCCGCCGGTGTAGCCGGTGCCGCCGCCGCGCGGAATGATGGTCAGTTCCAGGTCAATACAGCCCTTCACCAGGCCGGCCATTTCTTCTTCGGTGTCTGGCGTCAACACCACAAACGGGTATTCCACACGCCAGTCGGTGGCATCCGTCACATGGCTCACACGCGAGAGGCCGTCGAACTTGATGTTGTCCTTGGCGGTGTATTTGCCCAAAGCCCGCTGGGTCTGGCGGCGCAGGCTGGCGGCTTCGCTGAACTGCGCGTCAAAGCGGGTCACGGCCTGGCGGGCGGCGGTGAGCAACTCGCCCACCATCTCGTCGCGCTCGGTGTCCACATCGGGCGTGCGGCGCTTTTGTACTTCACCCAGGCGGTGCTGCAGCGCATCGACCAGCTGTCGGCGGCGTTTGGGGTTGTCGAGCAGGTCGTCCTGCAGGTAGGGATTGCGCTGCACCACCCAGATGTCGCCCAGCACCTCGTACAGCATGCGGGCGGAGCGGCCGGTACGGCGTTCGCCACGCAGCCGGTCCAGGATGTCCCAGGCCGGCGCGCCGAGCAGGCGGATAACGATCTCGCGGTCGGAGAACGAGGTGTAGTTGTAGGGGATTTCGCGCAGGCGCGGCTGGTCGGTGACCGGGGCCAGCAGGTGGTTCAGCGTGGTGGGGGCGTTCATCGTGTTGTAGTTGCCAGCGGGCGTGGCATGACGCTGCTGGGAGCCGATTTTACCGCGCCGCAGCAAAATCCGTAGGCGGTGGTGCCTACCGGCCCGCCATGGCAAACCGCCGCAAAAATCGCCACAATCGGCGCACCCCATGTCACCTCTTGCCCAGCACTGGCCCTACCCCCGCTGGATTGCCCACCGCGGCGCAGGCACGCTGGCGCCGGAAAACACCCTGGCCGCCTTTGCGCTGGGTGCGAGCCACGGCTACCGGATGTTTGAGTGTGACGTCAAACTCTCGGCCGACGACGTGGCTTTTCTGCTGCACGACGACACCCTGGCCCGCACCACCGACGGCAGCGGGGTGGCCGGCACCCTGCCCTGGGCCACGCTGGCCCATCTGGACGCCGGCAGCTGGCATTCCGAGCAACATGCCGGCCAGCGCCTGCCCCGGCTGGACCAGCTTGCCCGGTTCTGCCTGCAAAGCGGCTATTTGCTGAATCTGGAAATCAAGCCGACGCCAGGCACCGAGCGCCACACCGGCACCGTGGTGGCGCGCGAGGTAGCGCGGCTGTGGGCGGTGCATACCCACGGCGCCACACCACCGCTGCTGAGTTCCTTCAGCCGCGAGGCCCTGGCAGCCGCCCGCACTGCGCAGCCAACCCTGCCGCGCGCCCTGCTGCTGTCGGAATTGGCGCCGGACTGGTGCCAGGCCGCGCTGGCGCTGCAGTGTGTAGCGGTGATTTGCCAGCACCGGCTGTGGAATGCACAAGTGGTGGAACAGGCCCGTTCAGGCGGCCTGCGCTGCCTGACCTACACCGTGAACGAAGAAAGCGAGGCGCAGCGCCTGCTGGATCTGGGGCTGGACGGCATCATCACCGACCGGGTGGACGTGTTCCAGCCGGACGCCTGAAATGCCCGGTTCAGCGTTTCCAGTCGCCGGCCAGCACCCACTGGCCCACCGCGCAGGCAGCCACCAGCAGCGCATAGCTGGCCATCTTTCCGTCGCGGCCAAACAACAGCAGACCCGCCAGCAACGCGCCGCTGCCGGCAGCAGCGTTCAGGCCCCAGTGCAGCCACCAGACCGGTTTGGCCCGCTGGGGCCGGCCCAGAAAACGTGCGGCCAGCAGCAGGCAGCCCGCCACAAAAACGGCGGGTGCGACGAAATTGAGCAGATGGATCAGCGAATCGATGGGGCCCACGGCAGCCTGAAAAAACAATCTTTCAACCACCAGTGCAGGCGGCACCGGCGAATTTTATAATCAGCGCATGGCAGTCTGGGCCCTGGGCATCAACCACACCACCGCGCCGCTCGATCTGCGCGGCCGCTTCGCCTATGCGGTGGACCAGATTGCACCCACACTGCAGGGCCTGCGCGCCACGCTCGACGGCCCGGTGGCCCGCGGCAGCGAAGCGGCGATTCTGTCCACCTGCAACCGCACCGAAATCTATGGCGCCGGTGAGCTGCCCGAAATCGAGCAGGCGCTGGACTGGCTTGCCCACAGCGGTGGCGTGGCACCGTCGCTGCTGCGTTCGCACAGCTACCGGCTGGAGAATGATTTGGCGGCGCGCCATGTGTTCCGGGTCGCCAGCGGGCTCGATTCCATGGTGCTGGGCGAGCCGCAGATTCTGGGCCAGATGAAAGACGCGGTGCGCGTGGCCGACGAAGCCGGCGCTTTGGGCACCACCCTTAATCAGCTCTTCCAGCGCTCTTTTGCGGTGGCCAAGGAAGTGCGCAGCTCCACCGAAATTGGCGCCCATTCCATCAGCATGGCCGCCGCAGCGGTGCGGCTGGCCGGCCAGTTGTTTGAAGACCTGGGCAAGATCAAGGTGCTGTTTGTGGGCGCTGGCGAGATGATCGAGCTGGCCGCCACCCACTTTGCGGCCAAGAACCCCAAGGCCATGGTCATTGCCAACCGCACGCTGGAGCGCGGCGCAGTGCTTGCCACCCGCTTTGGCGCCGAAGTCATGCCGCTGGGCGACCTGCCCAACCGCCTGCACGAATTCGACGCGGTGGTGAGCTGCACCGCCAGCACCCTGCCCATCATTGGCCTGGGCGCGGTGGAACGGGCGCTGAAAGCGCGCCGGCACCGTCCCATCTTCATGGTTGACCTGGCCGTGCCGCGCGACATCGAGGCCGAGGTCAAGGGCCTGCAGGACATTTACCTGTACACCGTGGACGACCTCGCCGCCGTGGTGCAGACCGGCAAGGACCAGCGCCAGGCCGCGGTGGCGCAGGCCGAGGTCATCATCAACGCGGGCGTGCAGAGCTTCATGCACTGGATGGACCAGCGCCATGCGGTGCCGCTGATCCAGCAGCTCAACAGCCAGGCCGACGAATGGCGCGCCGCCGAAATCGCCCGCGCCCGCAAGCTGCTGGCCAAGGGCGAAGACGTTGACGCCGTGCTCGAAGCCCTCTCGCGCGGCCTCACCCAAAAAATGCTGCACGGCGCCATGACCGAGCTGCACACGGCTGACGGCGCCAGCCGCGAGCAGACGGCGCAGACCATCTCGCGCCTGTTCCTGCGCAAAGAGCGTTAGCGACGCGGCTTCTGGCCGTCCGGCCTGCGCCGCCGCGTGTTCCGCACGCTCCTCTCCTTTTCTTCCCTTCCCGTATGAAACCCTTTCTGCGCCAGCAGCTTGAACGCTACCTCACCCGCCTGTCCGAACTCGACTTTCTGCTGTCGCGCGAAGACATCATGGCCGACATGGCGCAGTACCGGGTGCTGTCGCGCGAGCATGCCGACGTTGCCGCCATTGCCAGCCGCACCACCCGCCTGCAGCAGCGCGAAAGCGACCTGGCTGCGGCGCAGGAGATGCTTGCCGACCCGGACATGGCCGAGATGGCGCAGGAAGAAGTCGCCAGCGCCCAAGCCGAGATTGCCCGGCTGGATGCCGAACTGACGCGCATGCTGCTGCCCAAAGACCCGGACGACGCACGCAATGCCTTTGTGGAAATCCGCGCTGGTACCGGCGGCGACGAATCGGCCCTGTTTGCCGGCGACCTGCTGCGCATGTACACCCGCTACTGCGAGCGCCAGGGCTGGAAGGCCGAGATCATCAGCGAAAGCCCGTCCGAACTCGGCGGCGTCAAGGAAGTGGTGCTGCGGGTGGAAGGCGATGGTGTGTACGGTGCGCTGCGCTTCGAATCAGGCGGCCACCGGGTGCAGCGCGTGCCGGCCACCGAAACCCAGGGCCGCATCCACACCAGCGCCTGCACCGTGGCGGTGATGCCCGAGCCGGACGAAGCCGAGGCCGTCAAGCTCAACCCGGCAGATTTGCGCATCGATACCTTCCGCGCCAGCGGCGCCGGCGGCCAGCACATCAACAAGACCGACTCGGCGGTGCGGGTGGTGCACTTGCCCACCGGCATCGTGGCCGAATGCCAGGACGGCCGCAGCCAGCACAGCAACAAGGCCAAGGCGCTGCAGGTGCTGCAGGCGCGGATTCAGGAAAAAGAGCGCAGCGAACGGGCCGCCAAAGAAGCCGCGCTGCGCAAGGGCCTGATCGGCAGCGGCGACCGCAGCGACCGCATCCGCACCTACAACTTCCCGCAGGGCCGTTTTACCGACCACCGCATCAACCTCACGCTGTACAAGCTGCTGTTCATCATGGAAGGCGATCTGGGCGACGTGGTGGCCGCGCTGCAGGCCGCCCGCGCCGCCGAACAGATGGAAGAGCTCGAACTGGGCTCGGTGGTGTAAAAACCCTTTTTTGCCCGTTTTTATAACCAAATTGGCATGTAGCCGGCGTATTTGTTCACTTTATTGCTCTTTATTTAGTAGCGCATGACGATCACCCAGGCACTCGCTGCTGCAACCGCCCTCGGCCTGGACCGGCTCGATGCGCAGTGGCTGCTGCTGCATGCGCTGGCGCGGCCGCACACCGAGCGCGCCTGGCTGCTGGCGCACGACGGCGATGCGCTCGACGATGCCGTGCAACAAAAGTTTCTGGCACTGGCCATGCGCCGGGTCGGCGGCGAGCCACTGGCCTACATCGTTGGCAGCAAGGAATTTTTCGGGCTCACGCTGCAGGTCGACGCGCGGGTGCTGGTGCCCCGGCCCGATACCGAAACCCTGGTGTTGTGGGCGCTGGACTGCGTGGCCGATATGCCCCGTCCGGCCCTGCTGGACCTGGGCACCGGCAGCGGCGCGATTGCACTGGCGCTGAAAAGCCAGCGCTCCGATGCCGCGGTCACGGCGGTAGACGCCAGCGCCGATGCACTGGTCGTAGCGCAGGCCAACGCCGCACGGCTGGCTTTGCCGGTGCGCTTTGTGCACGGCAACTGGCTGGCGGGGGTGGCAGGCCGTTTTGACCTGATCGCCTCCAATCCGCCCTATGTGGCCCATGGCGACCCGCACCTTGCCGCACTCCGCCATGAACCCTTGCAGGCGCTCACCGCAGGCGCGGATGGACTGGACGACCTCCGCACCATCGTGCAACAGGCGCCTGAGCGGCTGTTGCCCGGCGGCTGGCTGCTGCTGGAACACGGCTACGACCAGGCGGCCGCAGTGCAGGCGCTGCTCGGCGCGGCGGGCTTTGTTTCGGTGCAAAGCCGCAACGATCTGGCTGGCATCGCCCGCTGTTCCGGCGGACAAACGCCAACAATGAAATAATCACTGCATTGAAACCGGTAAATCAGGAGTAGCGCATGAGCGACGTCAACCAACGCATCGACGACCTAGTCAAAAGCAACGAGCTGGTGCTTTTCATGAAGGGCAGCGCCAGCTTTCCCATGTGCGGCTTTTCCGGCCGTGCCATCCAGATCCTGAAAGCCTGCGGCGTGGACACCAAAACCGTCAAGACCGTCAACGTTCTGGACGACGACGAAATTCGCCAGGGCATCAAGGGCTACAGCAACTGGCCCACCATTCCGCAGCTCTACGTTAAGGGCGAATTTGTGGGTGGCTCCGACATCATGATGGAGATGTACGAATCGGGCGAGCTGGTGCAGGTGCTGGGCACCACGCCCAACTGACACGCCAGACGCTCGCCACACAAGCCGGGAACTCCCCGGCTTTTTTCATGTCTGGATTCCCTGAGCGCGCCCACTGCTGGCAACCACCGGCAGCGAGTGCTGATGTTGTAGCGAAAACACGCACCGAAAACAAGCGCAGTTTCTGCTTTCACTCAGGCACGGCGCATGCTTGAATGGAAGTGTGATTTCAAGGAGTGCCTCATGACATCCAACAGTCTGGTTCCGCATTCACCGTCTTTCCGGTTGCCGATTGCGCGCATCCGCAGCGTGTTTCAGCGCGAGGACGTGGCCCGCAAACTGGCCAAGCTGCAAAGCGACGGCGACCAGCGCGAACACGCCAGCCTGCGCAGCACCTACGAACGCATGCTCGAGCGCGGCCCCGACCGCTTTCACGTCAAACCCTCGGGCGTGCCCGACATGGGCAGCCTGTATGCCGCCCTGCCCAACTTCACCAGCGTGCTGGACGACATCAAGCGCCATGTTGCGCTGGCGCAGGACAGCCCGGACGGCCTGGAGGTCACGCCCATGCTGCTGCTGGGGCCGCCCGGCATTGGCAAGACCCATTTCGCCAAGAAGCTGGCCGAGCTGCTGGGCACCGGCATGAACCTGGTGCCAATGAGCTCGATGACCGCCGGCTGGCTGCTGTCGGGCTCATCGTCGCAGTGGAAAGGCGCCAAACCCGGCAAGGTGTTCGAGACGCTGGTCGAGGGCCAGTACGCCAACCCGGTGATCGTGGTCGACGAGATCGACAAGGCCAGTTTTGACGCGCAGTACGACCCACTGGGCGCGCTGTACAGCCTGCTGGAGCACGACACCGCGCAGAATTTCACTGACGAGTTTGCCGAAGTCGCCATTGACGCCAGCCAGGTGATCTGGATCACCACCGCCAACGATGCACGCGGCATTCCCGAGCCCATCATGAACCGGATGAACGTGTTCGAGATCGAGCCGCCCTCGTACGATGCGGCGCGCCAGATTGCCCGCAATCTTTACCTCGGTATTCGCCACGAACACGGCTGGGGCCAGCACTTTGGCCCCGAACCGCTGGGCGATGTGCTGGACGCGCTGGCCGATCTGGCGCCGCGCGAAATGCGGCGCAGTCTGATGACCGGCTTTGGCAACGCCAAGCTGGCCCGGCGCGACCAGATCACGGTGGAAGACCTGCCCAAGCCGCCCGGCAGCCGCAGCAAGATGGGCTTTGTGCACTGAACGTGCACTGGGTGGGGCGCGTCAGCGGGCGTTGAGGCGAAGCGCGCGGCCCATGGCGGCCTGCAGGTCGTCGTAACCACGGCGCAATGCAATTTGCGCCAGCGGCGCGCCGTCTTTGGGCGGCGCCAGCAGCAACAGCAAAGCTTCGCTGGCGGTGGCGCAGTCGAGCAGCGGCTGGGCATCGGTACCTTTGCCATCGGGCGCCAGTTGCCCAGCACGGTGCTGCGCCTGCAGCAGGCCGAAAGTGCCTTCGATGGCTTCGCGCAAAGTGGCACCCAGCCGGTGCGCCAGCGCGGGCGTGAGTTGCTCGAACGGCGGCGTCGGCAATGCCAGGCCGTCCAGCAGCGCCGCCAGCAGGGTTTCGGGGCTGGCCAGCGTTTCCTCGGCAAACAAATTGGGTGGCAACACCAGCGCGCGGTCGGGCAGGATGGGTGCATCCGGCGCAGCGTCTGCCACCGCCAGCACCTCCAGGGACTCGGGTGCACCAGGCTGCGCTTTTGCAGCAGGCTCGGACGGACCCTTGACGATTTGCACCAGTGCGGGTGATGGCACCGGCAGCTTCTCCCCCGCTTCGGCCGCTAGCGGTGCCGCATGGGCTTCGATGACTTCGGGCGCATCGGCGGGCACCTCTTCCACAAAAAAAGCAGCAGCCACTGGCGGCGGATGGGCAGGTGCGTCCCAGTAGGCCGGCAGCACATGGCGGGCGCCGGAACGCGGTGGCAGCACCAGCAAATCCTCACGGCCCAGCTCGGAAAAAGGGTCTTCGCTGGCCGCAGCCGGCACGCCAAAATCGCCAAACACGCCCGATGGCGCACCCCCATGCAGCGCCGATGTGGGGTCAGTCGGCACCACCTGGTCCGAAAACAGCCCGGCGGCGTCGCCCAGCGGATTGGCATGCACTACCGATGCCGTCACTGCCGCCTTGGCTTCTGCGCGGGCCTGGACCTGCAGCAGGTAGCCGGCAATCTGCACCGTGTCGCCGTCGCCAATCGCAACCTCCTGGTCGGCGCCTACCGGCTCGCCGTTCACCGCCAACGGGCTGTTGGCCACCAGCACAAAACCACCGTGGTGCCAGACGATGCCGGCATGCACCGGCGCCACCCGCTCCTCGGGGTCGGGCAGCACCAGGGTGTTGCCATGGCCACGGCCCAGCGTGCCGCCGGCCTGTGTGAAGCTGGCGGTCAGTTCGGGGCGGTCGCCGGAACCTTCAGTCGAAATGGCACTGAGCGTGATCATGGTGTGACTGCGCGGGGCAGTGGAGGTGTGGCAGAAAAGACCATACCAGAGCCGGCAGCCGGGGGAAAGCCGGGTCGCGTCCTGGCCCTAGACCGGCGTGGTGGCCAGCGGCGCCGTACTGGGTACAGGCGCGTTCGGCGCCGGGGCCTTGGAATCGAATTCCCACAGCCGTTTGGCGGCAAACACGGCGTCCGGGTAGGGCGCGCGGCCCCGGCTGCCGTTGTAGCGGCCCAGCGTGAGAAACAGATCACCAGCCTCGCGGTCGAGGTAGTGGCGAAGAATCACACAGCCAAAACGCAGATTGGTCTGCATGTGAAAAAGCCTGGCGGCATCGCCGTCGCCAATCAGCCGGGCCCAGAACGGCATGACCTGCATGTAGCCCCGCGCGCCGGCGCTGCTGATGGCGAACTTGCGGAAATTGCTCTCCACCTGCACCAGGCCCAGCACCAGCGCGGGGTCCAGCCCGGCCCGCCGGCTTTCGTACCAGAGCGTCTGCAGAAACTCCTTGCGAATCTGGAAATCGGGTTTTTTGCGGGCCAGGCGCTCGCTCATCGCGCCCAGCCAACGCAGGTAGGCCAGCCGGCTTTCGGTGGAGTTGAACTCGGGGATCGGCGGCGCGCTGTTGCCAACTGCCAGACGCAGCGCGCTGCGCACCGAATCTGCCAGCGGTTCTTCCAGCTGCCGGCCGGCCATACCGGTGCCGGGAAGGGCCCACAGCAGCGGGGCCGCAGCGGCGGCGCGCAGCAACTCCCGCCGGCCAAACGGCTCAGTTTGCAAGTTTTCCCTTGAGGAAATCGAAAATACCGGCGGCATCGACTTTGGTGGCGGCGGCGTCGCGGCGGTGCTGGTATTCCAACTGGCCTTCTTTCAGGCCACGCTCGCCAATCACCACCCGGTGCGGCACGCCAATGAGTTCCCACTCGGCAAACATCACGCCGGGGCGCTCGCCGCGGTCGTCCAGGATTACGTCCACACCCGCTGCAAGCAGCTGGGCGTACAGGGCTTCGGCTGCGGCCTTTACCTCGGGGCTGGCGTCCAGCCCCTTGCTGCCGGTAATCGGGCAGATCGCCACAGTGAAGGGCGCAATCGAATCCGGCCAGATGATGCCGCGCTCGTCGTGGTTCTGCTCGATGGCCGCCGCCGGCAGCCGGGTGATGCCTATGCCGTAGCAGCCCATCTCCAGAAACTGCGGCTTGCCGTTGACGTCCAGAAACGTGGCGTTCATCGCCTGGCTGTATTTGGTGCCGAGGTAAAAGATGTGGCCGACCTCGATGCCGCGCTCAATCGCCAACACACCCTTGCCATCGGGCGAGGCATCCCCCTCGACCACGTTGCGGATGTCGGCCACCGCGTCGGGCTCGGGCAGATCCCGGCCCCAGTTCACGCCGGTTATGTGAAAGTCGGGCGTGTTAGCACCACAAATCCAGTTGGCCATTACGGCCACCTCGCGGTCAACAATAATTTTTACCGGTTTTTGCAAGCCGATGGGGCCAAGATAGCCCGGTTTGCACCCAAAATGCGCCTCGATTTCGGGCACGGTGGCAAAACGGAAACCGGCCAGTCCCGCCACCTTGCCGACCTTGACCTCGTTCATGTCGTGGTCGCCGCGCAGCAGCAGCAGCCAGATCTGGGTCTTGGCAACTTCGCCGCGTTCGTTCACGGTGTCGGTGGCCAGCACCAGCGATTTGACGGTGGTGGAAAGCGGCACGCCCAGCAGCTCGGCCACATCGGCACAGGTGCTTTTGCCCGGCGTGGGCGTTTTCGTGAGGGCTGCGGTGGCTGCGGGGCGCGGGCCAGCGGGCGCCAGTGCCTCAGCCTTTTCCATATTGGCGGCGTAGTCACTGGCCGGGCAGTAGACGATGGCGTCTTCGCCGGTGGCGGCGATCACCTGAAATTCTTCGCTGAGGTCTCCGCCGATGGCGCCGCTGTCGGCGGCCACGGCGCGGTAGGTCAGTCCAAAACGGTCAAAGATGCGGCGGTAGGCCTGGGCCATGACCTGGTAACTGGCCTTGGCGCTGACCACGTCGCGGTCAAAACTGTAGGCGTCTTTCATCGTGAACTCGCGACCGCGCATCAGGCCGAAGCGGGGCCGGCGCTCGTCGCGGAACTTGGTCTGGATCTGGTAGAAATTCTTTGGCAACTGCTTGTAGCTGCGCAGTTCCTGGCGTGCAATGTCAGTGACCACTTCTTCGCTGGTGGGCTGCACCACGTAATCGCGGTCGTGCCGGTCCTTGATGCGCAGCAGCTCCGGACCCATCTTGGCGAATCGCCCGGTTTCCTGCCAAAGCTCGGCTGGCTGTACCACTGGCATGGCCAGCTCCATGGCGCCGGCGCGGTCCATTTCCTCGCGCACGATCGACTCGACCTTGCGGATCACCCGCAGGCCCATGGGCATGTAGTTGTAGATGCCGGCGCCGAGCTTTTTGATCAGGCCGGCGCGCATCATCAGCTTGTGGCTCACCACCTCGGCGTCGGTCGGCGCTTCCTTGAGGGTGGAAATAAGGAACTGGGAGGCTTTCATCGGGGCGTTTTGCAGTCGAATCGGGAAGGAATAGGGAGCAAGAGCGGGCTGTTGCCCCACCGAACCCCTTGCCGCGCGCAAAGCGCTGTGCATAATGGATTCAGTTTACAAATTTGGGGTTTGATTATGCTTGACCGGGACGGCTTTCGGCCGAACGTCGGCATCATCCTGCTCAACCAGAAAAACCAGGTATTTTGGGGCAAGCGCATCCGGACGCACTCCTGGCAATTTCCGCAGGGTGGCATTGACCGGGGTGAAAACCCGGAGCAGGCCATGTTCAGGGAATTGCAGGAGGAAGTAGGACTTCTTCCGGAACATGTACGCATTGTTGCCCGTACCCGGGACTGGTTGCGCTACGAGGTGCCTGACCGGTACATTCGCCGCGACGCGCGCGGCCATTACAAGGGCCAGAAACAGATCTGGTTCCTGCTGCAGCTGGTGGGTCACGACTGGGACCTGAATCTGCGCGCCACCAACCATCCGGAGTTTGATGCCTGGCGCTGGAACGACTACTGGGTGCCGCTGGACGTGGTGGTGGATTTCAAACGCGGCGTTTACGAGATGGCCCTGACCGAGCTGTCGCGCTACCTGCCGCGCCACGAACAGCGCAACCGCTACCTGCGCAGCGGCGGACGGCCGCGCATGCAGGACGGCAGCCACGACATGACCCTGCCCCTGGGCGCGGGCTTTGAGCTGCCGCCCGGCGGCACTTTTGAGCCCGACCCCCACACCAACCTCGCCATCGATTCCGAAGACCCCCACAATGCGCCGATTTAGCCTTGCCCCCAGCCTGTTAGCCGCCCTGCTTCTGGGGGCCACGAATGTGGGCGCCCAGTGGCTGGCCGACCCCAGTGACTGGAAAGAAGCCGAAGCACCGCCGCCGCCCGCCTTTGAACTGAAACGCCTGGTGCGTTTTGAAGGCCCGGCCTACAGCAGCCTGCAGTTTGCGGTGGACCCGGCCACGATGGCCATTGGCAAGGACGGCGTGGTGCGCTACGTGGTGGTAATTACCAGTTCGAGCGGCACGGTGAATGCCATGTACGAGGGCATTCGCTGCGTTACCGGCGAGTTCAAGACCTATGCCCGCCACAACCCCGACAGCGGCTGGAACAAGGTGCAAAACGCAGAATGGAAATCGGTTTTTGCCACCAGCCCATCGCAACACACCTTGCGGCTGGCAAAACAGGGCGTGTGTACCAATGCCGCGCCGGCGTCGTCGGTTGACGCCATGGTGCGCGAGCTGAAAAACCCGTATTTCAGCCCCTGAGCCCACCGCCTATTACTATTATAGTAATAGCAAACTATTGAGCAAAGGCAAAGGCCAGATCCATTTTTAAGGTCTGAGAAGCACCAGATTGGTCCGGTGCACCATCTCTGGCTCGGCCACATAGCCGAGCATTTGGGCGATTTCGGCCGAGGGTTTGCGGCACAGCAACCGCGCCTCGGCGCTCGAGTAGTTGGCCAGGCCCCGCGCAATTTCCAGCCCACCCGCGCTGCGTACTGCAATCACGTCGCCGCGCGAAAACTCGCCCTCGACGTCGGTCATGCCAATCGGCAGCAGGCTTTTGCCCTCGTCGCGCAGCTTGACGACGGCGCCGTCGTCCACCAGTACCGCGCCGCGCAGCAGCAGGTGGTCGGCCATCCACTGTTTGCGGGCCTGGTATTTGGCAGTTTGGGCCACCAGCAGCGTTCCGATGGCTTCGCCCTGGCTCAGGCGGATCAGCACGTCGGGCTCGCGGCCCCAGGCAATCACGGTGGAAGCGCCCGAGCCGGCGGCGCGTTTGGCTGCCAGAATTTTGGTGATCATGCCGCCCTTGCCCAGGCTGGAGCCGGCGCCGCCGGCCATGGCTTCCAGCGCCGGGTTACCGGCCTGCGCTTCGTGCACAAACTCGGCCGCCGGGTCCTTGCGCGGGTCGGCGCTGTACAGGCCTTTCTGGTCGGTCAGGATCACCAGCGCGTCGGCTTCGACCAGGTTGGCCACCAACGCACCCAAAGTGTCGTTGTCGCCGAACTTGATTTCGTCGGTGACCACGGTGTCGTTTTCGTTGATGACCGGCACTACGCCGAGCTGCAGCAGCGTGAGCAGGGTCGAGCGGGCATTGAGGTAGCGCTCGCGGTCGGCCAGATCGGCGTGGGTCAGCAGCACCTGGGCGCTGCCCAGGCCGTTTTCGCGCAGCTTGGTCTCGTACATCTGCGCCAGGCCCATCTGGCCTACGGCGGCTGCCGCCTGCAGCTCATGCACCTGCTGCGGCCGGGTCGTCCAGCCCAGGCGCTTCATGCCCTCGGCAATGGCGCCGCTGGAGACCATGATGACTTCGCGTTTGGCGCCGGTGGCCGTGCCGCCCTGTACCAGCACGGCCATTTGCCGGCTCCATTCGCCAATGGCCTGCTCGTCCAGTCCGCGGCCCTCGTTGGTCACGAGGCTCGAACCCACCTTGACCACAATGCGTTTGGCATCACGCAGCACCGTAGAAGCAGTTTTATGCATCTTTTAGCCCTCTAGCCGGCGTATTTTCTTGATAGTTAGCTATTATTTACGGAGCAGGCTCAGCCGGCAGGATCCGGCGTGAAACGCGGATCAACCTCCACATGCGGCTGCTCCGACACCTGCTGCGCCTTGATGTGTTTGTAAATGGCCTTCACCAGCGGCTCGCAGCCTTCGCGGGTGAGTGCCGAAATCTCGAACACCGGGCCCTTGAACTTGTAGCGCTTCACAAAATCCGCCACCACGGCCGCACGGGCGTCGCCGTCCAGCATGTCGAGTTTGTTCAGCACCAGCCAGCGCGGCTTGGCGTGCAGCGCGGCATCGTATTTTTTCAGTTCGGCCACAATGCCCTTGGCCTGCTTGACCGGGTCGACGCTGTCGTCAAACGGCGCCAGATCCACAATGTGCAGCAAAAGCCGGGTCCGCTGCAGATGGCGCAAAAACAGATGGCCGAGGCCAGCGCCTTCGGACGCGCCCTCGATCAGCCCCGGCAGATCGGCCACCACAAAGCTCTGCTCGGGCCCCACCCGCACCACACCCAGATTGGGGTGCAGCGTGGTGAAGGGGTAGTCGGCAATGCGCGGGCGGGCGTTGGACACGGCCGTAATGAAGGTCGACTTGCCGGCATTGGGCAAGCCCAGCAAACCGACATCGGCCAGCACCTTGAGTTCGAGCTTGAGGCTTTTTTTGTCGCCGGGCCAGCCAGGTGTTTTTTGCCGGGGCGCACGGTTGATGGCGCTCTTGAAGCGCATGTTGCCAAAACCGCCATCGCCGCCCTTGGCAATGGTAATCACCTCGCCTGGAACCAGTAGCTCGTACAGCACCTCGCCGGTCTCGGCGTCGGTGATGATGGTGCCGACCGGCATCTTGAGAGTGATGTCTTCGCCGGCGGCGCCGAACATGTCGGAACCCATGCCGTGCTGGCCGCGCTTGGCGTCGTGCCGGCGCGAATAACGGAAATCAACCAGCGTGTTCAGGTTGGAGTCGGCCACCGCAAAAACATGGCCGCCGCGGCCGCCGTCGCCGCCGTTGGGGCCGCCAAATTCTTTGTATTTCTCGTGCCGGAACGAGACGCAGCCGTTCCCGCCATCTCCCGCAGAGATGTCGATAAAGGCTTCGTCAACGAATTTCATAGAGGTCGATCTTAAAAGGACAAAGCCCCGACGGGCGGGGCTTTGTTTCCGCCCCTGTTTATCGGGGCTTGCCAGCAGGCGAAGTGACGGGGCTTACGCCGCCGGGGTCACATTCACCGTGTGCTTGTTCATAGCACCCTTGATGGCAAACGACACATGGCCATCAACCAGGGCGAACAAGGTGTGGTCCTTGCCCAGACCGACATTGCTGCCGGGGTGGAACCGGGTACCACGCTGGCGCACGATGATGGAACCAGCCGTGATCAACTCACCGCCGAATGCCTTCACGCCGAGCATTTTGGGCTTGGAATCGCGCCCGTTTCGCGTAGAGCCGCCGCCTTTTTTCTGTGCCATGACCGTTTTCCTTAGCCGACGATTGCACCGATTTGCAGTTCAGTGAACTGCTGGCGATGACCCTGACGTTTCTGGTAATGCTTGCGACGGCGCATCTTGAAAATGCGCACTTTGTCGTGCTTGCCGTGTGCCACCACAGTGACAGTGACGGTTGCGCCGGACACCAGGGGCGTACCGACCTTGATCTCAGCGCCGTTACCGACTGCCAGAACCTGGTCAAACACGATTTCCTGGCCTACGTCCGCAGCAATCTGTTCTACTTTAATTTTTTCGCCAGCAGCAACACGATACTGTTTGCCACCGGTTTTTATGACCGCGTACATAATGACCTCTGATCTAAATGAATAGATGCTCTGCGGACCCATTTCCACAGAGCCTGCCATTCTAGCACGGTTTGGCCTGATTGCAGCTATTGGGCAGGCCAGCGCCCAGGGCAAGCGCACCGGGTTCGTATAATCGCCGCAGTTTCCGGACCCTCGCCTTGACCCTCTCCCCCCACCCCAGCATTCCCACCCTGCTTTCCATCGTTGCCGAGGACATGCAGGCAGTGGATCGGGTGATCGCCGGCCGGCTTGATTCCGGCGTGCCACTGGTGGGCGAAGTCTCCCGCTACATCATTGCCGCGGGCGGCAAACGGCTGCGGCCGGCCCTGCTGCTGCTGGTCTGCGGCGCGCTGGGCTACACCGGCGCGCCGCGCCACACGCTGGCGGCTGTCGTCGAGTTCATCCACACCGCCACACTGCTGCACGACGACGTGGTCGACGACTCCAGCCTGCGCCGCGGCCGCGCCACCGCCAACGAAACTTTTGGCAACCCGGCCAGCGTGCTGGTGGGCGACTTTTTGTATTCCCGCGCTTTCCAGATGATGGTGGAGCTGGGCCAGATGGACGTGATGCGCATCCTGGCCGACACCACCAACGTGATTGCCGAAGGCGAAGTGCTGCAGCTGATGAACATGCACGACGCCTCGCTCGACGAAGCCAGCTACCTGCGCGTGATCCGCTCCAAAACCGCCAAGCTGTTCGAGGCCAGCACCCGCCTGGGTGCGGTACTGGCCGGGAGCCCGGCCGAAGTAGAAGCCCACTGCGCCACCTACGGCCAGGCGCTGGGCACGGCCTTTCAGGTGATTGACGATGTGCTCGACTACGAAGGCGATGCCAGCGAAATGGGCAAAAACCTGGGCGACGACCTGCGCGAGGGCAAGGCCACGCTGCCGCTGATTGTGGCCATGCAGCGCAGTACGCCTGCCCAGCGCGACCTGATCCGGTCGGCGATCGAGACCGGCGCGGTGGAGCAGCTGGAACAGATTGCAGCCATCGTGCGCGAGACCGGCGCGCTGGACATTACCCGCCAGGTGGCAGCCGCCGAAGCGCAGCGCGCCATCGACGCCGCAGCCACGCTGCCAGACAATCCCTGGCGTGCGGCTTTGCTAGAATTGGCGTCCAATTTGTTGAGCCGCCGCGCCTGAAAAGTGCGCTTGCTGCGCTCGAAAACGGGGTGTAGCTTAGCCTGGTAGAGCGCTACGTTCGGGACGTAGAGGCCGGAGGTTCGAATCCTCTCACCCCGACCAATGGCTACCGGTCGGCCTGTGCACCCAAACCCCGGCCTTCCTAAACGGTCGAGTGCAGAGTTTCCCTAGCAGGGAACACCCTGATTCCGGTGTTAAATTAGGCGCTATGGCTGTTATTGACCCCGCAACCCCGAACGCGCCCGCGATGGCGCTTCCGGGCTTGGGCAGGGCTCTGGTAGAAGCCGGTAAATTGTCACAGACAACGGCCGAAGCCATCTACCGCAAATCGCTGGCAGGACGCACCAATTTCATTGCCGATCTGACCGGTGCCGGCGCGGTATCCGCGTTTGATCTGGCGCACACCATGTCGGGCGCCTACTCTGCGCCGCTGGTGGACCTGGACGCGATCGACATCGCACGGCTGCCCAAGGACCTCATCGACGGCAAGCTCTGCAGCACCTACCGTGTGCTGGCGCTGAGCAAGCGCAACAACCGCATCATCGTCGCGACTGCAGACCCTTCGGATACCGAGGTTGCCGAGAAGATCAAGTTCTCCACCCAGCTTGGCGTGGACTGGGTGATTGCCGAATACGACAAGCTGCTCAAGATGGTGGAGGCCAGCGCCAACGCGGCCGCCGAAGCCATTGCCAGCCTGGTGACCGATTTCGAGTTTGACGAAATCACTTCCGAGGCCGCCACCGCCGATGCCGCCGACTCGGCCGCTGCGCAGGAAGTCGAAGACGCGCCCATCGTTCGTTTCCTGCACAAGATGCTGCTGGATGCGGTGAAGATGCAGGCCTCTGACCTGCACTTCGAGCCCTACGAGCACCACTACCGGGTGCGCTTTCGCGTAGATGGTGAGCTGCGCGAGATCACCGCGCCGCCGGTGGCCATCAAGGACAAGCTGGCGTCGCGCATCAAAGTCATCTCGCGGCTGGACATTTCCGAAAAGCGCGTTCCGCAGGACGGCCGCATGAAGCTGCGGGTGGGCCCCGACCGGGTCATTGATTTCCGCGTCAGCACCCTGCCCACGCTGTTCGGCGAGAAGATCGTGATCCGGATCATGGACCCCAATAGCGTGAAAGTCGGCATCGACGCGCTGGGTTACGAACCCGAGGAAAAGGCGCGACTGCTCAACGCCATTGGGCGGCCCTACGGCATGGTGCTGGTGACTGGCCCCACCGGCTCGGGCAAAACGGTTTCGCTGTACACCTGCCTGAACCTGCTGAACCAGGCTGGCGTGAATATTTCCACCGCCGAAGACCCTTCCGAAGTCAACATGCCCGGCGTGAACCAAGTCAACGTCAACGACAAAGCCGGCCTGACCTTCGCTACCGCGCTGCGCTCGTTTTTGCGGCAGGACCCGGACATCATCATGGTTGGCGAGATTCGCGATCTGGAAACCGCCGACATTTCCATCAAGGCCGCACAGACCGGCCACCTGGTGCTGTCGACCCTGCACACCAACGACGCGCCCACCACCCTCAGCCGGCTGCGCAACATGGGTGTGGCGCCGTTCAACATTGCTTCGAGCGTGATTTTGATTACCGCCCAGCGGCTGGCGCGCAAGCTCTGCGCCGCCTGCAAACAGCCGGTGGAAATTCCGCGCAAGGTTTTACTGGATGCGGGCTTTACCGACGATGAACTCACCGGCAGCTGGCAACCCTACCGGCCGGTGGGTTGCGACAAATGCAACAGCGGCTACAAGGGCCGTGTGGGCATTTACCAGGTCATGCCGATCAGCGAGGAAATCCAGCACATCATCCTGCGCGACGGCAACGTCAAGGAAATCGCGCAACAGGCCGAAAAGGAGGGGGTGCGCACGCTGCGCCAGGCCGGCCTGCACAAGGTCAAGCTCGGCGTCACGTCCCTGGAAGAGGTGCTGGGTTGCACCAATGAATAACGTTTAACGGAAATCCGATGGCCACTGCAGCACCACGAAGCATCAAGGACTTTGTCTTTGAATGGGAAGGCAAGGACCGCAACGGCAAAACCGTGCGCGGCGAACTGCGCGCGGTTGGTGAGAACCAGGTCCAGGCCACGCTGCGCCGGCAGGGCGTGCTCCCCGGGAAAATCAAGAAACGCCGCATCCGCAGCGGCAAGAAGATCCGCGCCAAGGACCTCGCCATCTTCACCCGCCAGCTTGCCACCATGATGAAAGCCGGTGTGCCACTGCTGCAGGCCTTTGACATTGTGGGGCGGGGCAACCCCAATCCCAGTGTGTCGCGCCTGCTCAACGACATCCGCACCGATGTGGAAACCGGTACGTCCTTGAGTGCCGCTTTCCGCAAGTTTCCGCTGTACTTCGACAGCCTGTACTGCAACCTGGTGGAGGCCGGCGAAGCCGCCGGTATTCTGGACCAGCTGCTGGACCGGCTGGCCACCTACATGGAAAAGACCGAGGCCATCAAGTCCAAGATCAAGTCGGCCATGATGTACCCCATCGCCGTGCTGGTGGTCGCCTTTGTGGTGGTGGCGGTGATCATGATTTTTGTGATTCCGGCGTTCAAGGAAGTCTTCACCTCGTTTGGCGCCGACCTGCCCGCGCCCACATTGGCAGTGATGGCGGTGAGTGAAGTCTTCGTGAAATGGTGGTGGCTGATATTTGGTGTGCTGGGTGGCGGTACCTATTTCTTCATGCAGGCCTGGCGGCGCAACGAGAAGATGCAGATGTTCATGGACCGGCTGCTTTTGAAAATGCCAGTGTTTGGCGTGCTGGTCGAGAAATCGTGTATTGCCCGCTGGACCCGCACGCTGGCAACCATGTTTGCCGCCGGGGTGCCGCTGGTCGAAGCTCTTGACTCGGTGGGCGGCGCCTCGGGCAATTCGGTGTATGCCATGGCCACCGAAAAGATCCAGCAAGAAGTCTCTACCGGCACCAGCCTGACAGCGGCGATGACCAACGTCAACCTGTTCCCGTCCATGGTGCTGCAGATGTGTGCGATTGGCGAGGAGTCCGGCTCCATTGACCACATGCTGGGCAAGGCGGCCGATTTTTACGAAGCCGAGGTCGACGACATGGTGGCCGGCCTGTCCAGCCTGATGGAGCCCATCATCATTGTGATTCTGGGTGTGATCATCGGCAGTATTGTGGTGTCGATGTACCTGCCCATCTTCAAGCTCGGTCAGGTGGTCTGATGCTGTTGTCCCCCTGGGCCGACGCCGCTCTGGGCGGCGTGGTCGGCTTGCTGTTCGGCAGCTTTCTGAATGTGGTCATCTACCGTCTGCCCAAAATGCTGGAGCGGCAGTGGGCCGCCGAATGCGCCGAGCTGTCGGGCCAGCCGGAGGCCGCGCAGGAAAAATTCAACCTCAACACCCCGCGCTCGCGCTGCCAGAAGTGTGGCCACCAGCTACGCTGGTTCGAGAACATCCCGGTAGCGAGCTATCTCTTCCTGCGCGGCAAATGTTCTGCCTGCAAAACACCCATCGGTCTGCGTTATCCGATGGTGGAACTGCTCACGGCCGCGCTTTTTGTGTTCTGTATCCAGCGCTGGGGCGCCACCTGGCAGGGCGCTGCCTGGTGCGGTTTTTCGGCAGCCATCGTGGCGCTGGCGTTTATCGACTGGGACACCACGCTGCTGCCCGACGCCATTACGCTGCCGCTGTTGTGGGCGGGCCTGATTGCCGCCGCGCTGCAATGGACGGCAGTGCCACTTTCGGTTGCGCTGTGGGGTGCTGTGGGCGGCTATTTGTCGCTGTGGCTGGTGTACTGGGCCTTCAAGCTGGCCACCGGCAAGGAAGGCATGGGCTACGGCGACTTCAAGCTGTTTGCTGCTTTAGGCGCCTGGTTTGGCTGGCCTGCGCTGGTGCCGATGATTCTGATGGCCTCGGTGATTGGCGCAGTGGTAGGCATTGCAATGAAGTTCAGCAGCGGCCTGCGCGAAGGCGGCTACGTGCCTTTTGGCCCTTTTCTGGCTGGCGCTGGCCTGACCGCGATGGTTTTTGGACCGCAGGCCATCCTGCGCAGCATTGGTCTGTAGAGCCGTCGCATGGCCACCCCGCTTCGTCTGGGATTGACCGGCGGCATCGGCAGCGGTAAAAGCACCGTGGCACAAATGCTGCGCGCACACGGCGCTGCGCTGGTCGATGCCGACGCCATTGCGCGCCAGCTCACGGCCGCCGGCGGCGCGGCCATGCCAGCGGTAGCAACCGCCTTCGGCAAAGAATTCGTCACCCCCGATGGCGCGCTCGACCGCGACAAAATGCGCGCGCTGGCCTTCGCCGACCCCCAGGCCCGGGCCCGGCTCGAAGCCATCGTGCACCCGCTGGTGCAGGCCGAAACCCTGCGCCAGGCTGCGGCGGCTACCGCGCCCTGCGTGGTGCTGGACATTCCCCTTTTGGCGGAGTCAACCCACTGGCGCGGCCGGCTGGACCGCATTCTGGTAGTGGACTGCCGCAGCGAGACCCAGATTGCCCGCGTCATGTTGCGCAATGCACTGCAAAAAGAGACGGTGGAGCAAATCATTGCGGCCCAGGCACCCCGGCTGCGGCGGCTGGCAATAGCCGATGCGGTACTGTTCAACGATGGCGCCACGCTGGACCAGTTGCGCGCCGAAGTGGCCCTGCTGGCGCCGCGCTTCGGGCTATGATGCGGGGCAGCGTGATCCTCTACGAATACCCCTTCAACGAACGCATCCGCACCTACCTGCGGCTCGAGCATCTTTTCAGGCGCCTGACACTGCTGGTGCCGCGCGACCATGCGCTCGACCACCACCATGCCCTGCTTACCATTTTTGAAGTGATGGAAGTGGGCGCCCGCGCCGACCTGAAAAGCGATGTCATGAAGGACATCGACAAACAACGGCAAATCCTCAACTCCTACCGCGGCAACCCGGCCATCGCCGAGTCGGTGCTGGATGAAGTGATGGCCCAACTGGACGGCTGTTTTAATGGCCTGAACAACCAGCCCGGCAAGGCCGGCCATTCGCTCACCGAGAACGACTGGCTGATGGGCATACGCAGCCGCGTGGGCATTCCGGGCGGCACCTGCGAGTTTGATTTGCCCGCCTATTACGCCTGGCAGCACAAGGATGCTGCGGTGCGCCGCGAGGCGCTGCAGGAATGGGCTTCCACACTGGCGCCGCTGGCCGAGTCGATCTTTATTTTGCTCAAGCTGCTGCGCGACTCGGGCACGGCGCAAAAAGTCATTGCCACCAACGGCCAGTACATGCAGAACCTGCCCCAGGGCCGAACTTTCCAGCTGCTGCGCATGCGCATGGACGACACGCTGGAGTTGATTCCCGAGATCAGCGGCAACCGTCTGATGGTGTCGGTGCGGCTAATGCGCCTGGAAGCCGATGGCCGCCTGCATGCCGGCAGCGAAGACACCAGCTTTGAGCTGACCCTCTGCTCCTGAGATTCTGTTTCTGAACTTTTGCCGGACTGCGCAGAACCGCAAGCTTCGCATGAACCCGCCCGACCCCACCCCGCCCCTCGCGCCAAAAATTGTGCGCTGCCCGACCTGCCAGGGCGACAGCATCTATGCCCAGAGCAACCCCTTCCGGCCGTTTTGTTGCCAGCGCTGCAAGAACAACGACTTTGGCGCCTGGGCCAGTGAAAAATTCAGCGTGCCGGATCCCACCCCGCCCGACGACCAGCCCTTTGGCGACCCCAAATTGCAGTAATTTTATATAAAATAGGACTCTAGCCGGCGTATTTATTCATTAGTTTGCTACTAAATAAGTAGCGCCCGAAAACTGCTGCTCTGCCGCCATCCACTGCAAAACCGGTACGGTTCCGGGCAACACCGGCTGCACCTGCACCGGTAGCCGCTGCCAGGCAAACTGCTGGCCCTCGCGCATCTGCAGTGCCCCGTGCCAGTCAAACACCTTGCAGAAATTCAGTCGCACCAGCGCGTGTGGGTAATCGACCAGCTCGGTTTTCCACGGCACGACACTGCCGATGGTGATGCCCAATTCTTCGTGCAGCTCGCGTTGGAGCGCATCGGCCACCGACTCGCCTGGCTCCAACTTGCCGCCGGGAAATTCCCAGTAGCCTTCGTAGACCTTGCCCGCTGGGCGCGAGGTCAGCAGGAAATCGCCGTTGGGCTGGAACAGCACGCCCACAGCAACATCAACCACCTCGCGGTCCACACCACCCTCCCGGGGGCGGTCGCCGTCAGCAACCAGGGGGCGCGTCATGCTATGCAGGCAGAGCAGCGCCGCCGCGCCGGGCCGCCCCAAGCAAGGCACGGCCCCGGACACCGGGATATCCGGGGGCCCTTCTCCGGCTGGGGGCAGCGCAGTACACGTAGTGACAAGCGTGGAGGCTCACATCTTCCCAGCATAGTCGCGGGCGAACTGGTAGGCCACGCGGCCGCTGCGCGACCCCCGCTCCAGCGCCCAGACCAGCGAATCGGGGTGGGCCGCGGCCACTGCAGCAGGCGCCACACCGAACGAGCCCAGCCACTGGTCAACGATGGCCAGGTATTCGTCCTGGCTGAACGGGTAAAAACTGACCCACAAACCAAAGCGCTCGGACAGCGAAATCTTTTCCTCGATCACCTCGCCGGGATGCACCTCGCCGTCGTCCATGTGCTGGTAACTCAAGTTGTCTTTCATGTACTCGGGCAGCAGGTGGCGGCGGTTGCTGGTGGCATAGACCAGCACGTTGGGCGTGGCGGCAGCGACCGAACCATCCAGCACCGATTTCAGCGCCTTGTAGCCCGGCTCACCTTCGTCAAAACTCAGGTCGTCGCAGAACACGATGAATTTCTCGGGACGGTCTGACACCACGTCCACGATGTCCGACAAATCCACCAGATCGGCCTTGTCCACCTCGATCAGCCGCAGACCGGCCAGGGCAAATTCGTGCAGGCAGGCGCGGATCAGCGACGATTTGCCGGTGCCGCGTGCACCGGTCAGCAGTACGTTGTTGGCGGGCCGGCCTTCGACAAACTGCCGGGTGTTGGCGCGGATTTTTTCCTTCTGCACGTCAATCTCTTGCAGGTCTGCCAACTGCATGGCGCCAATGTGGCGCACCGGCTCCAGCACCCCATGGCCGCTGGCGCGCTTGCGGTAACGGTAGGCAATGGCGGCGTTCCAGTCGGGCGCGCCCAGCGGCTGCGGCAGAACCGCTTCGATGCGGGCCAACAGAGACTCGGCGCGCTCTATTAACCGATCAAACTTTTCGTTCACCGCGCATTCCTTTCGTAGGCGACCGTGGAACCGGCTTTGCCGGGGCACTGGTGGCGCCCCCTCGAGGGGGGAGCGCCGCAGGCGCTTCGGGGGTGGGCCATCATGAGCGGTAATCGGCGTTGATGGTCACGTAATCGTGGCTGAAATCGCAGGTCCAGACCGTGTCGGCCGCGTCGCCACGGCCCAGCGCCACCCGCACCGTGATCTCGCTTTGTTTCATTACCCGCTGGCCGTCTTCCTCACGGTAGGCAGGGTTGCGCCCGCCTTTGAGCGCTACATGCACGTCGTCCAGGTACAGGTCTATGCCGGTCTGGTCGAGATCGGTGATGCCGGCGTAGCCCACCGCCGCGAGAATCCGGCCCAGGTTGGGGTCGCTGGCGAAAAAGGCAGTTTTCACCAGCGGCGAATGGGCAATGGCATAAGCCACCTGCAGGCATTCGGCGCTGGTCTTGCCGCCTTCCACCCGCACCGTGATGAACTTGGTCGCACCCTCGCCGTCGCGCACAATGGCCTGCGCCAGTTGCTGCGCTACCGCCAGCATGGCGGCTTTCAGCGCCTGGCCGTCGGCGCTGGCGAGCGAGGTGATGGGCGCGTGCGCCGCCTTGTTGGTGGCAATCACCACAAAGGAGTCGTTGGTGGAAGTGTCGCCGTCCACCGTAACGCGGTTGAAAGAGGCGTCGGCCAGCTCGGTGGCGAGCTGCTGCATCAGCCCGGCATCGACACAGGCGTCGGTTGCCAGAAAACCCAGCATGGTGGCCATGTTCGGACGGATCATGCCGGCGCCCTTGCTGATGCCGGTCACGCTGACGGTGGCGCCGCCAATCTGCAGTTGCTGGCTGTAGGCCTTGGGCTGGGTGTCGGTGGTCATGATGCCTTCGGCGGCGCGCAGCCAGTTGGATTCTGTTGCGTCGTTCAGCGCTGCAGGCAGGCCGGCGATGATGCGTTCGTGCGGCAGCGGCTCCATGATGACGCCGGTAGAAAACGGCAATATCTGCTCGGGCGCAATTTCCAGCTGGCGGGCCAGTGCAATACAAATGCTCCGGGCCCGCACCAGACCGTCTTCGCCGGTGCCAGCATTGGCGTTGCCAGTGTTGATGACCATCGCGCGAATGCCGTAGTTCTGCGCCAAATTCTCGCGACAAACCTGCACTGGCGCGGCGCAAAAGCGGTTCTGGGTAAACACGCCGTGGACCGACGCGCCCTCGTCCATCAACACCACCGTGAGGTCTTTTTTATTGGCCTTGCGCACACCCGCCTCGGCCACGCCAATGCGCAGGCCAGGCACGGGATGCAAATGGGCAGCTTGGGGAAGGGGCAGATTCACAGGCATGGCGGGCTTTCAAAAAACTCTGGTGATTATCGGGAAAACAAAAGGCAGAAAAACAAAAACGGGCCGCAGCCCGTCTTGTTGCCTGGCCCCAGGTTCAGGCCAGCTTGCCGTGGCACAGCTTGTACTTTTTGCCACTGCCGCAGGGGCAGGGGTCGTTGCGGCCCACGCGCGGCAATGCGCCGTCGGGATTGCTGCGCTTGAGCGCTGCAGTGAGCGTGGCTTCGTCCACCACCGACTCAACCTCGCCGGTCTCGGTGGGGGCGGTGTAGGTCACGTTGGCGATGTTCTCGGCACGGTTTTCCATGTCCACCGCAGCCTGCTCCAGCTGCTCGCCGGACTGCACTTTCACGGTCATCAACAGCTTGGTGACTTCGTTTTTCACCGAGTCGAGCAACTGGCCAAACAGCTCGAAAGCTTCGCGCTTGTATTCCTGCTTGGGCTGCTTCTGCGCATAGCCGCGCAGGTGGATGCCCTGGCGCAGATAGTCCAGCGAGCTGAGGTGTTCGCGCCAGTGCGTGTCTATGCTCTGCAGCAGCACCATGCGCTCGAACTGGGTAAAGTTTTCGGCGCCCACCTGGGCCACCTTGGCATTGAAGGCTTCGTGCGCTGCGGCAACCACCTTGTCAACAATGTCGTCAACCGTCACTGCGTCGGCGGCTTCGATTTCCTGCTTGAGCGGCAATTCGAGCTGCCATTCTTCGGCCAGCACCTTTTCCAGACCGGCCAGATCCCACTGTTCTTCAACCGATTCGGCTGGCGCGTACTGGTAGACCAGGTCGGTAAAGCAGCTCTCGCGCAGACCTGCAATCTGCGCCGCCAGATCGGCCGCGTCCAGAATGTCGTTGCGCTGCTGGTAGATCACCTTGCGCTGGTCATTCGACACATCGTCGTACTCCAGCAGCTGCTTGCGTACGTCAAAGTTGCGGGCTTCGACCTTGCGCTGCGCACTCTCGATGCTGCGGGTCACAATGCCGGCTTCGATGGCCTCGCCGTCGGGCATCTTGAGCCGGTCCATGATGGACTTGACGCGGTCACCCGCGAAGATGCGCATCAGCGAATCGTCCAGGCTCAGGTAGAAACGCGACGAACCGGGGTCGCCCTGGCGGCCCGAGCGGCCACGCAACTGGTTGTCAATACGGCGCGATTCGTGGCGTTCGGTGGCAATGATGCGCAGGCCACCCAGCGACTTCACGAACTCATGGTCCTTGGCCCACTGCGCACGCATGGTGGCTTCCTGGCTTTGCTTTGCGGCATCGTCCAGCGCGGGGTCGGCCAGCATGGCCTCAATCTGTTTCTCGACGTTGCCGCCCAGCACAATGTCAGTACCGCGGCCCGCCATGTTGGTAGCAATGGTGATGACGCCGGGGCGCCCCGCCTGGGCCACGATGTCGGCCTCGCGGGCGTGCTGCTTGGCGTTGAGCACCTGGTGTGGCAGCTTCTCGCGCTCGAGCAACTGGGCAATGATTTCCGAGTTTTCAATCGAGGTCGTGCCCACCAGCACCGGCTGGCCACGCTCGTTGCATTCGCGGATGTCCTTGATGGCCGCTTCGTATTTTTCGCGGGTGGTTTTGTAGACACGGTCGAGCTGGTCTTCGCGGCGGCTGGGCCGGTTGGGTGGCATGACCAGGGTTTCGAGGCCGTAGATTTCCTGGAATTCGTAGGCTTCGGTATCGGCCGTGCCGGTCATGCCGGCCAGTTTGGAATACAGCCGGAAATAGTTCTGGAACGTAATCGACGCCAGGGTCTGGTTCTCGGCCTGGATCTGCACGCCCTCCTTGGCCTCCACCGCCTGGTGCAGGCCATCGCTCCAGCGCCGGCCCGACATCAGGCGGCCGGTAAATTCGTCGACGATGACGATCTCACCGTCCTGCACCACGTAGTGCTGGTCGCGGTGGTACAGGTTGTTCGCCCGCAGCGCAGCGTACAGGTGGTGCACCAGCGTGATGTTGGCCGGGTCGTACAACGTGGTGCCTTCGGGAATCAGACCGAGTTGCGACAGGATTTCCTCGGCGTTTTCGTGGCCCTGCTCGGTCAAGAAAACCTGGTGGCTTTTTTCGTCCAGCGTGAAGTCGCCGGGGGTGATGATGCCCTCGCCCGTACGCGGGTCGGCCTCTCCAATTTGCTTGACCAGTTTGGGCGCGATCTTGTTCATCGCGATGTACAGGTCGGTGTGGTCCTCGGCCTGGCCGCTGATGATGAGCGGCGTGCGGGCTTCATCAATCAGGATCGAGTCCACCTCGTCAACAATGGCGTAGTTCAGGCCGCGCTGCACCCGGTCTGCGGTCTCGTAGACCATGTTGTCGCGCAGGTAGTCAAAGCCGAATTCGTTGTTGGTGCCATAGGTGATGTCGGCACGGTAGGCCGCCTGCTTTTCCGAGCGCGGCATGTTGGGCAGGTTGATGCCCACCGAAAGACCCAAAAAGTTGTACAGCTTGCCCATCCACTGCGCATCGCGGTTGGCCAGGTAGTCGTTCACGGTAACCACGTGCACGCCCTTGCCACTGAGCGCATTGAGGTAGACCGGCAGCGTGGCGGTGAGGGTCTTGCCCTCGCCGGTGCCCATCTCGGAAATTTTGCCGTTGTGCAGCGACATCCCACCCAGCATCTGCACGTCGAAATGGCGCATTTTCATGATGCGCTTGGAGCCCTCACGCACCACCGCATAGGCTTCGGGCAGCAGGGCATCAAGGCTTTCGCCCTTGGCCACGCGTTCCTTGAACTCCTCGGTCTTGGCGCGCAGCGCGGCATCATCGAGCTTTTCGTAGTCGGGCTCCATGGCCTTGATACGTTCCACCGTCTTGCGGTACTGCTTGATCTGGCGCTCGTTGCGGCTGCCGAAGATTTTTGTGAGGAAGTTGGTTGCCATGAGTGCGAAGCCGACCCGTTGGCCCCTGCAGGGCCAACAAGGCGACCGAAAGCCCTGTAAGTTATGAAATCAGGTGGGGCCGCAGCGCGCGATCACAAGGACGCACGCGGCATGCGCTGCCACGCCAGCGCCAAATTTTACCTTTGCGCGGTAACCCGTGCGCCAACCGCCTTGCCGGCGGCTTTGCCGCTCGAAGGCGCAGCTTGTGCGACCTGTGTCACCGGCACTTTCTGGCCAGCGGTCAGGAACTTCTGGGGGTCCTGGGGCACATCCTGCACCAGCACCTCAAAGTGCAAATGCGGGCCGGTCGAACGCCCTGTACTGCCCACCTCGGCAATTTTCTGGCCCCGCTTGATCAGATCGCCTTTTTTGACCATCACTTTGGAAGCATGGGCATAGCGGGTGATCAGCTGGTTGCCGTGGTCAATTTCCACCATGTTGCCGTAGGCGGGGTGGTACTCCTGCGTCACCACCACGCCGCCGGCTGCCGACAAAATGGGGGTGCCGGTATCGGCCTGGAAATCCAGCCCGGTGTGCAGGGCCGAGCGGCCCGAAAACGGGTCGATGCGCCAGCCAAAGGCCGAGCCCAGAAAACCGTCCTGCAGCGGCTGCTGGGTGGGCACCATCATCTTGCGGATCTTCTGGTCAAACAGGCGCGACTCCACCACCGTCAAAAGATCCACCCGCTGGTCGGTCAGCGTGTCCAGATCGGCCAGGGTTTGCTGCAGGTCTTCCACCGAAAGTGGCCGTCCCGACACCAGCGCACCACCGCGACCGGGTGGCGTCTTGATTTCCACCGGGTTGATGCCGGCCAGGCCCGAAACACGCTCACCCAGCGCTTCGAGTTGCACCATCTTGGCCTGCATTTCGCCCAGCCGGCGGGCCATCGCGTCGAGGTTTTCGCGCATGTAGCGGTCGCGCTGCGCGATTTCATCGCGGGCCACCAGCTTGGCGAGCGATCCGATGATGGGCCAGCCCTCTTCTGCGGCTTTCAGAAACACCAGGTGGTATAGGCCCGCTGCCACCACCATCAGGCCCAGCGACAGCGTGAAACCTGCGGCCAGCAAACGCGACCCGCTGAGGTGAATGGCCCGGCTTTTTGCCAGCCAGGCATCCGTGATAATCAGCTGCATCCAAAATCCCCATTCATTGACGCCCATGACCCGCAAGCACCAAGCACTGACGCTGGATGAAGCGGTACACGGTTCGCCGACATTCGCCCGGATCGCCGGGCTGGCTGCAGACTCCAGCAAACGCCTGCAGGCGATACAGAGTCTGATTCCCGAAGCACTCAGGCCAGCCGTGAAGGCCGGGCCTATTGATGACACCACCTGGTGCCTGGTAGTAGAGAGCAGTACTGCCGCCGCCAAGCTGCGGCAACTGCTCCCGCTGTTCCAGACCCGCTTGCGCGGGCTGGGTTGGCAGGTTAACGCAATCCGGCTGAAAGTCCAAACGGGGCGCTGAAAACCTGGTGC
>JAZKCX010000246.1:0-5297 GCA_040387875.1 Pseudomonadota bacterium | reverse complement strand
CGCAAAATCGTGCCGGAGCCCAGCAGTTGCACCCGCGGCAGCGCGTCGTTGGCGGCGCCGGGCTTGCAGAGGTACATGCCCTTGATGATCTGCTCTTCGGTGCCCGGTGTCAGGCCGGGCATGGCGTAGTTTTCGTTGAGCAGCGTCAGGTAGAAATAGACGTTGTCCTGCTTCTCCACCATGCGTTTGAGGCCATGGTGCAGGATCACGCCGACCTCGTGCGCAAAGGTCGGGTCGTAGCTGATGCAGTTGGGAATGGTGCCGGCCAGGATGTGGCTGTGGCCGTCTTCGTGCTGCAGGCCTTCGCCGTTGAGCGTGGTGCGGCCCGAGGTGCCGCCCAGCAAAAAGCCCCGCGCCTGCATGTCGCCGGCGGCCCAGGCCAGGTCGCCAATGCGCTGGAAACCGAACATCGAGTAGTACACGTAAAACGGCACCATGATGCGGTTACTGGTGCTGTAGCTGGTGGCGGCCGCAATCCAGCTGCTCATGCCGCCCGCTTCGTTGATGCCCTCCTGCAGAATTTGCCCAGCCTTGTCTTCGCGGTAGTACATCACCTGGTCCTTGTCGACCGGCGTGTACTTTTGCCCCTCGGGGTTGTAAATGCCAATCTGCCGGAACAGGCCTTCCATGCCAAAGGTGCGGGCCTCGTCCACCAGAATCGGCACGACGCGCGGGCCCAGCGCCTGGTCACGCAGCAGTTGCGTCAGGAAGCGCACGTAGGCCTGGGTTGTGCTGATCTCGCGGCCTTCGGCGGTGGGTTCCAGCACCGCCTTGAAGGTCTCCAGCGACGGCACGGTGAAGTGCTCGTCGGCCTTCACCCGGCGGTGCGGCAAGTAGCCCCCCAAGGCCTTGCGGCGCTCGTGCAGGTAGCGCATCTCGGGCGTGTCGTCGGCCGGTTTGTAGAACGGCAGCGCGGCCAGTTCGCTATCGGGAATCGGGATGTTGAAGCGGTCGCGGAAGGCCTTGATATCTTCGTCGGTGAGCTTCTTGGTCTGGTGCACCGTATTTTTGCCCTCGCCGATCTTGCCCATACCAAAACCCTTGACGGTTTTGATCAGCAGCACCGTGGGCTGGCCTTCGTGTTTGACGGCGGCGTGGTAAGCCGCATAGACCTTTTGCGGGTCGTGGCCGCCGCGCTTGAGGTTCCAGATGTCGTCGTCGCTCATCTTGGCCACCATCTCCAGCGTGCGCGGGTCGCGGCCGAAGAAATGTTTGCGCACATAGGCGCCGTCGTTGGCCTTGAAGGCCTGGTAGTCGCCGTCCAGCGTGTCCATCATCAGGTGCTTGAGGGCGCCGTCCTTGTCGCGCGCCAGCAGCGGGTCCCAGCCGCTGCCCCAGAGCAGCTTGATGACGTTCCAGCCGGCGCCGCGGAATTCGCCTTCCAGCTCCTGCACGATCTTGCCGTTGCCACGCACCGGCCCGTCCAGCCGCTGCAGGTTGCAGTTGATGACAAAAATCAGGTTGTCGAGCTTCTCGCGGGCGGCCAGGCCGATAGCGCCCAGGCTTTCGACTTCGTCCATTTCACCGTCGCCACAAAACACCCAGACCTTGCGGTTCTCGGTGTTGGCAATGCCGCGGGCATGCAGGTATTTCAGAAAGCGCGCCTGGTAAATCGCCATCAGCGGGCCCAGGCCCATCGACACCGTGGGGAACTGCCAGAACTCGGGCATCAGCTTGGGGTGCGGGTAGCTGGAGAGCCCCTTGCCATCGACCTCCTGGCGGAAGTTCAGCAACTGCTCTTCGGTCAGCCGGCCTTCCAGGTAAGCGCGGGCATAGACGCCAGGCGACACATGGCCCTGCACGTAGAGGCAATCGCCGCCGTGGTTTTCACTTTCGGCGTGCCAGAAATGGTTGAAGCCGGCGCCGAACATGTGGGCCAGCGAGGCAAACGAGCCGATGTGGCCGCCCAGATCGCCACCGTCTTCGGGGTGGTGGCGGTTGGCCTTGACCACCATGGCCATGGCGTTCCAGCGCATGTAGGAGCGAAGCCGTTCCTCAATCTCCAGGTTGCCGGGGCAGCGCTCTTCCTGGGCGGACTCCAGGGTGTTGACGTAACCGGTAGTGGCCGAAAACGGCATGTCGATGCTGTGCTGGCGGGCGTGCTCCAGCAGTTGCTCCAGCAGAAAGTGGGCGCGTTCCGGGCCTTCGGCCTGGATCACGGCGGAGAGCGCGTCCATCCACTCGCGGGTCTCCTGCGCATCGGGGTCGTTGGGGTTGGAACCGAACAGGTTGTCGGGAACTGCTGCCATGGTTTGTCTCCTGGTGCCTGACGGCATTAGGGCTGATTCGCACCGAAATTACCAGTGCGTAGACCCTGTTGCCGAGCCAGCGTTTTTGCGATGGGCGCAGTGTCGCATAATTTTTTAATTATTTCAAATAATGATTCATGATTTTGTATAGCGATATTCTACGGGAATGGACAGTACTAAATGGCGTGCTAGCCCATGCCATAGCCTTACACTCAAACTAATGGTTTCCCCACCCCCCTCTGCCGCTGCGGCGACCACTCCCGTCAGGCGCCCGTCCCGCTGGCGCCGCTGGTGGCGCAAGCAGAGTTCGGCCCAGCAGGACCGCATTGCTTTGATGGCACCGCTGGCGGCGGTGGTGTTGTTCATGGCGGCAATCGTTTCGGCCTTCTGGTACCTGCGGCTGGAGGAGCTGGGACGCGAGCAGGAAACCGTGAAGCGCGACATGGAATACGCCCAGCAGCGGCTGCGGCTGCGGCTGATCGAGCAGCAGGAGCAGTTCATGCAGCTCGCGCGGGATGTTTCAAGCCGCGAGATCAATACCAACCAGTTTGTTGCCGAAGCCGAGGCGCTGGTACAGCGTTACCCCGAGCTGCTGGCCGTGAGCTGGATTGATGTGGAGCGCCGCATCAAGGTCAATTACACCTCGGCCAACGTGCTGGTGAACCAGTTGCGCAGCGTCGATGAAACCCTCAAACCCGGCGAAACCGGTGGCGCCTTTGATCTGGCGCGCGACCTGCGCCAGCCGGTGTATTCGCGGCCATTGACCGGCGTCAACACCATTCCCATGCTGCAACTGCATGTGCCACTGAGCGGCCAGGGCCGTTTTAACGGCGTCATCCTGGGCGAATACGCGGTCGATGGCCTGCTGCGTTTTGGCATACCGGCCGAGACCACTGCCAAGTACGCGGTGGCGCTGCTGGATGAGCAGTCCACCGTGCTGGCCGGCAGCAACACCCCCACCAGCCCCGGCGCGCCCGGCCTGCTGCCCTGGTCGGAGCCAGTGCAGCAGTACGAAGTACCCGTCACGCCGGTAGGCAACAGCCTGGTGCTGCGCGGCCAGGCCTACCGTACCTCGCTGGGGGTCATTGGCAGCGGCCTGTTCTGGCTGGTGATTGCGCTCAGCACACTCACCGCCTGGATGCTGGTGGGCACCTGGAAACACACGCGCAGGCGCATGCAGGCGCAGGACAAGCTGATCGAAGAAACCAACTTCCGCCGCGCCATGGAAAACTCCATGCTCACCGGCATGCGCGCGCTGGATCTGCAAGGCCGCATTACCTATGTGAACCCGGCTTTTATGCAGATGACTGGCTGGAGCGAGGACGAACTGGTCAACCGCGATCCGCCCTTTGTGTACTGGCCCGACGAAGACCATGATTTACTGAAGCAGCGGCTGGACGACGAAATTCATGGCCGCACCCCGCCCGGCGGTTTTCAGGTGCGGGTCAAACGCAAGGACAGCTCTGTGTTTGACGCCCGGCTGTATGTGTCGCCGCTGATCGATTCGCGCGGCTTCCAGACCGGCTGGATGACCTCGATGACCGACATCACCGAGCCGACCCGGGTGCGTGAGCAGCTCTCGGCCTCGTACGAGCGCTTTACCACCGTGCTGGAAGCGCTTGACGCCGCGGTGTCGGTGGCGCCGCTGGGCAGCGAGGAAATTCTGTTTGCCAACCGCCTGTACCGGCTCTGGTTTGGCACGGCCGCGGCCGGCCACCTCACGCTGGTGGCGCAGGCCGGCGTGCACCAGTCTTTGCCGCGCGACGAGGAAATGGACGATGTCGATTCCTTCGCCGGGCTGCCGACCGACCCGCTGACGGATTTGCAGACCGAAAATGCCGAGATCTTCATTCCCGAGCTGAACAAGTGGCTGGAAGTACGTTCCCGCTACCTGAACTGGGTGGACGGCCGGCTGGCGCAGATGGTGATTGCCACCGACATCACGCCGCGCCGCCATGCCGAAGAGCAGGCTGCCACCCAGGCCGAGCGGGCGCACACCGCCAGCCGCCTCATCACCATGGGCGAGATGGCGTCCAGCGTGGCGCACGAGCTGAACCAGCCGCTCACGGCTATCAACAACTACTGCAACGGCATGGTCTCGCGCATCAAAAGCCAGCAGATCAGCAACGAGGACCTGCTCACCGCGCTGGAGAAAACCGCGCGCCAGGCCCAGCGCGCCGGCCAGATCATCCAGCGCATCCGCTCGTTTGTGAAACGCAGCGAACCGAATCGCAGCATGGCCGATGTGTCGCAGATGGTGAGCGAAGCCATTGAGCTGGCCGAGATTGAGCTGCGCCGGCGCCATGTCCGGCTGAGCCACTACGTGGCGGCGCGGCTGCCCAAGATTCGCGTCGACCCGATTCTGATCGAGCAGGTGCTGATCAACCTGCTGAAAAACGCGGCGGAATCCATCGACACCGCCAAGCGGCCGTCGTCGCGCCGGAATGTGGAATTACGGGTGGTGCCGCGCCAGATGGATTCGGGCGATGTCATCGAGTTTGTTGTGCAGGACTCCGGCGAAGGCCTGGCACCCGAGGTCAAGGAAAGGCTGTTCGAAGCCTTCTACTCCACCAAGTCCGACGGCATGGGCATTGGCCTGAGTTTGTGCCGCTCCATCGTCGAGTCGCACCAGGGGCGGATGCAGGCCGACAACCTCTACAATGGCAGCGAAATTGTGGGTTGCCGGTTTTCCTTCTGGCTGCCGGTAAACGCAGCAAGCAACCCCCGGCCGCGGCTTGATGTCGCAGCAACCGAATAAAGGCAACGGATGAGCTTGATCCCGAAAAAAGGCACGGTCTACGTCGTCGACGACGACGAAGCCGTGCGCGACTCCCTGCAATGGCTGCTCGAAGGCAAAGACTACCGGGTGCGGTGCTTTGATTCGGCCGAGTCGTTTCTGTCCCGCTACGACGCCCGCGAGGTGGCCTGCCTGATTGTGGACATCCGCATGGGCGGCATGACCGGCCTGGAACTGCAGGACCGTCTGCTGGAGCGCCGCTCGCCGCTGCCCATTGTTTTTATCACCGGCCACGGCGACGTGCCCATGGC
>JAZKCX010000245.1:22381-25027 GCA_040387875.1 Pseudomonadota bacterium | reverse complement strand
CTGGGTGCTGGCCTACGACACCGAATACGCCATGGTCGACCGCGACGACGACCTGAAAATCGGCATGAAAACCTCGGCCATCACGCTGGGTCGCTGGGATGTGCCGGTGGTCATGCTCTGTTATGCACTTTTTACATCGATTTGGGCGGTGGCCGTCGTCCTAGCAGGGTTAAACGCTATTGTTTTTGTTGCGTTGGCCGCCGCCGCCGGGCAGGCGTTGTGGCATTTTCAGCTCATTCGCAGCCGCAGCCGCGACGGCTGTTTCAAGGCCTTCCGCCTCAACCACTGGCTGGGCGCGACGGTATTCGCCGGCATAGCGCTGGGCTACGCTTTCAGCTAGCGCCGAACTCGTCGCCCAGCTCGCGGGCGCGCACTTGCGCAGCGTGCAGTGCCCGCATAAATTGCGCCTTGACCTCGTCTTTTTCCATCGACATCAGCGCGGCGTAGGTCGTGCCACCCTTGGAGGTGACGCGCTGGCGTAGCACGGCAGGCGTCTCGTCGGAAGCTTTTGCCAGTTCGCCGGCACCAATGAAGGTGGCCACCGCCAGCCGCTGTGCCTGTTCGGCGGGCAGGCCCATGGCGGCGCCGGCCTCGGTCATCGCTTCGATGAAATAGAACACATAGGCCGGGCCGGAGCCCGACAGCGCGGTCACCGCATCCAGCTGGGCTTCTTCCGTCACCCACAGCGATTCGCCGGTGGTGGCCACCACGCTGTCTACCAGCGCCTTGTCGGCAGCAGTCACCGCCGTGCGGGCAAACAGCGCGGTAATGCCCTTGCCAATCAGCGCCGGCGTGTTGGGCATGCTGCGCACCACCCGCTCGCTCCCTAGCCACTGCGCGATGCTGTCCGAGCGTATGCCGGCCGCCACGCTCAGGTGCAGGGCGCCGCCCGTGTAGGCGCGGGCCTGCTGCGCGGCTTCCCTGAAGGTTTGCGGCTTCACAGCCCAGACCACCAGATGGGCGCCGGTCAGTGCGGCGTCGGGCGTGGCATGGGCAGCCACGCCAAACTGGCGGGTCAGCCGCTCCCGCGCTTCGGGCATCGGTTCCACCACGGCTATCTGGCTGCCCGCCAGGCCCTGTTGGAGCAGCCCGCCAATGATGGCGCTGGCCATGTTGCCGCCGCCGATGAAAGCTATTTTCTGGTGTTGCATGTGGGTCCCCATGGCGGTGATTGTCGCGCGGTCTGGCGCCCGGAATACGCTAACCTAGCTATATGGATCTGATCCTCGCACTCGACCAGGGCACCACCAGTTCGCGGGCCATGCTGTTTGATCGCCATGGCCGCGTGGTGGCAGTGGCGCAGCAGGAGTTTGCCCAGCATTTTCCGCAGCCGGGCTGGGTCGCGCACGACGCAGTGGAAATCTGGGCCACCCAGCTTGCTACCGCCCGGGAATGTATAAAAAAAGCACAGCTGGCCGGCATCGATGCTGAAAAGTCTGCTATCAATATAAAAGCAATCGGTATTACCAATCAGCGCGAAACTACGGTGCTGTGGGACCGCAAAACCGGCCAGCCGCTTGCCCCTGCCATTGTCTGGCAGGACCGCCGCACCGCCAGCCGCTGCGACGAACTCAAGGCCGCCGGACATGCCGGGCGGGTGCAGCAGAAAACCGGGCTGGTGCTTGATTCGTACTTCTCCGGTACCAAGCTGCAGTGGCTGCTTGACCACGTGCCCGGCGCCCGCGCCCGGGCCGAACGTGGTGAGCTGGCCTTTGGCACCATCGACACCTGGCTGGTCTGGCAGCTCACCGGCGGCAAAGTACACGCCACCGACGCCAGCAACGCTTCGCGCACGCTGCTGTTCAACATCCACACTTTGCAGTGGGACGACGCGCTGCTGAAATTGTTCGATGTTCCGCCCAGCCTGCTGCCCGCGGTGGTGCCGTCCAGCGGCGTGCTGGGCCAGACCGACCCGCAGTGGCTGGGCCAGGCCATTCCGATTGCCGGCCTGGCCGGCGACCAGCAGGCCGCCACGTTCGGCCAGGGCTGTTTTGCGCCCGGCATGGCCAAAAACACCTACGGCACCGGCTGCTTCATGCTGATGAACACCGGCACCACGGCGGTCGCCAGCCACAACCAGTTGCTCACCACCGTGGGCTGGCAGGGCCCCGAGGGAGGGCGCCGCACCGCCTACTGTCTGGAGGGAAGCGTCTTCATGGGCGGCGCCACCGTGCAGTGGCTGCGCGACGGCCTGCAGCTGGTGCGCTCGGCCGACGAGATTGAGCCACTGGCCGCCAGCGTGCCCGACACCGGCGACTGCTATCTGGTGCCGGCCTTCACCGGCCTGGGCACACCTTACTGGGACGGCCATGCGCGTGGCGCGCTGGTGGGCCTGACGCGCGGCACCCGCAAGGCGCACCTGGCCCGCGCTGCACTGGAGGCCATTGCGCTGCAAAGCGCCGATGTGTTCGATGCCATGGTGCGCGACGCCGGCCTGCCGCTGGCCGAGCTGCGGGTCGACGGTGGCGCCAGCCGAAATAACCTTCTGATGCAGATGCAGGCCGATTTTCTGGGCGTGCCGGTGGTGCGCCCCAGCGTCACCGAAACCACTGCCCTCGGCGCGGCCCGGCTGGCCGGGCTGGCAATGGGTTTCTGGGCCGACGCGCAGGAGATGCTGGAGCTGGCCGCAGCCGCGCAGTTGCTGTC
>JAZKCX010000245.1:2587-22281 GCA_040387875.1 Pseudomonadota bacterium | reverse complement strand
GCGCTGGACGCTGCCGCACGCGGCTTCAGCGTGGTGCTGCTCGAGTCGCACGACTTCGCCAGCGGCACCTCGTCGCGCTCGACCAAGCTGGTCCATGGCGGCGTGCGCTACCTGGCGCAAGGGCATCTGCCACTGGTGTACGAAGCCCTGCACGAGCGTGCCACCCTGCTGCGCAACGCGCCGCACCTGGCGCATCCGCTGGCCTTTGTAATGCCCTGCTACAAGGTCTGGGAAAAGCCGTTTTATGGCATGGGTCTGAAGCTTTACGATGCGCTGGCGGGTGGTGCTTCGGCCGCAGTGGGGCTGGCTGGCACCGAATTTCTGAGCCGCGCCGAAACCTTGGCCTGCCTGCCCGGCGTGCAGGCGCAGGGCCTGCGCGGCGGCGTTAAATACTGGGACGGGCAGTTCGACGATGCCCGCCTGGCGCTGGCGCTGGCCCGCACTGCAGCGGCGCAGGGCGCGCTGTTGCTGAACTACTGCGCCGTCACCCGGCTGCTGCACGATGCCGACAAGGTGGCCGGGCTGGTCTGCCAGGACACCGAGACCGGCCGCGAATACCCGGTGCAGGCGCGCTGCGTGGTTAATGCCACCGGCGTTTGGGTCGATGCGCTGCGGCAGCACGATTCACCCCAGTCCCAGCCCATGGTCGCGCCCAGCCAGGGCGTGCATCTGGTGGTAGATGCCGATTTCCTGCCCGGCGACCACGCGCTGCTGGTACCGAAAACCGCCGACGGCCGGGTGCTGTTTGCGCTGCCCTGGCTGGGCAAGGTCATTCTGGGTACCACCGACACGCCACGCAGCGATGCGCCGCGCGAGCCGCAGGCGCGCGAAGAAGAAATCGACTTCATCCTCTGTGAAGCCGGCAAGGCCTTGCGTCGCGCTCCCACCCGCGCCGACGTAAAAAGCGTGTGGGTGGGCCTGCGCCCGCTGGTGCGGCCGGCCGACGCCGGCGAAACCTCGGCCCAGGTCAGCCGCGAGCATACGGTGCGTACCAGCCGCAGCGGCCTGGTCAGCGTGACCGGCGGCAAGTGGACCACCTACCGCGCGATGGCGGAAGACGTGCTGGCGCATTGTTTTGCCGCCGGCCTGTTGGACGAGCGTGCCGGCGGAGTGACCACCAACTTGCCGCTGGTGGGCGCCGCGGCTCCTTCCCCGTCGGTCTATGGCAGCGAGGCGTCCGCTGTAGCCGGTCTGCCCGGGGCCAACCGGCAATTGGGCGGCGGCCTGACCGAGGCCATGGTGCGTTTTGCGGGGCGCCATGAATATGCCCGCAGCGTGGAAGACGTCCTGGCCCGGCGCTCCCGGCTCTTGTTTCTGGATGCAGCGCTGGCCGCCACGCTGGCGCCCGACGTGGGCCGCTTGCTGGCCGACGAGCTGGGCCTGCCTGACAGCGGCGAAAAGGCCTTTGCCACGCTGGCGGCCCGCTACCGGCTCGGTTGACGGTGTTGGTGTGGGGTTGTTGACCGCCGGATAAAACTCTGCCATAATCAGCGGCTTCGCTTTGAAAAAGGCGTTGTATCTGCCCAAAAATGGCGCGCTGCAAGTGGTTTGCGGTGTGTACAACGGGCCCAAGACTGACTGGTTGCGCTGCAAGGCGCCATTGGTGCAAGTTGGGAATAACGAAATGATCCAGACTGAATCCCGGCTAGACGTGGCCGACAACACCGGCGCGAAGTCCGTGCTGTGCATCAAGGTGCTCGGCGGCTCCAAGCGCCGTTACGCCAGTGTTGGCGACGTCATCAAGGTAAGCATTAAAGAAGCCGCTCCGCGTGGTCGCGTCAAAAAAGGCGAGATCTACAGCGCAGTGGTGGTTCGCACCGCCAAGGGTATCCGTCGCGCTGACGGTTCCCTGGTGAAATTCGATGGCAACGCAGCCGTGTTGCTCAACGCCAAGCTGGAGCCTATCGGCACCCGCATCTTCGGACCGGTGACGCGCGAGCTGCGCACCGAAAAGTTCATGAAGATCGTGTCTTTGGCCCCCGAAGTTCTGTAAGGACCTGTCATGAACAAGATTCGCAAGGGCGATGAAGTGATCGTGCTCGCAGGGCGCGACAAGGGCAAGCGCGGCACGGTGTCGCTGCGCAAAGACGACAGCTACCTGCTCGTCGACGGCGTCAATATGGTGAAGAAGCATGCCAAGCCCAACCCGATGAAGGGTGTGACCGGCGGCATCATCGACAAGAACATGCCGATCCACCAGTCCAATGTGGCGATTTTCAATGCGGCAACCGGCAAGGCCGACCGCGTCGGCATCAAGGTTGCAGCTGACGGCAAGCGCTTTCGCGTCTTCAAGTCCAGCGGCGAAGAAATCAAGGCGGCATGACCATGGCACGACTGCAACAGTTTTATCGTGAAAAGGTCGCTCCCGACCTGATCCAGAAGTTTGGCTACAAATCGCCGATGCAGGTTCCCCGCATCACCAAGATCACCCTGAACATGGGTGTGAGCGAAGCGGTTGCCGACAAAAAGGTCATGGACAACGCCGTGGGCGACATGACCAAGATCGCCGGCCAGAAGCCGGTGGTGACCAAGGCCAAGAAGGCAATCGCCGGTTTCAAGATCCGCGAAGACCTGCCCATTGGCTGCATGGTCACGCTGCGTGGCGTCAAGATGTACGAGTTCCTGGACCGTTTCGTTACCGTGGCGCTGCCCCGGGTGCGCGACTTCCGCGGTATCTCCGGCCGGGCCTTTGACGGCCGTGGCAACTACAACATCGGCGTGAAAGAGCAGATCATTTTCCCTGAGATCGAGTACGACAAGGTTGATGCCCTGCGCGGTCTCAACATCAGCATCACCACAACGGCCCAGACCGACGAAGAGTGCAAGGCACTGCTCGCTGGCTTCCGTTTCCCGTTCAAGAATTGAGGTGACCGGTGGCAAAAGCAGCACTTATCCAGCGTGAACTCAAGCGCGACAAGCTGGTCGCGAAATACGCGAAAAAGCACGCGGAGTTCAAGGCCATCGCCAACGATGCCAAGAAGAGCGACGAGGAACGCGCAGCAGCCCGCCAGGGTCTGCAGGCACTCCCCCGCAACGCCAACCCGACCCGCCAGCGCAACCGCTGCGCGATCACGGGTCGCCCCCGTGGCACTTTCCGTCAATTCGGTCTGGCCCGCGCCAAGATCCGTGAGATGGCTTTCGCTGGCGATATCCCCGGTATCGTCAAGGCCAGCTGGTAAGGCAGGAGACTACTATGAGCATGAGTGATCCAATCGCCGACCTGCTGACCCGCATCCGCAATGCGCAGATGGTGGCCAAGGCGACCGTTTCGGTGCCTTCGTCCAAAGTGAAGGTGGCGATTGCCCAGGTCCTGAAGGACGAAGGCTATATCGACAGCTTCCAGGTCAAGTCCGATGCCGGCAAGTCCGACCTCGAAATCACCCTGAAGTACTACGCTGGCCGTCCGGTCATCGAGCGCATCGAGCGCGTCAGCCGTCCTGGCCTGCGCGTCTACAAGGGCCGCAACGACATTCCCAACGTCATGAATGGCCTGGGTGTGGCGATTGTTACCACCCCGCAAGGCGTGATGACCGACCGCAAAGCCCGCGCCACCGGCGTTGGCGGCGAAGTTCTGTGTTACGTCGCCTGACCGTGGCATTGAGGAGAAACTGAAATGTCCCGAGTAGGAAAAGCACCCGTCATCGTCCCCGCAGGCGTTGACGTGGCGATCAAACAAGACCAGATCAGCGTCAAGGGCAGCAATGGCGCCCTGGTGCTGGCGCAAAACGCCTTGGTCACCATCAAGAACGACGCCGGCAAGCTGACGTTCGCGCCGGCCAACGAGTCGCGTGAAGCCAATGCCATGAGCGGCACCATGCGCCAGTTGGTGAACAACATGGTGGTCGGTGTGACCAAGGGCTTCGAGAAGAAGCTGACCCTGGTCGGCGTGGGCTACAAGGCCGCTGCCCAGGGTACCAAATTGAACCTGGTGGTGGGCTATTCGCACCCGGTCAACAAGGAAATGCCCGCTGGCATTACCGTCGCTACCCCCATCCCCACCGAAGTGGTGATCAAGGGCGCCGACCGCCAGCGCGTTGGCCAGATTGCCGCCGAGATTCGTGCGATTCGCCCCCCGGAGCCTTACAAGGGCAAGGGCATCCGTTATGCGGATGAGAAGATCACGATCAAAGAGACCAAGAAGAAGTAAGGAGCTGCATGATGTTGACCAAGAAAGAGCAGCGTCTGCGCCGGTCCCGTCAGACCCGCATTCGTATCGCCTCGCAAGGCGTTGCACGTCTGACCGTGAACCGCACCAACCTGCATATCTATGCAACAGTCATTTCCGGCTGTGGCACCAAGGTGCTGGCGACTGCATCCACAGCGCAGGCCGACATTCGCAAGTCACTCGGCGCCTCCGGCAAGGGTGGTAACACGGCCGCGGCCCAGACCATCGGCAAGCTGATTGCCGAAAAGGCCAAGGCTGCTGGCGTTGAAAAAGTGGCGTTCGACCGTGCAGGCTTTGCCTACCACGGACGGGTCAAGGCACTGGCTGACGCGGCACGCGAAGCTGGTTTGCAGTTCTAAGCGGAACGGACAAAAAAATGGCTAAATTTCAAGCTAAAGCCCAGAACGATACCCCGGACGATGGTCTGAAGGAGAAGATGATTGCGGTGAACCGCGTCACCAAGGTCGTCAAGGGTGGTCGTATTCTCGGTTTCGCCGCACTCACCGTGGTCGGTGATGGCGATGGCCGCGTCGGCATGGGCAAGGGCAAATCGAAAGAAGTGCCTGCAGCCGTTCAAAAGGCGATGGAAGAAGCCCGTCGCAACCTGAACAAGGTGTCGCTGAAGAACGGCTCCATCCACCACAAGGTCATGGGCCACCACGGCGCCGCCAAGGTCATGATGGCGCCGGCACCACGCGGTACCGGCATTATTGCCGGCGGCCCGATGCGCGCTGTTTTCGAAGTGATGGGCATCACCGACATCGTGGCCAAGAGCCATGGTTCGTCCAACCCCTACAACATGGTGCGCGCCACGCTGGACGCACTGAAGCATTCGACCACCCCTTCTGAAGTCGCTGCAAAGCGTGGCAAGACGGTCGAAGAGCTGTTTTCCTGATCGGAATTGATATGACAACCGCACAAAAAGTCACGGTTCAACTCGTGCGCAGCCCGATCGGCTGCAAGGAAGACCACCGTGCGACGGTGCGCGGCCTTGGTCTGCGCCGGATCAACAGCCAAAAAGTGCTGGAAGATACCCCCGCAGTCCGCGGCATGATCAACAAGATCAGTTACCTGGTCAAAGTGCTCTAAAGGTCAACGATGGAACTCAATAACATCAAGCCCGCAGCGGGTGCCAAACATGCCAAGCGCCGTGTCGGCCGTGGCATCGGCTCCGGTCTGGGTAAAACCGCAGGTCGCGGTCACAAGGGCCAGAAGTCCCGTTCGGGCGGCTACCACAAGGTAGGTTTTGAAGGCGGCCAGATGCCCCTGCAACGCCGCCTGCCCAAGCGCGGTTTCAAGTCGCAGACCTTGAAGTACAACGGCGAAGTCACGCTGGGCCAGCTGGCGCAGTTGGGCGCTGCCGAAGTCGACATGCTGACACTCAAGCAGGCCGGCTTGGTGGGTCAGATGATCAAGGTCGTCAAGGTTGTCAAAACCGGCGAACTCACGCTGGCTGTCAAGCTGACCGGTATCGGCGCCACCGCTGGTGCCAAGGCCGCTATTGAAGCGGCCGGCGGCAGCATTGCCTGACTGTCTGAAAGCTAAAGCCCGTGGCCACTAATTCAGCGCAACTCGCAAAAACCGGAAAGTACGGCGATCTCCGCCGTCGTCTGGTGTTTCTGCTGCTCGCGCTGGTGGTGTACCGCATTGGCGCGCACATTCCGGTGCCCGGCATTGACCCTGTTCAGCTGCAGCAGCTGTTCAATGGTCAACAAGGTGGCATCCTGAACCTGTTCAACATGTTCTCAGGCGGCGCGCTGTCGCGTTTCACCGTGTTCGCGTTGGGCATCATGCCCTACATTTCGGCATCCATCATCATGCAGTTGATGACCTATGTCGTGCCCACCTTCGAGCAGATGAAGAAGGAAGGCGAGGCCGGTCGTCGCAAGATTACCCAGTACACGCGCTACGGCACGCTGGGCTTGGCGCTGTTCCAGTCGCTGGGCATTGCCATTGCACTGGAAAGCTCGCAGGGCCTGGTGATTGATCCCGGTTTTGGTTTTCGAATGACGGCCGTAGTGAGCCTCACGGCGGGTACGGTGTTCCTGATGTGGCTGGGTGAGCAGATTACCGAGCGTGGCCTGGGCAACGGTATTTCCATCCTGATTTTTGCAGGTATTGCCGCCGGCCTACCATCGTCCATCGGTGGTCTGCTGGAGCTGGTGCGCACTGGTGCCATGAGTATCCTGATTGCGATTTTGATCGTGGCGGTGATTGGTCTGGTGACCTACTTTGTTGTGTATGTGGAGCGTGGCCAACGCAAGATTCTGGTGAATTACGCGCGGCGCCAAGTGGGCAACAAGGTGTATGGCGGCCAGTCGTCGCACCTGCCGCTCAAGTTAAACATGGCTGGTGTGATTCCGCCGATTTTTGCCTCATCCATCATTTTGCTGCCTGCTACGGTGGTGAGCTGGTTCAGTTCCGGTGATTCGATGCGGTGGCTGAAAGATCTGGCCAGCACGCTGTCGCCCGGTCAGCCAATATATGTGATGCTGTACGCGGCAGCGATTATTTTCTTCTGCTTTTTCTACACTGCGCTGGTCTTCAACAGCCGGGAAACTGCAGACAACCTGAAGAAGAGCGGCGCGTTCATTCCCGGTATCCGTCCTGGTGACCAGACGGCCCGCTACATCGACAAGATTCTGGTCAGGCTGACATTGGCCGGTGCGATCTACATCACCTTTGTCTGCCTGCTGCCCGAGTTTCTGATTTTGAAGTACAACGTGCCGTTTTATTTTGGTGGAACGTCGCTGCTGATCATTGTGGTGGTGACCATGGATTTCATGGCGCAGGTACAGAACTACATGATGTCGCAGCAGTACGAGTCACTGCTCAAGAAGGCTAATTTCAAGACATCGCCTGGACGCTGATGGCGTTGGGTGGGTCGTGTGTTTCGCGCCAGCGTATGGCGCTCGTTCCGCGCCAATGGTTGGCCAGGAATTTAAGGAGAAAGCAATGAGAGTTTCGGCTTCGGTCAAGAAAATTTGCCGCAACTGCAAGATCATCCGCCGCAAGGGTGTGGTCCGCGTGATCTGTAGCGATCCGCGCCACAAACAGCGCCAGGGTTGATGGAACACGAGTTTTAGGAAAGACGCAAATGGCACGTATCGCTGGCATCAACATTCCGCCAAATCAGCACACCGCAATTGGCCTCACCGCCATTTTCGGCATTGGTCGCACCCGCGCCCGCAAAATCTGCGTGGCCTGCGACATCGCTTACTCCAAGAAGGTCAAGGACCTGACGGACGGTGATCTGGAAAAAATCCGCGACCAGATCGCAACGATCACGATTGAGGGTGATCTGCGCCGTGAAACCACCATGAACATCAAGCGTTTGATGGACATTGGTTGCTACCGTGGTTTCCGCCATCGCCGTGGCCTGCCGATGCGCGGCCAGCGTACCCGTACCAATGCGCGTACCCGCAAGGGCCCCCGCAAGTCGGCAGCGGCGCTCAAGAAATAAACAGATCTGAAAGATATCCATGGCAAAAGCTCCCGCCAATAACGCCGCACAGCGCGTGCGCAAAAAGGTCCGCAAGAATGTGGCCGATGGTGTCGCGCACGTCCACGCGTCGTTCAACAACACCATCATCACCATCACCGACCGCCAGGGCAATGCCTTGTCCTGGGCATCGTCCGGTGGTCAGGGCTTCAAGGGCTCGCGCAAATCCACGCCTTTCGCCGCCCAGGTGGCATCGGAAGTGGCGGGCCGCGCCGCCATTGAACAAGGTATCAAGAACCTGGACGTCGAGATCAAGGGCCCCGGCCCCGGTCGCGAGTCTTCGGTGCGTGCTTTGGCCGCACTGGGTATCCGCATCAACGTTATTGCTGATGTGACCCCTGTTCCCCACAACGGCTGCCGCCCGCAAAAGCGTCGCCGTATTTAAGCCTTATTGCGGCGAGGTGGCTGGCATTGTGGTGCCTGCCACCTTTGTCGTTTTATTGTTTCGTTCACCAAGACCACCGCCGTTAGGTTTTATACCGAAGGCTCCTGCGGCAAATGGCCGCAGCAGATTTACCAGAGGACTACTCCGTGGCACGTTACCTGGGCCCCAAGGCCAAACTTTCCCGCCGTGAAGGCACCGACCTTTTCCTCAAGAGCGCCCGCCGCTCCATTGCGGACAAGGCCAAGTTCGACTCCAAGCCAGGCCAGCACGGCCGCACCTCGGGTGCGCGCACGTCGGACTTCGGCCTGCAGCTGCGCGAAAAGCAGAAGGTCAAGCGTATGTACGGTGTGCTGGAGCGCCAGTTCCGCCGCTACTTTGCCGAAGCCGACCGCCGCCGTGGCAACACCGGCGCCAACCTGCTGTTCCTGCTGGAATCGCGTCTGGACAACGTGGCCTACCGCATGGGCTTTGGCTCGACGCGCGCAGAAGCCCGCCAGCTGGTGTCGCACAAGGCGCTCACGGTGAACGGCCAGCCGGTCAACATTCCGTCTTACCTGGTGAAAACTGGTGACGTGGTGGCTGTGCGTGAAAAATCCAAGAAACAGGGTCGCGTGCAGGAAGCACTGCAACTGGCACAACAGGTTGGCTTTCCGGCATGGGTCGAAGTCAGTCTCGACAAGGTCGAAGGCACCTTCAAGAAAGTCCCCGATCGCGACGAATTCGCTTCCGACGTCAACGAATCGTTGATCGTCGAACTCTACTCGCGTTAATTTTTGTCCCGGCGGCAGCTTTGCTGCGGCCGGCGCTTCACCAGCCTTACCGGTGTAACGAGCCGGGGGTATTGAGAGGAAGTTTGAATGCAGACCAATTTGCTGAAACCCAAAACTATCAACGTCGAGCAGCTGGGCACTAACCATGCGAAGGTGACCCTAGAGCCATTCGAGCGGGGCTACGGCCACACGCTGGGCAACGCCCTGCGCCGCGTTCTGCTGTCGTCGATGGTCGGTTATTCGGCCACGGAGGTCACGATCTCCGGCGTGCTCCATGAGTACTCGTCGATTGACGGTGTCCAGGAAGACGTTGTCAACATCCTGTTGAACCTCAAGGGCGTGGTTTTCAAGTTGCACAACCGCGACGAGGTGACGCTCTCGCTGCGCAAGGACGGCGAAGGTGTTGTCACCGCAGCCGATATCCAGACCCCGCACGACGTCGAAATCATCAATCCCGAGCATGTCATTGCCCACCTGTCCGCTGGCGGCAAGCTGGACATGCAGATCAAGATTGAAAAAGGCCGTGGCTATGTGCCGGGCAATCTGCGCCGCTACGGCGACGAGCCGACCAAGTCGATTGGCCGTATCGTGCTGGATGCGTCGTTCTCGCCAGTCAAGCGCGTCAGCTACACAGTGGAAAGCGCCCGCGTCGAGCAGCGCACTGATCTGGACAAGCTGGTGGTTGAAATCGAGACCAACGGCGCCATCACTGCCGAAGACGCAGTGCGTGCCTCGGCCAAGATTCTGGTGGAACAACTGGCTGTGTTCGCACAGCTGGAAGGCAGCGAACTGGCTGCGTTTGACCAGCAGCCCGCCGCCCGCAGCTCGCAGCAGTTTGATCCGATTTTGTTGCGCCCCGTGGACGAGCTGGAGCTCACCGTGCGGTCAGCCAACTGCCTGAAGGCCGAAAACATCTACTACATCGGCGATCTGATCCAGCGTACCGAAAACGAGCTGCTGAAGACACCCAATCTGGGCCGTAAGTCCCTCAACGAAATCAAGGAAGTGCTGGCGTCACGTGGACTGACGTTGGGCATGAAACTGGATAGCTGGCCACCGGCCGGCCTCGACAAGCGTTAATCGCGCTTGCCGGGAGGGGCGCGCAAGCGACCCCGGCATAGCGGGCAGTACCTGGTACGGCTGCCTGTTTCATAACGAAAGGAAAACTACCATGCGCCACGGACACGGACTCCGCAAACTCAACCGCACCAGCTCGCACCGCCTGGCGATGCTGCAGAACATGATGAACTCGCTGATCGAGCACGAAGTCATCAAGACCACGTTGCCCAAGGCCAAAGAGCTGCGTCGCGTCATTGAGCCGATGATCACGCTGGCAAAAGAAGCTACGCTGGCCAACCGCCGCCTGGCCTTCAACCGCCTGCGTGACCGCGACAGCGTCACCAAGCTGTTCAACGACCTCGGCCCGCGTTTCAAGACCCGTCCGGGCGGCTACACGCGCATCCTGAAAATGGGTTACCGCGTGGGCGACAACGCTCCTATGGCGCTGGTCGAACTGGTGGACCGTCCTGCTGCTGCTGAAGCAGCAAACAGTGATGCGGCTGAAGCATAACTAGGCTACAATAGCAGACTTGCCGCGCGATGGAGCAGCCTGGTAGCTCGTTGGGCTCATAACCCAAAGGTCGTAGGTTCAAATCCTACTCGCGCAACCAACATAGCAGCTTTTTTGCTGTTACCAAAACACCCGCTGATGCGGGTGTTTTGCTTTGTGCGTTCAGTCTTTTGCGCCGTTTTCTGCGGCTGCTTTTTTCATCTGCAGCGCCGCGTCGTACAAGGCATTGCGCGGGCTGCCGGTAATCTCTGCCGCCAGCTTGACAGCCGCTTTCAGCGGCAGTTCTTCCAGCAGCAAACCCAGCACCCGCAAGTCGTTGCCACTGTCGGCTGCCAACGGCTGCGCATGCAGCACCAACACAAACTCGCCGCGCAGGCGCTGCGGGTTTTCAGCCAGCCAGCCAGGCAGTTCTTGTGCAGCAACTGACGCAATTTCCTCAAACTGTTTGGTCAGTTCGCGCCCCACGGTCACGGTGCGCTCTCCCAGCGGCTCCAGCGCGCGTGCCAGCGCTTCAATGCGGTGGGGCGATTCCAGCAGCACCACCGCACGCGCTTCCTGCGCCAACGCCAGCACCTCGCTGGCGCGCTCCGCCGCCTTGCTGGAGAGAAAGCCGCCAAAAACAAAACCCGAGCCTTCGCTCAGGCCTGCCACGCTGAGCGCTGCTGTCACACTGCTGGCGCCGGGAATCGGCAACACCCTGAAGCCTTGCGCGCGCACCGCCGCCACCAGCCGCGCGCCAGGGTCGCTGACGGCCGGTGTGCCGGCATCGCTGACATAGGCAATGCGCTGGCCTTGTTGCAAACGTTCGCAAATGCCCACAGCGGCCTGGGCCTCGTTGTGCTCGTGCACCGCCAGCAGCGGCTTGTCGATGCCATAGGCGCGCAGCAGTGCCTGTGTATGGCGGGTATCTTCGCAGGCAATCGCGTCGACCAGCCCCAGCACATGCAGCGACCGCAGCGTCATGTCGGCCAGGTTGCCGATGGGGGTGGCGACCACGTACAGGCTGGCCTGCGGATAATGCTGGCCAGAGGCGGCAGCATCGGCAGCGGGCAGGGCAGGGGCGAACAATGCAGTCAAAAGAGCTTTCCAAAAAAAACATCGGCGACGCCGCCGAAGACCGTGCGGCTGCGCATTTGCAGCGCGCCGGGCTGCGGCTGCTGCAGCGCAATTATCGGACGCCAGGGAGAGGCGGTGGCGAGATCGACCTCGTCATGCGCGATGTCGACGGCACGCTGGTGTTTATCGAGGTACGCCAGCGCGCCAGCGGCTCGCACGGCGGTGCGGCGGCCAGCGTGACTGCGCGCAAACAGCAGCGCATTATTTTTGCCGCGCGCCATTACCTGATGCGGCTGCACCCGCTGCCGCCCTGCCGCTTTGACGTAGTGGGCATTGACTACCCTGCCCATGGCGGCCCGCCGGTGCTGGAATGGCTCAAAGCCGCTTTCGATGCCGGCTGAAACGGGGCGGCCCCTGTCACGCAGCGGCCAGCCATGAAAGGTATCATCGGCACCTATGGTTGAACAGCGAATCCAGCAGCATTTCATTGACAGCGCCGATCTCAAATACCAGGCGGCGCAGACCCTGAGCAAACCGCTCGCCGCTGCAGTGCAGGCCATGCTGGCCTGCGTGACCAGTGGTGGCAAGGTACTGGCCTGCGGCAATGGCGGCTCGGCCGCCGACGCGCAGCATTTTGCGGCCGAATTTGTGGGCCGGTTCGAGCGCGAGCGGCCCGAGCTGGGCGCGATCGCCCTGACCACAGACACCTCCATCCTGACCGCGATTGCCAACGATTACGACTTCACCGTTATCTTCTCCAAGCAGGTACGTGCGCTGGGCCAGGCCGGTGACGTGCTGCTGGCGCTGTCGACCAGCGGCAACTCGGCCAATGTGCTGGCCGCCATTGAGGTCGCGCACGAACGCGAGATGACCGTGGTAGCGCTCACCGGCAAGGGTGGCGGAAAAATTGGCGCGGTATTGCGCGATACCGACGTGCATGTCTGCGTACCGCACGACCGCACCGCCCGCATTCAGGAAGTTCATCTGCTGGCGCTGCATTGCATTTGCGACGGCGTCGATGCCCAGTTACTTGGTGATCAGGAAAGCCCCACATGAAATACTTGGTTTGCAAAATTGTCGTGGCCAGCAGCCTGGTCGCAGGCCTGGGTGGCTGCATTCCGCTGGTGCTGGGCACCGCCGCAGTAGGTGGCGCGCTGGTGGCCACCGACCGCCGCACCTCGGGCGCCCAACTGGAAGACGAGGGCATAGAGCTGCGCTCGTCCAACCGGCTGGTGGATGCCCTGCGCGACCGTGGCCATGTCAACATCACCAGCTACAACCGCCAGGTGCTGCTGACCGGCGAAGTGCCCACCGAGCAGGATCGCACCCTGGTGGAGCAAACGGTGTCCCGGGTGGACAACGTGCGCTCGGTGGTTAACGAGCTGGGCGTGATGGGCAATTCGTCACTGACGCAGCGTTCGTCCGATGTGCTGGTGACCGGCCAGGTCAAGGCGGCGCTGATCGATGCCAAGGACCTTTACCCCACGGCCTTCAAAGTGGTTACCGAGCGCGGCGTGGTCTACCTGATGGGTCGGGTCACCACACAAGAAGCCAACCGCGCCACCGAGGTGGTGCGCGGCGTGAACGGCGTGCAGAAGGTGGTGCGATTGTTCGAAACCATCAGCGAAGAAGAGCGGCAGAAACTGCTGCCGCAAAGCAGCGGTCGCTGAGCGCCTGAACAGCGCTTACTTCAGCCGGCGAATCAGGCTGGACGTATCCCAGCGCTGGCCGCCCATGGCCTGGATGTCGGCATAAAACTGGTCGACCAGCGCGGTGACCGGCAACCGCGCGCCGTTGCGTTTGGCCTCGTCCATCACCAGGCCCAGGTCTTTGCGCATCCAGTCGACTGCAAAGCCAAATTCAAACTGGTCAGCCACCATGGTCTTACCGCGGTTGTCGAGCTGCCAGCTCTGCGCCGCACCCTTGCCGATCACGTCGAGCACCTGAAGCATGTCCAGCCCGGCCTTGTCGCCAAAGGCAATCGCTTCGCCCAGACCCTGCACCAGCCCGGCAATGCAGATCTGGTTCACCATCTTGGTCAGCTGACCCGCGCCGCTGGGCCCCATCAGCGTGAAGGCCTTGGAGAAGGCCGCACCCACCGGCGCCACTTTGTCGAACGCCGCTGGGTCGCCGCCACACATCACAGTAAGCATGCCGTTCTGCGCGCCCGCCTGGCCGCCGGACACCGGCGCGTCGATGAAATGCAGGCCCTGCTGCTGCGCCTGCGCCGCCAGCTCGCGCGCCACGCTGGCCGATGCGGTGGTGTGGTCGACAAACACCGTGCCTTGGGCCATGCCGGCAAAAGCGCCGTTCGGCCCCAGCGTGACCGAACGCAGGTCGTCGTCATTGCCAACGCAGCAGAAAACGATATCGACCCCAGCCGCTGCCTGGCGTGGTGTTTCAGCATGTTTTATGCCGCTGGCCGGCGCGAATTCTGTGCACCATGCTATTGATTTTGCAGCGGACCGGTTGTACACCGTCACCTGGTGGCCTGCCAGCGCCAGGTGCCCCGCCATCGGGAAACCCATCACGCCCAGACCTAAAAAGGCGACTTTCTGCGGTGCGACGGAGGTGTAGGTTTTCGGGTTGGTGCTGGGCATGGGGATACTTTTTTGAAAGGGAACAGGCGCCCCGCAGCGGACCGCAGGGCGAGGGGAAAAACGCAATCAGACGATGGCGAGGTGCTCGGTACCGGCCGACAGATCCGGCGTACGGCCCCGCTGGCTGTTGAGCTTGAACTGCAGCCGCAGGTCGTTCACCGAGTCGGCATTTCGCAGCGCATCTTCGTAGGTAATGAGGTGGTTTTCGTACAGGTCAAACAGCGCCTGGTCAAAGGTCTGCATGCCCAGGTTGCGGCTCTTCTTCATGATCTCCTTGATCTCGGTCACCTCGCCCTTGAAGATCAGGTCGGAGATAAGCGGCGAATTGAGCATGATCTCGACCGAGGCGATGCGGCCCTTGCCGTCCTGCCGCGGAATCAGCCGCTGCGAGACCAGCGCGCGCAGGTTCAGCGACAGGTCCATCAGCAGCTGCGGCCGGCGCTCTTCGGGGAAGAAGTTGATGATGCGGTCCAGCGCCTGGTTGGCGTTGTTGGCGTGCAGCGTGGCCATGCAGAGGTGGCCGGTTTCCGAGAACACAATGGCGTGCTCCATGGTTTCGCGGTCGCGGATTTCGCCCATCAGAATCACGTCTGGCGCCTGGCGCAGGGTGTTCTTCAGGGCCGCGCCCCAGCTCTCGGTGTCCACGCCGACCTCGCGCTGCGTCACCACGCAATTTTTGTGCGGATGCACGAATTCCACCGGGTCTTCAATGGTGATGATGTGTTCATGCGCGTTCTCGTTGCGCCAGTCGATCATGGCTGCCAGCGTGGTCGATTTGCCCGAACCGGTGGCGCCCACCAGAATGCACAGGCCGCGTTTGCTCATGCCCACGTCTTTCAGCACCTGCGGCACACCGAGCAAATCAATGGTCGGCAGCGTCGCCGGAATCACCCGCAGCACCATGCCGATCTTGCCCTGCTGCACAAAGGCGCTGCAGCGAAAGCGGCCGATGCCCGACGGCGCAATCGCGAAGTTGCACTCCTTGGTACGCTCGAACTCGGCCGCCTGCTTGTCGTTCATGATGGCGCGCGCCAGCGCCAGCGTGTGGTTGCCGCCCAGCTGCTGCGCCGAGACCTTGGTGACCTTGCCGTCGATCTTGATCGCTGGCGGAAAGTCGGCGGTGATGAACAAATCGCTGCCCTTGCGCGAAATCAGCAAGTGCAGCAGGTCGTTGATGAATTTACTGGCCTGATCGCGTTCCATGAGAACACCTTATAAATAGCTACCCGGGGAAGTTTTCTGGGATCTTGGCTTTGGAGCGGGCCTCGGAAGCGCTGATCACATTGCGCCGCACCAGCTCCGACAGGTTCTGGTCCAGCGTCTGCATGCCCACGCTGTTGCCGGTCTGGATGCTGGAATACATCTGTGCCACCTTGGCCTCACGAATCAGGTTGCGGATGGCCGAGGTGCCCAGCATGATTTCGTGCGCCGCCACCCGGCCCGAGCCGTCTTTCAGCTTGCACAGCGTTTGCGCAATCACCGCCTGCAGCGACTCCGACAGCATGGCCCGCACCATTTCTTTTTCCTCGGCGGGAAACACGTCAATGATGCGGTCAATGGTTTTGGCGGCACTGGATGTGTGCAGCGTGCCAAACACCAGGTGGCCGGTTTCGGCGGCGGTCATCGCCAAGCGGATGGTTTCCAGGTCGCGCATTTCGCCCACCAGAATCGCGTCCGGGTCCTCGCGCAGGGCCGAGCGCAGGGCGGCGTTAAAGCTCAGCGTGTGCGGCCCGACTTCGCGCTGGTTGACCAGGCACTTCTTGGACTCGTGCACAAACTCGATCGGGTCTTCCACCGTGAGGATGTGGCCGTATTCGTGTTCATTGAGGTAGTTGACCATGGCCGCCAGCGTGGTCGATTTGCCGGAGCCGGTAGGGCCGGTCACCAGCACCAGGCCACGCGGTTTGAGCGCCAGGTCGGCAAAAATCTTGGGAGCGTTGAGCTGCTCCAAGGTGAGGATGACCGACGGGATGGTCCGGAACACCGCGCCGGCGCCACGGTTGTGGTTGAAAGCGTTGACACGAAAACGCGCCAGGCCGTCAATCTCGAACGAGAAATCGACCTCCAGAAACTCTTCGTAGTTCTTGCGCTGGGTGTCGTTCATGATGTCGTACACCATGCCATGCACCTGTTTGTGCCCGAAAGGTTCGATGTTGATGCGCCGCACGTCGCCGTTGACGCGGATCATCGGCGGCAGGCCGGCCGACAGGTGCAGATCGGATGCCTTGTTCTTGACGCTGAAGGCCAGCAGTTGGGTAATGTCCACAAATCCCTCGAATTCCTGCCGGCGCGCCGGTGTCGTGTTTTGATACGCTGCGTAACTATTATGACCATGATTGCCAGCAATCTCCAGCAGGTGCAAGCCCGCATGGCCGCTGCCTGCCAGGCCGCCGGCCGGCCTGTGGACAGCGTGTTATTGCTCGCTATCTCCAAGACCTTCGGCCCCGACGCCGTGCGCCAGGCCGCCGCCGCCGGCCAGCGCGCTTTTGGAGAAAACTATGTTCAGGAAGGTATCGACAAGATTGCCGCATTACTTGACCTGGGCCTGCAGTGGCACATGGTGGGGCCGGTGCAAAGCAACAAGACGCGGCCGGTGGCGGAGCGTTTTGACTGGGTCCACAGCATCGACAAACTGAAAACCGCCGAGCGGCTGGGCGCGCAGCGGCCCGAGGGCCTGGCGCCGCTGCAGGTCTGCATTCAGGTCAACATCGACGGCGGCGCCAACAAATCGGGCGTGGCGCCCGGAGAAGCCCTGGCGCTGGCCTTGGCGGTAGCCGCTGTGCCCCGGCTGTGCCTGCGTGGCCTGATGGTGGTGCCCGAGCCTGCTCCTGATTTTGAAGCGCAAAAACGAGTACTGGCGCCGGCTAAGGCACTATTTGATCTGATTTCTGGCGAAAAGGGTGCTGGTTTGGGCCAGTTTGACACCCTGTCGATGGGCATGACGGCCGACCTGGAGGCCGCAGTCCATACCGGCAGCACGCTGTTGCGGGTGGGCTCGGCGATTTTTGGCCAGCGCAGCTACGCGCCGGCCTGATTCAGTCGGTCAGGTTCAGCACGGCCCAGAACTGGCCAATGCACTTCATGGCTTCCACAAACTCGGTGAAGTCGATGGGTTTGACCACGTAGGCGCTGATGCCGCTGCTGTAAGCCCGCACCACGTCGTCGGGCGAGGTGGACGACGTCAGGCCCACCACCGGCGTGCAGCGCAGCGCGGCGTTCTCGCGAATCTCGCGCAGCACACCAAAACCGTCGACCAGCGGCATGTTCAGGTCGAGCAGAATGACGGCGGGGTTTTCGGCCGGCCGGTTGGCATACATGCCGCGCCGGTGCAGCCAGTCCAGCGCCTGCTTGCCGTCCTGCACATGCACCACGCGGTCCGACAGGTCGAGCGCAAGCGCTGCGATGGTCAGTTCGGCGTCGTCGGGGCTGTCTTCAATCAGCAGGATGGGCTTCAAGCGGTCACTCGTTCTTGGGGGACTCATGTGTAAGAATTGTTGCACAAGCCGTCGGGGCTGCGGCGCCGGGGCCTGCCGGCAGGCTGAAATAAAAGCAGCTGCCCGCATCGGGCGTGCTGTCGGCCCAGATGCGGCCGCCGTGCCGCTCCACAATGCGCCGCGTCAGCGCCAGGCCAATGCCAGTGCCTTCAAAGTCGCGCACATGGTGCAGCCGCTGGAACACACCAAACAGCTTGTGCGCGTGCGCCATGTCAAAACCCACGCCGTTGTCGCGCACAAAAAACACCGGTGCACTGTCCTCGCCGGGCTGCCAGCCAATGCCGATCTGCGCCACCTCGCGGGGCCGGGTGTATTTGAGGGCGTTTTCCAGCAGATTGGCCCAGACCTCGCGCAGCAGCACCGCGTCGCCCTGCACGGGCGGAAGCGGCGCAATCTCCCAGCGCACGGTGCGGCCGGTGCAATCCTGCTGCAGCGCGGTGCGGCTGCTGGCCACCAGGCCATCGAAGTCCACCACACCCTGCGCCAGCGCGGCCCGGCCCAGCCGCGAAAACGACAGCAGCCCGTCAATCAGCGCGCCCATGCGGCGGGCCGCATCGGTAATGGTGGCCAGGTATTTCTCGGCCTTGGGGTCGGTGCTTGTGCCCACGTGGTGGCGAAACAGCTCGATGTAGCCCACGATGTGCCGCAGCGGCGCGCGCAGGTCGTGCGAGACCGAATACGAAAACGCTTCCAGCTCGCGGTTGGCGGCCTGCAGCTCCGCCGTGCGCAACTGCACCTGGGCTTCGAGCGCCGGGTCGCGCGCGCCCAGTTGCGACTGCGCCAGCGCCTGCTGCAGCGCCAGGTTGTCGGCCTGCAACTGCGCCAGCTGGGCCCGCAGCAGGGCAATTTCCTGCGCGGCGGCGCCGGGGTCGGACAGTGGCGGGGGGGTGGAAGGCATGGGGTGAAAATCAGCGCTGAAACAAACCGTGTGCGTAGCAAATCATTCTGACCGCATGCCCGGGTCTGTACAAGGCAGCGCGGGCCGCGCCGGGTGATAAGCTTGCCCGTTTCCAAAAAAATCCACACTTCACCATCCCGGAGCCACCATGCCTGGCCTTTTGCCCCACATCGACCCTGAAGGGTTGCTCGAATTCTCGGTGGTCTATACCGACCGCGCGCTGAACCACATGTCGCAGCGTTTCCAGGGTGTCATGAAAGACATCTCGGGCATTCTGAAAGAGGTCTACCACGCGCACTCGTCCATTCTGGTGCCCGGCAGCGGCACCTTTGGCATGGAAGCTGTGGCGCGGCAGTTCGCCACCGGCAAGAAGGTCATGGTCATCCGCAACGGCTGGTTCAGCTACCGCTGGACGCAGATTTTCGACATGGGCCGCATCCCGGCCGCGTCGGTGGTGCTCAAGGCCCGCCGCACCAGCGACAGCCACCAGGCGCCGTGGATTCCCTGCCCCATCGAAGAGGTGGTGGAAGCCATTGCTGTCCAGCAGCCCGAGGTGGTGTTTGCACCGCACGTGGAAACTGCTGCGGGCATGATTCTGCCCGACGGCTACCTGCGCCAGGTGGCCGATGCAGTCCATGCCATCGGCGGCCTGCTGGTGCTCGATTGCATTGCCTCGGGCGCGATGTGGGTGGACATGGAAGCCACCGGCGTGGACGTGCTGGTGAGTGCGCCGCAAAAAGGCTGGAGCGGCTCGCCCGCCTGCGCCATGGTGATGCTCAGCGCCCGCGCCCGCGACGCCATCAACGACACCACCAGCACCAGCTTTGCCTGCGACCTGAAAAAATGGCTGCAGGTAATGGAAACCTACGAGGCCGGTGGCCATGTGTACCACACCACCATGCCCACCGACGCGCTGGCCCGCCTGCGCGAAGTGATGCAGGAAACCCGTGCCTACGGTTTCGAGAAGGTCAAGGCCGAGCAGGTGGAGCTGGGCAGCCGCGTGCGTGCGCTGTTCGAGAGCCGCGGTATCCAGAGCGTGGCAGCCGAAGGCTTCAAGGCGCCCGGTGTGGTGGTGAGCTACACCGACGATACCGACATCCACAACAGCAAGAAATTCCTCGCCAACGGCCTGCAGACCGCCGCCGGCGTGCCGCTGATGTGCGACGAGCCGGCCGACTTCAAGACCTTCCGCATCGGCCTGTTCGGCCTGGAAAAGCTGCACCATGTGGACCGCACCGTGGCCCATCTGGAAAC
>JAZKCX010000245.1:0-2487 GCA_040387875.1 Pseudomonadota bacterium | reverse complement strand
CCGCCCAGCAGTGCTGCCAGCAGCAGCCGGCCCCAACGCTGGCGCAACTCGGCGCGGCGCTGCCAGAGCGGCCAGGCCAGCGCCACCACGGCGGGCCCCAGCAGGAAATGGATGAACTGCGCGCCGGCAAAGTAGGTGGGGTAGGGCACGCCGGTAGCCAGCAGCACACTGGCCAGCGCCAGCACGGTCCACAGCACCGGATTCGCCCACGGCGGCTGGCCCAGCCGGGCATAGACCGCCTGCGCCAGCAGATACACCACCAGCGTGGCGGTCAGGCCAAACAGCGGCGTCGCCGACAGGTAGACCCACAGCGCCACAAAGTCAGGCACCATCGCGGCCCCGCAGAAGGTGCAGCACCAGCACGGTGACCGCCAGCCCGATCAGGGTGGACAGCACCAGCACCAGCAGCATGCGGCCGCCGTACTGGCCCAGCAGCGACAGGTGCGTCATTACGCCCACACCCACCGGCACAAACAGCAGCGAAAGGTGGGCCAGCAGAAAGTCGGCGCAGGCCTCCACCGGCTCACGCACCAGCGGCCAGCGCAGCGCCACGAGCAGCAGCACCATGCCCACCACCGGGCCGGGAAAAGGCAGCGAAAGGCCACGCGACAGCAGTTCGCCCAGCGATTGCAGGGCCAGCAGCCAGCCCAGGCCGCGCAGTCCCTGCACGCGCTAAAACCTTGGGAGGTCGGAGTGCTTCAGCGCGCCGCCGCGCACCAGCATCTTTCCATACTCGGCGCAGCGCTGCAGCGTGGGAATCACCTTGCCGGGATTCAGCAGGCCGGCCGGATCGAACGCGCGTTTCACACCGAACATTGCCTCGCATTCGGCCGGCGTGAACTGCACACACATGCTGTTGACTTTTTCGATGCCCACGCCGTGTTCGCCGGTCACGGTGCCGCCCATGGCCACGCTGGTTTCCAGAATGTCGGCGCCAAACAGTTCGGCGCGGTGCAACTGGTCGGCATCGTTGGCGTCAAACAGAATCAGTGGGTGCAGGTTGCCGTCGCCCGCGTGGAAAACATTGGCGCAGCGCAGCTGGTACTTCTTTTCCATCTGCTGGATCGCCAGCAGGATGTCGGCCAGCCGCTTGCGCGGAATGGTCGAGTCCATACACATGTAGTCGGGGCTGATGCGGCCGCTGGCGGGGAAGGCGTTTTTGCGGCCGCTCCAGAATTTCAGCCGCTCGGCCTCGGTCTTGCTTACTGCAATACCAGTGGCGCCCGACGCGCGCAGCACCTCGGTCATGCGGCCGATTTCCTCTTCCACCTCTTCCGGCGTGCCGTCGCTTTCGCACAGCAAAATGGCCTCGGCAGTCAGGTCGTAGCCCGCATGCACAAAGTCTTCCACCGCAGCGGTCATGGGCTTGTCCATCATTTCCAGCCCGGCCGGAATAATGCCGGCGGCAATCACCGCCGCCACCGCGTCACCGGCCTTGCGCACGTCGTCAAAGCTGGCCATGATGCAGCGCGCCAGCTGCGGTTTGGGCACGAGCTTGACGGTGACCTCGGTGGTGATGGCCAGCATGCCTTCGCTGCCGATGACCACCGACAACAAATCCAGCCCCGGTGCGTCGAGCGCGTCGCCGCCAAATTCGATGGGCTCGCCGGTGATGGTGAAGCCTTTGACCTTGAGCACGTTGTGCAGCGTGAGGCCGTATTTCAGGCAATGCACGCCGCCAGAGTTTTCGGCCACGTTGCCGCCAATGGTGCAGGCAATCTGGCTGCTCGGGTCGGGCGCGTAATACAGGCCCAGCGGCGCTGCGGCCTCGCTGATGGCCAGGTTGCGCACACCGCACTGCACCACGGCAGTACGGCTGCGCACGTCCATTTTCAGGATCTGGTTGAACTTGGCCAGCGAAAGCGTTACGCCTTCGGCATGCGGCATCGCGCCACCACTCAGGCCGGTGCCGGCACCGCGCGCCACGACGGGTACGCCCAGCGTGTGGCAGGCCTTGAGAACGGCAGCCACCTGCGCGCTGGTTTCCGGCAGGGCCACCACCATGGGCCGCTGGCGATAAGCGGTCAGGCCATCACATTCGTAGGGGGTGGTGTCTTCGTCGTGCCACAACACGGCGTGGGTCGGCAGGCAGCTTTGCAGCGCCTGCAGCAATCGCGCGCGGCGTTCGGTTTTTTCGAGCTGGTTTTGCTGCTGCGTGGGAAGGGGCGCGTTCATGGCTTCACTGTATGCCAAATTGGCAGCGCGTGTACGCCGCAGTTACTTGAAGATCACGGTCTTGTGGCCGTTGATCAGCACCCGGTGCTCGCTATGCCATTTCACGGCGCGGGCCAGCACTTGGCTTTCGGTGTCGCGGCCCAGCGCGGTCAGGTCTTCCACGGTTTTGCTGTGGTCCACGCGGGCCACGTCCTGCTCGATGATGGGGCCTTCGTCGAGGTCGGCCGTTACGTAGTGGGCGGTAGCGCCAATCAGTTTCACGCCGCGGTCGTGCGCCTGGTAGTAGGGCTTGGCACCCTTGAAGCTGGGCAG
>JAZKCX010000244.1:0-3344 GCA_040387875.1 Pseudomonadota bacterium | reverse complement strand
GAGTCGACCGGGCAGCTCTCTTCGCAGAAGCCGCAGAAGATGCATTTGGTCAGGTCGATGTCGTAGCGGGTGGTGCGGCGGCTGCCGTCGTCACGCACATCGGATTCGATGGTGATGGCCATCGCAGGGCACACGGCTTCGCAGAGCTTGCATGCAATACAACGCTCTTCACCGTTTTCGTAGCGGCGCAGCGCATGCAGGCCGCGAAAGCGCGGCGACATCGGCGTTTTTTCTTCCGGAAACTGCACCGTGATCTTGCGGCGGAAGGCATGTTTGCCAGTCAGCGCCAGGCCTTTGAACAATTCGACCAGCATGAAGCTGGACAAAAAGTCCTTCAAAGAGAAAGCGGGAGATGCGAGGGTACTCATGGGCAGCTCCTTGTTATTTCCAGATGCTGAATGGGGTCTGCATCCAGGCTCCGATCACCACCAGCCACACCAGGGTGACGGGGATAAAAATCTTCCAGCCCAGACGCATGATCTGGTCGTAACGGAAGCGGGGGAAGGTGGCGCGAACCCAGAGGAACATGGTCACCACACAGAAGGTCTTGCCAAACAGCCAGACCCAGTTCCAAAGCCAGGCGGTGGCTTCTATCCACGCCGGCGTTTCCATGCCGAAAGCGGCAAAGGTGATGGGCGCAGCCCAGCCGCCCAGGAACATGATGGCGGCCAGTGCCGAAATCAGAATCATGTTGGCGTATTCGGCCAGGAAGAACATGGCAAACGCCATACCCGAATACTCGACCATGTGGCCGGCCACAATTTCCGATTCACCCTCGACCACGTCGAACGGATGGCGGTTGGTTTCTGCAATGCCTGAGATGATGTAGACCACAAAGATCGGCAGCAGCGGCAGCCAGTTCCACGACAGAAAATTCACGCCTGCCGACGCAAACACGCCGGTGTTCTGCTGCACCACGATGTCGGTCATGTTCAGGCTGGCTGAGACCATCAGCACCACCACCAGACAGAAGCCCATCGCGATTTCGTAGCTGACCATCTGCGCCGACGCACGCAGTGCGCCAAGGAAGGCGTATTTGGAGTTGGAAGCCCAGCCGGCAATGATGACGCCGTAGACCTCCATCGAGGTAATCGCCATGATGAACAGCAGACCGGCATTCACATTGGCCAGCGCCGCATCGGGGCCAAACGGCACCACCGCCCAGGCCGCCAGCGCCGGCATGATGGTCATGATGGGGCCGATAAAAAACAGGTTGCGGTTGGCTGCGGCCGGAACAATGATTTCCTTGGTCAGCAGCTTGAGCGCATCGGCAATCGGTTGCAGCAAACCCAGCGGGCCCACGCGATTCGGGCCGATGCGGATCTGCATCCAGCCAATCGCCTTGCGTTCCCACAGCGTCAGGTAGGCCACACAGCCCATCAGCGGCAGCACCAGCGCCACGATCTTGATCACGGTCCACAGCACCGGCCAGGCCATCTCAGACCACCAGGGTGCAGCCAGCAAACCCTGGCCGGCATTGAACAGGGCGTCGATCATGCGGCTACCTCGGCGGCGGCACGTGCGTCGGCAGTGAGTTGCAATGCGGGCGCGCGGCGCACCAGGCCGTCGAGCTGGTAAATGGATGCGACGCAGGGGGTGCCTGCAGCGGGAGTCAAATCAGGCGTGGCATTCGTTGCGTTGGAAAGGCCTGCGGCGGTATCTGCCGGCACGGCGTTGGCGCGCACTTCTTCCACCGTTTCGAAATCGAAGCCCGGCAGACCGAGCAGCGAGCCCAGCACGCGTAGCACCTTCCAGCCGGGTCGGGTGTCCGCCAGCGGCCGCACCACGCCGTGAAAGCTCTGTGCGCGGCCCTCGGCGTTGACGAAAGTCCCGGCGGTCTCGGTGAACGGCGCAATCGGCAGCAGCACGTCGCTGATGTCCAGATTCGTCTTGAAGGGGCTCAGCGTGACAACCATCTGCGCCTTGTTCAGCGCGGCTGCAGCCTGCACTCCACCGGCGGCGTCATGCGCTGGCTCGACATTCAGAAGCAGCACGGCTTTGAGCGCTCCACCCAGCATTTGGCCTGCATTCAGTCCGCCCTGCCCCGGCACCGCGCCGGCGAGCGTGGCACCCACCGTATTGGCGGCTTCGGTCAGGTAACCCACGGTGGCGCCGGTCTGCGCGCCAATCCATTGCGCCAGCGCCAGCAGGCTGGAGGCCTTGGCGTGGTGTGCGGCTGCGTTGCCCAGCAAAATCGCCTTGCGTTCACCGCCCAGCAGCGATTGTGCAATGGCCTTTGCGGTGGCGTCTGCCGTACCGGCGGCCGGTGCAGTAACGCCCTTCTCGGCTGCAACCGCTGCGGCCACATTGGCCAGGGCCTGCGCCCAGTCGGATGCGGGCGCCAGCAGCGTGTTGGCAATTGGCAGCGCCCAGTCCTGCGCTGCTGGGTTGATAACGGAAACCTTGCCGCCCTTTTTGGCGGCCTGGCGGATGCGCTGCGCGAACAGCGGATGGTCCTTGCGCAGGTTGGAACCCACCACCAGCACACGCTGCAGTTGCGACAACGCCGCAATCGGCATGCCCAGCCACCGCGCCGAAAGTGCGCTGGCGCCCGGCGTTGCCGCAAACTCGGCGTGACGCAGCCGGTGGTCGATGTTCTCGCTGCCCAGGCCGCGCAGCAGCGCGCCGGCAAGGTAGAGCTCTTCGCTGGTGCTGTGCGGGCTGACCAGCGCGCCAATGGCGGCAGCGCCGTGGTCGGTTTTGATCTGCTTCAGGCCGTTGGCCACGTACTCGAGTGCGGTCTGCCAGTCGACGGGTTTCCATTCGCCGCCCTGCTTCAGCATGGGTGCGGTCAAACGGTCTTCACCGTTCAGCGCTTCGTAGGAGAAGCGGTCGCGGTCGGCGATCCAGCATTCGTTGATATCTTCGTTCTCCAGCGGCACCACGCGCATAACCTTGTGGTTCTTGACCTGGACGATGATGTTGGCGCCGGTAGAGTCGTGCGGGCTAACCGACTTACGGCGACTCAACTCCCAGGTGCGGGCGCTGTAGCGGAAGGGCTTGCTGGTAAGCGCGCCCACCGGGCAGATGTCAATCATGTTGCCCGAGAGTTCGGAGTCGATGGTGTCGCTGACGATGGTGGTGATTTCGGAATGCTCACCGCGGTGGATCATGCCGAGTTCCATGATGCCGGAGACTTCCTGGCCGAAGCGCACGCAACGGGTGCAGTGGATGCAGCGGGTCATTTCCTGCATCGAGATCAGCGGGCCGACGTCTTTGACCGGCACGGTGCGCTTTTCTTCTTCGTAGCGCGACGACGAGCCGCCGTAGCCCACGGCCAGGTCTTGCAACTGGCATTCGCCGCCCTGGTCGCAGATCGGGCAATCGAGCGGGTGGTTGATGAG
>JAZKCX010000243.1:6774-14256 GCA_040387875.1 Pseudomonadota bacterium | reverse complement strand
CCCGGCACAGAACTTGCCACATCCACACCGCCTATTTCGGCGTAAGTAAAGTCGCGACGCAAATCTGTAAGGTTTGAAACACCTTGCACGACAACCGCTTTGACGCTGACCGGTGTTCTCCGGCGCGTTGAAATTACATACCTACATTCACTGGAGAGTTCATGAGCAAGTTGATCTTCACCGCTGTTGCCGCCGCCGCAACACTCGTTATTGCCGGCTGCGCCACCCCCGAAGCTGCGGCCCCGGCGCCCAAACAGGTGGACCCGGTCACCTTCGTCAACCAGTTTGAAAGCACTTTCGGCAAGTACGAAGGCTACCGTCGCTCGGGCGCCAAGGGCGTTTGCGCTGCCGGCGAATTTGTAGGCTCGGCCGATGCGCGCGCCCTGTCTACCGCATCGGCTTTCAGCGGCAAACCGGTGCCGGTGGTGGTGCGTTTCTCGGTGGGCGGCGCCAATCCCAAAGTGGCCGACAACGGCAAAAGCCAGCGCAACATGGCACTGCAGTTCAACCTGCCGAACGACGAGCAGTGGCTGATGGGCAACATCAATGCCCCCGTGTTTGGCGCCTCCACGCCCGAGCAGTTTCTGGGCCGCGTGGCCTCGCTCCAGCCCGACCCGGCCACCAAGGCGGCCGATCCGGCCAAAGTCAAGGCCTTTGCCGACGCCAACCCCGAAGTGCTGCTGCAGGGCAAGTACTTTGCCTCGCAGCCGGTGCCAGCCAGCTACGGCGCGCAGAATTACTGGGGCGTACATGCCTACGGTTTTGTCAACGCCAAGGGCGAAAAGCAGTTTGGCAAGTGGGTGTTCGAGCCGGTGGGCGGCGTACAGGGCCTGACCGACGACGAAGCCAAGGCCAAAGGCCCCAACTTCCTGTTTGACGACCTGCGCCAGCGGGTAAAAGACGGCAAGGTCGCCTTCAACTTCAACCTGGAACTCGCCCAGCCCGGCGACAAGCTCGACAGCGCCACCACCCCGCTGCCGGCTGGCCGCAAGAAAGTGAACCTGGGCACGCTCAAGGTCACCAGCGTGTCGGCAGACGGCACCGGCCCTTGCCTCACCACCAACTACAACCCCATGGTCATGCCCAAGGGTGTGGAGCCCTCGGCCGACCCGATGCTGGCCGCCCGTGCTGCGCCTTACGCCGTGTCGCTGGGCCGCCGCCTGACCGAAGGCGCCAAGCAGCAGTAAGCTGACCGCAAATAAAAACCCGCGTCACCTTGGGGTGGCGCGGGTTTTTTTTGGGCGACTACTGGCCCTGTCAGCGGTAAAACGCCTCTACTGTGCCTTTCAGGGTAATCAGCAGCGGCCGGCCCTTGCGGTCTACGGTTTTGCCGGCGGGCACTTTCACCCAGCCTTCGCTGACGCAGTATTCCTCCACGTCAAAACGTTCCTTGCCGTTCAGGCGGATGCCAATTTCGTGCTCGAACACGGCAGGCTGGTAAAACTTGCTGCGGGCGTCTACCGACAGATGGTCGGGCAGCGCGGGGCGGTTGGGGGTGTCGGGTGCGGGGGTGGGCGTGGTTTCTTCGGTCATGGTCGTATTTTGCCCTTGCCGCCTGCCCGCGCCTCTTTCTTCGCCAGCCGTTCGGCGTCGAGTTGCTGGCCGGCAACCCGCCACTGCGCAAATTCTTCCGGCGTTTCCAGGGTAATGCGGCCCAGTGTGGCGGCGCGAAATTCGGTCAGCACAATCTCGGCGGCTTTTTGCAGGTTGATGCGGCCCTTGCCCAGCAGCGCGCCGCGCTTGGCGCCTATGGCTTCGAGCAGCTCTTCGTCCTGCATTACGGCGGCACCGGCAATTTTGTAGCGCGCCTCCAGCAGGCCGGCGTAGTGCTGGCGCAGCCGGGCCAGCAGCTCCAGCGCTACTTCTTCTTCGTCGTAGGCGTTGCGGCCAATGGCGCCGCTGGCAGCCAGGTTAAAGCCGGTCTGCGCCACCACAATGCGTGGCCACAGCAGGCCGGGCGTGTCCCACAGATAAAAGTCGTCGGCCAGCACAATGCGCTGCTCCAGCTTGGTAATGCCGGCTTCGTCGCCGGTCTTGGCCTGGCGCTTGTTGCTCAGCGCGTTGATGAGCGTTGATTTACCGACGTTGGGCACGCCACAAATCAGCACCCGCATGGGTTTGGACATGCCGCCCCGCCCCGGGGCCAGTGCGTGACAGGCCGGCGCCAGGCGCTGGCTGGCGGCCAGGTCGCTGGCCTGCAGCGGCAGGGCGCGGGTGCCGGGCTGGGCGTTGTAGTGGGCCAGCCAGGCTTCGGTGCGGGCCGGGTCGGCCACGTCCTGCTTGTTGAGGATTTTCAGGGTGGGCTTGTGACCGGTCATCTCGGCCAGCAGCGGATTGGCGCTCGAGCCGGGCAGCCGCGCGTCGAGCACCTCAATCACCACATCAATCTCTTTTACCCGCTCGGTTATCGCCTTGCGGGTGAGGTGCATGTGTCCAGGGAACCACTGAATGGCCATTGTTGTGTTCTTCTGTGGCAAAGGCAGCATGGTAAGGCGCCGCCGGGGTGGCCAAAAAATATTCAGAAAAATCTCTAGAGGTACTTGACATTGATCAATGTCACAGTTAAATTGGCGTCATTGCGGTACTCAAGAGTACCAATTGAGTTCCCCAAAGCGCGGCGTACTGTTCGCCGCCACCCACAACACAGTTGCATGAAAGGTGATTTTTATGACCGCCCACGCTGACCACCCCATCGTCCCCCGCGAGAAGCTCGACTTCGGCCTCGACGGCGACATTCCCCGTTTCTGGCTCGACAACGACCCCTTCAAAACCCGCTTTTTTGACGCGATGTCGACCTTCTTTCCTGAAGGCGAACGTTTCTTTATTACCTGCGTGCGCGACTTCAAGGCGCAGATTACCGACCCCAAGCTGCTGGCCGAGGTGAAGGATTTCACCCGCCAGGAAGGCCAGCACGGCATGGTGCACCGCCAGTTCAACGACCGCGTTCAGGCGCAGGGCGTGGACGTGGAGCGCATCGAGAAAATCACCGTCTGGGTGCTTTTCAAGCTGGCCCGCACGATTTTTTCGCGCAAGATGACGCTGGCCATCACCGCCGCGCTGGAACACATGACGGCGCTGATGGCGCACGGCTTTGAAGAAGCCAAGGTGCTGGAGCGGGCCGACCGCCGCGTACGCGCCATGTACACCTGGCACTCGATTGAGGAAGTCGAGCACAAGGCCGTGGCCTTTGACGTGATGCAGAAAGTGGCCAAAGTGGGCTACTTCCAGCGCATCATGGGTTTGATCATCACCACCATCGGTTTCCCGATTGGCACGTTCATCGTGATCAACCGCATGTTCAAGGCCGACGGTTTTGGCTTTTTCAAGCGGACCGGGCTGATGCTCAAGGGCCTGTGGTGGATGTACAAGCCCGGCGGCCTGTACATGCCCATCCTGGGCCACTTCATGGCCTATTTCAAGCCAGGCTTCCACCCCTGGGAGATTGGCCAGATGAGCGGCTACACCACCTGGCTGGACACATTCAACCGTACCGGCGACCCGATTGCCGCCAGCGACGCCGCCTTGATGGTGCGCGCCTAACTCTTGAGGCGGTAGCCGGTCTTGAAGATCCAGGCTACCCCGCCCAGGCACAACGCGGTGAAAAGCAGCGTCATGCCCAGGCTCAGGCCAATGCCCACGTCGGAAGTGCCGTAAAAACTCCAGCGGAAGCCGCTCACCAGATACACCACCGGGTTGAACAGGCTTACCGTCTGCCAGAACGGCGGCAGCATGTCGATGGAATAAAAGCTGCCGCCCAGAAAGGTGAGCGGCGTGACGATCAGCGTGGGAATGAACTGCAGCTTCTCAAAACCATCGGCCCAGATGCCAATGATGAAGCCCAGCAGGCTGAAGGTCACCGACGTGAGCACCAGAAACAGCAGCATGAAACCGGGATGCAAAATCTGCAGCGGCACAAAAAGCGCCGCCGTGGCCAGAATAATCAGCCCGAGCGCAATCGACTTGGTCGCGGCCGCGCCCACGTAGGCAATCACGATCTCCAACGTGGAAATGGGTGCGGACAGCAGCTCGTAAATCGTGCCGGTGAATTTTGGAAAATAAATGCCGAACGAGGCGTTGGAAATGCTCTGCGTCAACAGCGACAGCATCACCAGCCCCGGTACGATGAAGGCGCCGTAGCTCACGCCGCCCACCTCGGGAATGCGCGAGCCAATGGCCGAGCCAAACACCACAAAGTACAGCGAGGTCGAGACCACCGGCGAGACAATGCTTTGCAGCAGCGTTCGCACGGTGCGGGCCATTTCAAAACGGTAGATGGCGCGGATGGCGTGCAGGTTCATACCGTCTCCTGTTCGGTGGTCAGGCTGACGAAGATGTCTTCCAGCGAACTTTGGCTGGTTTTCAGGTCCTTGAACGCAATGCCGGCGTTGTCCAGTCCCTGCAGCAGCTCGGCAATGCCAGAGTGTTCGTTCTGCGCGTCGTAGCTGTAGGTGAGTGCGCAACCGGTGTCGTCCAGCACCAGCGGCAAGGCCGCCAGCCCGGGCGGAACAGCCTGCAGCGGCTGCGCCAGTTGCAGCGTGAGCTGCTTTTTGCCCAGCTTGCGCATCAGCTCGGTCTTGTCTTCCACCAAAATGATTTCGCCCTTGCGGATCACACCAATGCGGTCGGCCATTTCTTCGGCTTCGTCAATGTAGTGGGTGGTCAGAATAATGGTCACGCCCGTGTCGCGCAGCGTACGCACCAGCTCCCACATGCCCTGGCGCAGCGTCACGTCCACGCCCGCAGTAGGCTCGTCCAGAAACAGCAGGCGCGGCTCGTGCGACAGCGCCTTGGCAATCAGCAACCGCCGCTTCATGCCGCCCGACAGCGTACGAATGGTGTTGTCTTTTTTGTCCCATAACGAAAGCGAGCGCAGCACTTTTTCAATGTGCGCCGGGTTGGCCGGCTTGCCGAACAGGCCGCGGCTGAAGCTCACCGTGTTCCACACGGTCTCAAACGCTTCGGTGGTGAGTTCCTGTGGCACCAGGCCGATCAGCGCACGCGCGGCGCGGTAGTCGGCGGCAATGTCGTGGCCGTCCACAGTAACTTTGCCGCTGCTAGCGTTCACAATGCCGCACACGATGCTGATCAGCGTGGTTTTGCCGGCGCCGTTGGGCCCCAGCAGCGCGAAGATTTCGCCACGGCGAATCTGCAGGTCGATGTTCTTGAGCGCGCTAAAGCCCGAGGCGTAGGTCTTGGACAGACCCTGAATGGAAAGAATGGTGTCCGGCATGGGCCGCGACGATACCCTATTTGCCGCAGGGCTGCTCCCGCTGCCAACCACGCTGGCAGCACAGGCTCTACAGTAGGCGCCAATGCACACACCCTCTTTTGCCACCCCCACCCTGCGCGCCCTGCTGTGGGCCACCTGCGCCTGGTTCGTGCTGGTGCTGGTACCGGCAGCGCAAGCCCAGGGCAAGCCCAGCTACACCATCACCACCGCACAAATGCAGCAGGCCGTAGGGCAGCGTTTCCCGCTCCGCTACCCGGTGGGCGGGCTGGTAGACCTGGAACTCAAAACGCCGCGCCTGCGCCTGCTGCCGGCGCAGAACCGGCTGGCCACCACCGTCGATGTGGATGCCAGCGGCCCGGCTTTGCGGCGCGTCTACCCCGGCAGTTTTGAGATTGATTTTGCGCTGCGCTACGAGGCCAGCGACCAGAGCATTCGCGCCCACCAAATCGAGGTGCGTTCGCTGCAGATGGAGGGGCTGAACCCGGCCACCACCGAACTGCTGCAGGCCTATCTGCCGGGCCTGGTGCGCGAGCGGCTGCGCGAGGTAGTGGTGCACACCCTGCGCCCACAAGACCTGGCCCTGGCCGATGCCATGGGCATGCAGCCCGATACGCTCACGGTCACGCAGGGCGGGCTGCTGATCGGGTTTACGCCCAAACGCTGAGCGCTTTTCCGGGGCTATTGCGCCCTGCCCTCTCGGCCCGCCTCGACCAGCTTCACCAGGGTGTGCAGAGCCCGGTTGACCGGCGTGTCGATGCCCAGCACCTCGCCGCGACGCACCACATAGCCGTTGAGGTGGTCGATCTCGCTGGGCCGGCCGCGCGACAGATCCTGCGCGGTGGATGAAAACTGCGCCGGCATGGTTTCGGCAATGCGGCGCACTGCGGCATCTACATCGCCGGGCAGGTCAACATCGTCGGCGCGGGCGACCGCGCGGCATTCGGCCACCACGTCGCGCATCACGTCTTTCACGCCCGGCGTCAGCACCAGCCGGCCATAGGGCATTTGCGCAATGGCCGACAGCGCGTTGTAGGCGCAGTTCAGAATCAGTTTGACCCACAGCGCGCCGCGCACGTTGTGAAAAACATCGGTGGGAACGCCAGCGGCCTCCAGCTGCGCGGCTACTTCTTCGCTGGCGCCCGAGGGCTCGATCACCAGCTCGCCCCGGCCGTGGTGGCGCACATGGCCAGCGCCCGCCATCTCGGTGGCCACGTAGACCACAGCTGCGGCCACTTCATGGGTGGGAATGACCGCACGCAGCCGGTCGGCGTTGTCCACGCCGTTCTGCAGCGTGAGCACCAGAGCGCCGGGCGCCAGGTGCGGCAGCAGTTGGGCGCCGGCGGTCTCGGTGTCGGTAGATTTCACGCAGAAAAGCACCAGGTCGGCGCCCGCAGCGCCGCTGGCATCGGTGCTGGCGGCCAGCCGCACCTGCTCGTCAAAACTTTGGGCCTGCAGCCGCAGGCCGCTGTGCTGGATGGCCTCTACATGCGCGGGCCGGCCAATCAGCACCACCTGGTGGCCGGCGCGGGCCAGCATGCCGCCGTAGTAGCAGCCCACGGCGCCGGCGCCCATCACGGCAACTTTCATGCGATCGGTCAAAAGCGTTCTCCTGTTGGGGGTCGGTATGGCTTAGCCGGCATGGTACCGCCGCCCGACCATTGAACTTGCCTATGGGTGCTATTGGCACGATTGCCTTGTGCCGACTGGTGGTAACCCTTACAGTTAAACCCTGCCGCGTAAACCCTGATCTTCAGGGTGGCGCAGTTCTTTTAACTACCCAGAGAAGCAAAAACCATGTCCATCATCAACACCCAAATCCAGCCCTTCAAAACCCAGGCCTATAAAAACGGCAAGTTCATCGACGTGTCTGAAAAAGACCTGCATGGCAAATGGTCGGTGCTGGTGTTCATGCCCGCCGCCTTCACCTTCAACTGCCCCACCGAAGTAGAAGACCTGGCCGACAACTACGAGTCGTTCCAGAAGCGCGGCGTCGAAGTCTATGTGGTCACCACCGACACCCATTTCGCGCACAAAGTCTGGCACGAAACCTCGCCCGCCGTGGGCAAGTCGCAGTTCGCTTTGGTGGGTGACCCGACCCACAAGCTGACCCGCATGTTTGACGTGCACATCGAAGAAGAAGGCCTGGCGCTGCGCGGCTCTTTCGTGATCAACCCCGAAGGCGTCATCAAGGCCGCAGAAATCCACGACAACGGCATCGCCCGTGACGCCAAGGAACTGCTGCGCAAGGTCGC
>JAZKCX010000243.1:0-6674 GCA_040387875.1 Pseudomonadota bacterium | reverse complement strand
CTCACCTGCCACAACTGCCCGGACGTGGTGCAGGCGCTGAACCTGATGGCGGTGCTGAACCCACGCATCCGCCACACGGCGGTGGACGGTGGCTTGTTCCAGGCCGAGGTGGACGAACGGCAGATCATGGCCGTGCCCGCCGTGTATTTGAACGGCCAGCCCTTCGGCTCGGGTCGCATGGAACTCGCCGAAATTCTGGCCAAGGTGGATACCGGTGCCGCCGCGCGCGACGCCGCCAAGCTGGGCCAGAAAGACGTGTTCGACATGTTGATCGTCGGCGGTGGCCCTGCCGGCGCTGCAGCTGCCGTGTACGCGGCCCGCAAGGGCATTCGCACCGGTGTGGTGGCCGAGCGTTTTGGTGGCCAGACGCTGGACACCATGGGCATAGAAAACTACATCTCGGTGAAAGAAACCGACGGCCCCAAGTTCGCCGCCGCGCTCGAAGCCCATGTGCGCGCCTACGACGTGGACATCATGAACGGCCAGCGTGTGGCGTCGCTCGAAGCTGAAAGCGCGCCCGGCGGCCTGGCCACGGTGCGCCTGGCCAACGGCGCTGAGCTGAAAAGCCGCTCCGTCATCCTTGCTACCGGCGCGCGCTGGCGCAATGTCAACGTGCCCGGCGAGCAAGAGTACAAAAACAAGGGCGTGGCCTACTGCCCGCACTGCGACGGCCCGCTGTTCAAGGGCAAGAAAGTCGCCGTGATTGGCGGTGGCAACTCCGGCGTGGAAGCCGCAATTGACCTGGCCGGTCTGGTGCAGCACGTCACGCTGGTGGAGTTTGCCGAGCAGCTCAAGGCCGACGCGGTGCTGGTGGCCAAGCTGAAAAGCCTGCCCAACGTCAGCATCCACACCAACGCGCAAACGACCGAAATCACCGGCGACGGGCAAAAGGTCAACGGCCTGCGCTACAAGGACCGTGTGACCGGCACCGAACATGCGGTGGAGCTGGCCGGCGTGTTTGTGCAAATTGGCCTGGTGCCCAACACCGAGTTTCTCAAGGGCACGCTGGCACTGTCGAAGTACGGCGAAATTGTGATTGACGACAAATGCGGTACCAGTTTGCCCGGCGTGTTTGCGGCAGGCGACGTGACCACCGTGCCGTTCAAGCAGATTGTGATTGCCGCGGGTGAAGGCTCCAAGGCCGCACTGTCGGCGTTTGACCACCTGATGCGCAGCCCGGTGGCTGCTGTAGAAGAAACCGAGCTGGCCGAAGCTGCCTGAAGCCACTCACAAAAAAAACGGCTGGCAGTCGTTCAGACTGCAAGCCGTTTTTGCTTTTGACGCAAGCCTCAGAACGGGTTGATGGTTTTGGCCCGGGTGTAGTTGAGGTAGCCCACGCTGGCACCCGCGCGCAAGCCCACGCCCAGCCGGATGGGCGCCAGCACCACCTTGCCACGCTGCTGGTAGTTGATGCCGGCGCCGCCCACGTAATACAGGCTGCCGTCCACCGACGGGTAGCGTTTGAAGATCTGGTCGGCGCTGTTCATGTTGTAGACCAGCGTGAAGACCTTGGAGGCATTGGCGCCCGCATCAAAACCAATCGACGGCCCCTGCCACCAGACCTTACGCGATCCGCCGTTTTTCAGCGTCAGCGTGCCGTTGCCGTAGCGCAGTCCCACGGTAAGCGCGCCGCTGGCTTCTTCGCCCTTGATGTAGCCGGTGGGCCGGCCCTGCTCCCGGAACGCCTTTTCTATTACCTTGGCCAGGCCCTCGGTGGTATCGCCAAAAAACGCGGTGGCTTCTTTCAGCACCGTGTCCTGGTCGTAGGTCCGCTGGTCGGTCGCGGTCGGGTCAGCGGCGAAAGCCGGCACCACTGCCAGCAGCATGGCCAGCAGCGCAGCCTGCAACAGGCGGTGAATGGGGAAAAATCGCATGGCGGTCTCCTGAAGTTGAACCATCACCTTACCTAGCCATTTTTGCACTTTCGGTACAAGGCAGGCCACAGTCATTTTTGTAGCAAACTATTGAGTATCCGCGCCGGCCCACTGCCAATTTCTTTATAAATTCGCCGCTTGGGGGTCGTTGAACTGCCTGCACCGACTGCCAGCGGCTCGCGCTGTTTGCTGACAGACCCTGCGGCTGCGGCGGGCTCCAATGGTGTTTTCACATTTGAAGGAGAACGCACCATGGAGCAACAAGCCACGATTCGCGGAGAAGTCTGCTTTCGCGTCGGCGACGGCGTGCTGATGCCTATCCCCGACGGGCCGGCAGATATCAGTCTGACCGCCGAGAGTGCCACGCTGGGCTGGACCGAAGAAGACGGCAGCGCCGGCTCGGCCGCCATTCCGCGCGAGGAATACGACCGTTATGTGCGCGAGGGGAAAATCCGCATCGCCACGAGCTGAGATGGCAACCCACCGCACAACCGGACACCCGGCTTTACAAATCAACGTGCGGCGCATGCGTTTGCGATACCTTGCCAGCGCACGATGCAGTCTCCCAACCAAAGGAATTTCACTATGAAAACCACCGCCATCGTCTGCGCCATCGCTGCAGCATCCATGGGCTTTAGCTCGCTGTCGTTTGCCCAGGGCCAGGGGCGCGGGCAGGGAAATGACAACCCGCGCTACGAACAGCGCGGCGGCGGCCCCCAGGCCCGCGACGACCGTCGTGACGATCGCCGGGACGACCGGCGCGACAACAACGGCCGCTTCGACAACCGGGGCGACAACCATGGACGTTTTGACCACCGTGGCGACAACAACGGCCACCGTTTTGGCCACAACGCCCGCAGCGACCGGTCTTACGGCGCGCGCGGCCCCGGCTTTTACCGGGGTGGCCGCATTCCGACCGAATACCGCAGCCGCCAGTACGTGGTGAACGACTGGCGCGGCCACCGCCTGAGCGCACCCCCGCGCGGCCAGCAATGGGTGCAGGTGGGCGGCGACTATGTGCTGGTAGCCATTGCCACCGGTGTCATCCTGAGCCTGGTATTGAGCCAGTAAAAGCCGGCTGCCGGCCGTCGCAACGCGTTACCATCCGGTGCAGCGGTCCGATGGCGGGCCGCCCTTCAAGGAGAGGCCCATGGCCAAAGGTGACCAGCGCAGCAGCAAGATGGAAAAAAAGCCCAAAAAAGACACCTCGGTGCCCAAGCAGTCGGTGCCTTCAGACCGCCCCACACCGCCCATTACGGCGGTGTTGCCCCGGGGCAAACTGAAAAACAAGTAGCCGGCGCAGGCCTGGCGCGCATCAGCGCGTGCGGGCCACCCCGCCAGTTGCCGCCTTCGAGGCGGCAATTTTTTGTGCGAGCTGGGCCTGCTGGTTCAGCTCGCCGTACCAGATGCGGTAGCCCGCGTCACTGGGGTGCAGACCATCGGCGGCATGCAGTTCCTGGGGGCGCTGCGCAAACGGGTCGTCTGCGGCAGGTTTGTAGAGGTTCACATAGCTGGCGCTGTGCGTCGCGGCGGCCTCGCGCACCAGCCGGTGCAGGGTTTGTGAGCGTTCGGTCATCAACCACGACACCGGTGCAAAAAAGAACGGCGCATTGCCGGCATTGCCTGAGGGCATGAACACCACATTGTTGCTGCGCGCACGGGCCAGCACCGCGGTCTGCTGGATGGCCTCACGCAGCTTGTCTTCGCGGGTCAGGCGAATCACGTCGTTGCCGCCGGCCAGCACCAGAATCACATCAAAGCGGTTGCTGTCGGCGGCCAGTTGCGCGGGAATGGCGTCAAACTTGGCGCCGTCCACCGCGCGGTTGACGATGCGCAGGCCCGGGTGGTCGCGCGCAATCAGCCCCGCCAAGCTGCCCTCGGGGCTGCTGGCGCCGGTGCCCACGGCAGTGCTGTCGCCCACCACCAGCAGGCTGCCGGTAGCGTCCAGAGGTGCGGTTTGAAAAGGCTCGCTGGCGCGGGCCAGTTCCCTGGCGTCGTTGATGCGCCAGGCAGCGCAGCCGGCAAGGGTGACCAGTGCAAAAGCCGCCAGCAGCGACAGGGTCGTGCGGCGGCCTGGAAGCAGGGAAGTATTCATGGCGTAGCTCCTCTAGGAGACTCCATTGAACACCACTAGCATGAACGTGTGTGTAGGAAGCCTGCGCTGCCGTGTGTCGGCGCGCACAGCTTCCCGGCGCGAAGTTCTAGCGCGGCGTGGGGCCGGGACGGCCCGCGATATGGCGGAACATGATCCGGCCCTTGGTCAGGTCGTAGGGCGAGAGTTCGAGCGACACGTTGTCGCCGGCAATCACACGGATGTGGTGCTTGCGCATCTTGCCGCCGGCATAGGCAATGAGTTCATGTCCGTTGTCCAGCGTCACGCGAAAGCGCGAATCGGGCAGCACTTCGGACACCTTGCCGCGCATTTCAATCAGTTCTTCTTTGGCCATAAACGTACTCCTTAAACGGTGGGGGCGGCGGCAGCGTGGCGGTTGCCAATCCACTGCAGGCCTTCAGCCACGCCGTATTCGGCAGCGGCAACTTGGTCGCGGAACAGGCGATTGAGGCGCAGCACACGGTCGTGCGTGTGGCTGCCGGCGCCAGAGCGAATGGATACCGAGCTGGCCCACTGGCCACACTCGAGTTGTTTGGGCAGCGGCGAAACGAGGTAGCGGCCCACGGTAATGTTGTTGTTCGAAAGATTCATGGATACAGGTAGCGCAAAAATGCTCTCTGCGGTTGGCACCAGGCCACCACAGGGGGAGGAATAGGAGAAAAACGAGTCCGGCAAGCCAAGGCGCCGGTGCGTGCAAATCTGGCGGCATGGACCTCGCGCGGAGGGCCAGTGTTTGCGTATTCGGTGGCCAGCGCCGTTGAAGGGGCTGGCGGATGCCGTTGAATGGCTGGGCTCTATTGTACGCGTCGGGCCGGCAACGCGTTAGGGTGCGCCCCGCGCCGTCGCCTTGTGGGACAAGGCGCCGTTGCTCCCGGTCGGCGGCCGTTATAGAGACAACGCCCTAGGAATACCGGCCGTATTAGGGCGCGCCCACTAGCGATAGGCGCCAGAATTTGTCCATCAACTTCTGAAAAGGAAACCATCATGACTACCAACACCCTCTCTTCCGTAACCACCGACGTGATCGGCGCCTACGGCAACACCGCCAAGAACGTCATCCAGGCTTACCGTCTGGGCGGCGAACGCCTGGTGGGCTATGTCGAGCAGCGCTGGGAGCGTGCCCTGGACAAGTCGCGTCCCCAGCTGGCCAAAGAAGTCGCCAGCAATGCCTCTACCGCACAAAAGGTGTTTGGCTCGTACTACATCAAGGGCATCACGCTGACCGCCGACGGCGCCGACGCCGTGGTCAACAACGTTGTCAAGCTCGCCGAAAAGGGCGTGGCCCAGGTCGCTGCCAATGCCGGCCTGTTTGAAGAAAAAACCGGCGTCACCACGCTCAACACCATCGCCGAAGCAGCGGTTCCCGCTGCCGTGGCCGTGAGCAACCTGGTGGGCAAGATCGAGCAGAAGTCGGCCCAGCTGGCCAACAAGATTGGCGGCGCCAAGGCCAAGGTCGCAGAGGCCGGCGTCAAGCGCGCATCGGCCTTCAAGAAAGCCCGCACCCGCAAGACCGCCGCCTGAGCGGCCGGCGGCAAGGCGCCGCAGTGACACGGAACGGACGAAGCGGATGGCACAATCCGCTCGTCCAACACCTCTAAATCCATTGGGAGACAACCATGGCCATTACCGTAAAAATCGATCTGGGCTACGAGTTCGAAGTCAAGGCCAAGGCCGCTGACGTGTTTGCCGTACTCAGCGACGTGCCGGCCTCGGCGGCGCATTTCCCCAAGGTGGAAAAGCTCACCGACCTGGGCGACGGCGCCTACCAGTGGGAAATGGAAAAGGTCGGCACCGCGCAGGTGAATATCCAGACCATCTACGCTTCCAAATACACCAGCAACAAGGCCAAGGGCACGGTGGTGTGGACACCGGTCAAGGGCGTAGGCAATGCGCAGGTGGGTGGCAGCTGGACGATCGTGGATAACAAGAAATCGACCAGCCTGAAACTTGTTATTGAGGGCACCACGGATGTGCCGCTGCCCGGCCTGATGAAGATGGTGGTGGCGCCTATTGTTGAGAGCGAATTCGAGAAGCTGGTCGATAAATACATCGCCAACCTGGTCAAGAAGTTCGGCGGCGAGGCCTGAAGGCCGCTGCCGCTGCAGGCGGTGGCCTGGGGCACCCCTGCCATATGCACTATTATTTTCATAGCTGCAACGCAATACCCCGCGCCGGCCTGCGGCTGAAATTGTTCAAAATCCAGCGCTTGAAGCCATGGAACTGACCTCCAACATCGTTACCACCGCGCCGCTGCATGCAGCCACCGTGGTGTTGCTGCGCGATGGCACCAGCGGCATGGAAGTTTTTCTGATGAAGCGCCACAGCAAGTCCGACGTGCTGGGCGGCGCCTATGTTTTTCCTGGCGGCAAGGTCGACGCGGCCGATGCCCATACCGACCTGGCCGCGCAGCTCGACCAGCCAGCCGACGCATTGCATGCAGCACTGGCAGAGCCTGGCATTGATGCCGCCACCGCGTCGGGCCTGTACGTTGCCGCCATCCGCGAGGTGTTTGAAGAATCCGGCGTGCTGTTTGCGCGCCGCAGCGACGGCCAGCCGCTGGACCTGGCACAGGCCACAGCCCTGCAGCGCGCCGGCACGGATTTCAGCGCGGTACTGGCGCAATCGGGCCTGCAGTTGCTGACCAGCGCCCTGCTGCCCTGGTCGCGCTGGATCACGCCGCGCATGCC
>JAZKCX010000242.1:0-1843 GCA_040387875.1 Pseudomonadota bacterium | reverse complement strand
TGGTGGTCCGGGTGTCCGGGCGCAGGCCCCATTCGCGTTAGGCACAGCGCTGGCGCACCGAAGCCCGCATTTACGCCAACTGCGATAGCAGACCAGATACCTCACCCGCGAGCAGGCCGGAGAACGGACACCCGGATCGCCGGCCGCCCCAAAAGCGACTCAGAATTTACGCCCCGTGGCACTTCTTGAACTTCTTCCCGCTCCCACAATGGCAGGGGTCGTTGCGCCCCGGCCCGGCCTCTTTGCGCACCTGCTGCACTTTGGGGCCCACGGTGCGCCAGAGTTCGCGCAGGTCGTACACCGCCCACAGCGCCGTGCCATAAACGTCCAACCGCTCCGTGCTGAGGCTGGGTGGGCCATTCTCGGAAAACATCGACAGCGTGGGCACGCCGGTGTCGTCTTCGGTCAGGGCCACAATGGCACTCAGGGCGTTGTCCAGCCACTCGGCTACTTCCTTGTCGCGCGGTGCGGCCCAGTCTTCGGGCCAGTTTTCCACCACAAACATGAAGCCCAGCGCCCAGACCTGCGCAAACGCCGGCAGCTCGTCACCGGCCATGGCGGCGCGCTCTTCTTCGGGCAGCTCGGCCACGCCACCGCGCACATCCAGCACCTCGGGCGCGTAGGCCTGCTTGTCTTCCAGGGATTCGACCTTGGCGTCCAGCGCAGCGGCCACCTCGTCCCATCGCCGTTGCCACAGCGCCATGAAACGCGCGGCCTGCTGGGGCGTGGTGAACGGCCCGGTGCTGCCACTGCCGTCGCCAGTCCCCAGCAGCACTGGCAAATATTCTTCGGGCGGAATCTGCCGGCGGCAACAAACCAGCGCGGCCAATGCACCCTCGCAAAACTCCCATTGCGGAATTTCGTCGTCACGGGTGCGCAGTTCGTCGAGCAGGGCATCGAGCGCGTCAAAGTCGGTGGGCTGAAGCGGGGTGTCGGAAGTCATGGACAGCAGTGTAAGAGGGGTGGGGGTAAAGCGACCAAGTTTGGCCACGTCATCAAAAGCAATGACAATGCCGCCGTAGCCGGCGCCCGTAACGCCGCAAGAAAGTTTCTGCATGCTGTCTCGCCTTGAAGCCTACTACCCGGTGCGCTACACCGCGCTGGGCCTGTGCAGTTTTGGCCTGCTGCTGGCACTGTTCAGTGTGCTGGTGTTTGGCGTGGGCTGGTTGTTTGTGCTGCTGTTTGGCGGGCTGGTGGGGCTGGGCGTGTACGACCTACGGCAGACCAAACGCTCGGTGCTGCGCAACTACCCCATCGTGGGCCATGTGCGGTTCCTGCTGGAATCCATCCGACCCGAAATGCGCCAGTATTTTCTGGAAAGCGACACCGAAGCCGCGCCGTTTTCGCGCTCGCAGCGTTCGCTGGTCTACCAGCGCGCCAAGGGCGAATCGGACAAGCGGCCCTTCGGCACGCAGCTTGATGTGGGCGCCGAGGGCTACGAGTGGATCAACCACTCGATGGCGCCCACCGAGATTGCCTCACACGACTTTCGTATTTGGATAGGCGGCACGCCGGAGCAGGCAGCCGAGGCCGGCCCCGGCCAGTGCACCCGGCCCTACCAGGCCAGCGTATTCAACATCTCGGCCATGAGTTTTGGCGCGCTGTCGGCCAACGCGATTCTGGCGCTGAACTCCGGCGCCCAACGCGGCGGCTTTGCGCACGATACCGGCGAGGGCTCGATCTCTTCCTACCACCGGGTACACGGCGGCGACCTGGTCTGGGAAATCGGCTCGGGCTACTTTGGCTGCCGGGACGAGGCCGGCAATTTCAACGCCGAACGTTTTGCGGCCAATGCCAACGACCCGCAGGTCAAAATGATCGAACTCAAGCTCAGCCAGGGCGC
>JAZKCX010000241.1:0-3959 GCA_040387875.1 Pseudomonadota bacterium | reverse complement strand
GCCGCGCAGTGGAAATTGCCAGCGGCCGACCTGCGCACCGAAAACGGCTTTGTGATTGCGCCCAACGGCAAAAAGCTCGGCTACGGCCCGCTGGCGGAAGCGGCCATGGCGCTGCCGGTGCCAGAAAAGGTCACGCTGAAAGACCCGAAGCAGTTCAAGATCATCGGCAAACCCACCGGCCGCATTGACGCCCGCGCCAAATCGAGCGGCGGCCAGTCTTACGGCATGGACATGTTTCTGCCCGGCCAGCTCACCGCTGTGGTGGCGCGGCCGCCGGTGTTTGGCGCCAAACTCAAGTCGGTAGACGACAGCGCTGCCAAAGCGGTGAAGGGCGTGAAAGCCGTGCTGCGCGTACCCACCGACCGCGGTGGTGAAGGTGTGGTGGTGGTTGCCGACGGCTACTGGCAAGCCAAAAAAGGGCGCGATGCGCTCAAGCTGGAATGGGACAGCAGCGCGGTAGAAAAAGTGGACAGCGTTAAACAGCTCGCCGGCTACCGCGAACTCGCCAAAAAGACCGGCGCGGTGAAGTACCCGGCCGATGTCAGCAAGCTGGCCGCATCGCCGAAAAAGATCAGTGCCGAATACGTGTTCCCCTACCTCGCCCACGCGCCGATGGAGCCGCTGAACTGCACCGTGGCTTTCAGTGGCGACAAAGCCGAACTCTGGATGGGCACCCAGATGCCGGGGCTGGACGCCGGCGCTGCCGCGCGCACGCTGGGCGTCAAGCCCGAGGCGGTGAAGATCAACACGCAGATGGCCGGTGGTGGTTTTGGCCGCCGCGCGATTCCCAGCAGCGACTATGTGGTCGAGGCCTGCCAGGTGGCCAAGGCGGCAAAAACTGCCGGTATCAACGCACCCATCCGCACGGTCTGGAGCCGCGAAGACGACATCAAGGGCGGCTACTACCGGCCCATGCACCTGCACCGCGCCGAAATCGGTTTTGATGCCGCCGGCAAGATAGCCGCCTGGGACCATGTGATTGTTGGCCAGTCCATCCTCAAGGGCTCACCGTTCGAGCCCTTCATGGTCAAGGACGGCATCGACAACACCATGGTCGAAGGCATGAAGGAGCCCTACGAGCTGCCGATGCGCCTGTCGGTGCACCACCCGCAGGTCAATGTGCCGGTGCTGTGGTGGCGCAGCGTGGGCTCGACCCACACCGCCTATGTGATGGAAACACTCATCGACGAAGTCGCGCGCGAAAGCAAGCTCGACCCGGTGGCCTACCGTATGCAACTCATGGGCAGCGGCCATGCGCGCCACAAGGCGGCGCTGCAACTGGCGGTGGACAAATCGGGCTACGGCAAACGCACGCTGCCAGCCGGCCGTGCCTGGGGCGTGGCGGTGCACGAGTCCTTCAGTTCGGTGGTGGCCTATGTGGTCGAAGCGTCGGTGGAGAAGGGCGTGCCCAAACTGCACAGCGTGACCGCTGGCGTGCACTGCAACCTGGTGGTGAACCCGATGACGGTAGAAGCGCAGGTGCAGGGCGCCGCGCTGATGGGCTTGTCGATGTGTTTGCCCGGCGCGGCCATCACGCTGAAAGACGGCGTGGTGGAGCAAAGCAACTTTCATGACTTTGCGGTGCCGCGCATCACCGACATGCCGCAGATTGCGGTGTTTATCGTGCCCAGCGCCGACGCACCCACCGGCATGGGCGAGCCGGGTGTGCCGCCGCTGGCGCCGGCCTTCGCCAACGCGATTGCCCAGCTCACCGGCAAAACGCCGCGCGAGCTGCCGTTCAAGCTGGCTTGACAGTCTGAGGTGGGTGGGCCTGCTTCAGGGCAGCAGGCTCACATGCGCCGCCACCACCCGCCAGCCCTCGGGCATCCGAACCCAGGTCTGGCTCTGCCGGCCAAAGGCTGCGCTGCCGGCGCGCTGGAATTCCAGGTTGGCAGTGGCGAAGTCGTGGCCGTAGGTGGTGATGACGGTTTTCAGCACGATGCGCGTCAGGCCTGACGGGCTGCGTGCCTGGCGAAAGGCCGTGATCTCTGCATGGCCGTACAGGTTCTCGGTCACGCCGTAGCGCAGCGTCAACCCATCGTTCCAGAACAGCGCCATCAGCGCATCAATGTCGTTGCTCACCAGCGCTTTTTCGTAGTGCTCGCAGGCCGCAGTGACTTCGGCCAGCACAGACGGTAGATTGATCTCCATGGCGCCTACTTTACCGCGCGCCTGCCTACAATCCGGCCAAAGGCAGCCCATCCATGCAACGCCGCAGCTACCGCTACTACGACTTCATCCTGGCGGCTTTCGTCTGTGTGCTGCTGTGCGCCAACTTTATTGGCGCGGCCAAGCAGGCCACGCTGGATTTGCCGCTGCTGGGCCCGGTGACCTTTGGCGCCGGCGTGCTGTTCTTTCCCATCTCGTACCTGTTCGGCGACATCCTGACCGAGGTTTATGGCTACGGCCGCGACCGGCGCGTGGTCTGGGCCGGTTTTGCCGCGCTGGCGTTTGCTTCGGTGATGGCGGCTGTGGTGGTGGGACTGCCCGCCGCCAACACCGAGTTCATGCAGGCTTACCAGGGCCAGCTGGAAGGCGTGTTTGGCAACGCCTGGCGGATTGCGGCAGCGTCGATGCTGGCCTTCTGGTGCGGCAGTTTTGCCAACAGCTACGTGCTGGCCAAGCTCAAGGTACTCACACAAGGCCGCTGGCTCTGGAGTCGCACCATAGGCTCCACCCTGGTGGGCGAGCTGATCGATTCGTCGCTGTTTTATTTTGTGGCGTTTTACGGCATCTGGAAAACGCAGGACATCATTGCAGTGGCGCTGGCGCAGTACGTTCTGAAAACGCTGTGGGAGGTGCTGGCCACGCCGCTGACCTACGCGGTGGTGGGCTATCTGAAGCGCGCCGAAAACGTCGATCATTTTGATCGCGACACCAATTTCAATCCCTTCCATCTGCGCGATTGATACGGGCCACACAATGGCCTTGCGCAGCGGTGGCGTACGCGCTGTCCCTACAATCTTCCGAATGGCAAAACGACTGCGCAGCCCCTCGTGGGCCAAGCTCTACGAGCGCAGTTTTGCGGCACTTACCCGCAGCACGGTACAGGCCAGCAGCCGCGCGCTGGGCCGCGCGATCCAACCCGCGCTGGACAAACGCAAACCCCCCAAAGGCACAGGCGACTGGATCGCCGGCATGGTGATGGGCGCCAGCGGCACCCGCCGCTACCGGCTCTACCGTCCGCCCGATGTGCAGTTTGGTGAACGCCTGCCCTTGTTGGTGATGCTGCATGGCTGCGGCCAGGACGCGAAAAGTTTTGCGCTCTCCACCCGCATGAACCGCATCGCTGCGCGCGAGCGTTTTCTGGTGCTCTATCCGGAGCAGGACCGCCTGGCCAACGCGCAGGGTTGCTGGAACTGGTTCGATACCCAATCGGGCCGCGCTTTCAGCGAGGCCGCGCTGATACTGCGCGCCATCGACCAGGTGTGTCTGCTCTACCCGGCCGACCGCACGCGGGTGGCGCTGGCGGGCCTGTCGGCCGGTGCCAGCATGGCGGCGCTGCTGGTCACGCGCTACCCGGAGCGCTTCAAGGCGGTGGTGATGCATTCCGGCATACCGCCGGGTACCGCGCATTCGGGCATGTCGGCGCTGGGCGCCATGCACGGCCTGCGCGCCACCCGGCCTGCATTGACAAGTGTTTTGGCGGCATCGTGGCCACCGTTGATGGTGATTCATGGCGGCGGCGACCGGGTGGTGGCCGCCAGCAACGGGCAGGCCGCAGTTGACCTGTGGGCCAACGCGGCAGGCGCACGCTCCACAGCACAACGTAGCGTGCAGCGCGGCCAGCGTTATCCGATGGCGGTAACCGACTTCAAACGCGGCCGCAACACCGTGGCCACCTTGGTACAAGTAGACCAACTCGGCCATGCCTGGAGTGGCGGTGCCGCAGCCCAGCCCTACAGCGACGGCCAGGGGCCGGATGCCTCGCGCATGGTCTGGGCTTTTGCGGCCAAACA
>JAZKCX010000240.1:0-6504 GCA_040387875.1 Pseudomonadota bacterium | reverse complement strand
TGCGCTGCCCCCCGAGGGGGCCGTGCCTTGCTTGGGGCGGCCCGGCGCGGCGGCGGACACTTCCCCATCTGTGCTGGTAGCGGTACCCGCCGTCACGTACTGGGTAATCGCCGGCGTGGCCGGGCGCATCTGCAGTTGCTGCTTGGCGAGTTTTTCCACCCGCAGCGGCGTAGCCTGGGCCCGCTTGTCGATCTGCAGGCGCTCGTTGTCCACCTCCAGCCGGCGCGCCTCGGCGGTGGCCCGCTCCAGCTCCACAAACAGCCGGCGCGACTCGTACTGGGTGCGCACGACGTAGAGCGCGCTGGCGAGTACACCCATCAAAAGCACGAGGTTCAATCGCGTCATGCCTCCGTCCTTTCCGCCACGCGCATCATCGCGCTGCGCGAACGCGGGTTGGCAGCCACTTCGGCGGCCGACGGTTTGCTGCGGCCGAGTGCGCGCAGCTTCATGATTTTGGGCGCGGCAAAAGGCGCGCGGCGGTCGTACTCGTCGCGCGAATTACGGGCAACGAATTGCTTGACGATACGGTCTTCCAGCGAGTGAAAACTGATGACCACCAGGCGGCCTCCGGGTTGAAGTACGTCAAGGCTGGCCTCTAGCGCCTGTTCGAGCTCTTCAAGCTCTGCATTGATGAAAATCCGAAGAGCCTGAAATGTGCGCGTTGCAGGGTCCTGACCCGACTCGCGGGTTTTGACCGCACCAGCCACGAGCTGGGCCAGTTCAAGGGTGGTTTGAGGAGCGCCCCGTTCCTGTCGGCGAGCGACAAGCGCTTTTGCAACCTGGACAGCAAACCGTTCTTCACCATAGTCACGTATTACCTCTGCAATCTGGTCCTGTTCGGCATAGGCCAGCCACTGCGCCACGCTCTCGCCGCGGGTGGTGTCCATCCGCATGTCGAGCGGGCCGTCGTTGCGAAAAGAAAAACCCCGCGCGGGGTTGTCGATTTGTGGCGAACTCACGCCCAAGTCCAGCAGCACACCGGCCACGCTGGCCGGCGGCAACTCGCCCAGATGGCGAAAGCCCTGGTGGCGGATAACAAAGCGCGGGTCCGTAATGGCCTGCGCCTCGGCCAGCGCATCGAGGTCCTTGTCGAAGGCGATCAGGCGGCCCTGCGGGCCCAGCCTGGACAAAATCAGCCGGGAGTGGCCGCCACGGCCAAAGGTCGCGTCGACATAGGTGCCCGCGCTGCCGCTGGCAGGGGGCTCGGTATCCGTAGTGCTGAGAAGCGCTTCGACTGCTTCGTTCAACAAGACGGTGGTGTGTTTCCATGGGTTTTCCACCGTCGGCTTTCAGAACGAAAAGTCCTTGAAGACCTCGGGCATCTCGCCCTGCAGGGCCTCGGCCTCCTTGGCCTCGTAGGTGGGCTTGTCCCACAGCTCGAAGTGGTTGCCCATGCCCAGCAACATGATGTCGCGGGAGATGCCCGCCGCCTGCCGCAGCTCGGGCGACACCAGCACGCGGCCGGTGGCGTCCATTTCCACGTCCATGGCGTTGCCCAGGAAAATACGCTTCCACCACTGCCCGGCCATGGGCAGCTCGCCAATGCGTTCGCGGAATTTTTCCCATTCGGGGCGGGGAAAAACCATCAGGCAGCCGTGGGGGTGGCGGGTGATGGTGAGCTGGCCGGAGGCGGTGGCCGCAAGGACGTCACGATGCCGGGTCGGCACCGACAGCCGACCCTTCGCATCCAGACTCAGAGACGAAGCCCCTTGAAACACCTTGAAAATCCCTCGCGCCGGCAGGCAGGTGTGGTGAAGCACTTTTCACCACTTAATTGCACTTTTTTCCACTGTATCAGGAAAAGAAGCCGGCGCAAGAGGGCTTGCGACAATTTTTCGCAATGAAATCAACAACTTAGCCGTCTTTTCGACAGCAGTCTGGCAGCAAAAATCGTTCTAGATTAAGCACTTAGCGAGGGATATGAATGTGCCGGATGAATTCATCCGGCAATCGGCACGCGGGCGACTACAGGATGTAGCGCGACAGGTCCTCGTTGCTGCTGAGTTCTTTCAACCGGCCATCGACATAGGCGGCGTCGATGGTGACGGTCTGGCCGCCAAGCTGGGTAGCGCCAAAACTCACCTCGTCGAGCAGACGTTCCATCACGGTGGACAGCCTGCGCGCGCCAATGTTTTCGGTGCGCTCGTTCACATCAAACGCAATATGCGCCAGCCGGGTAATGCCTTCGGGCGTGAACACCAGCGTGACGTCTTCGGTGGCCAGCAGCGCCTGGTACTGGCGCACCAGCGAGGCATGGGTCTGGGTAAGAATCGCCTCGAAGTCCTGAACCGACAGCGACTGCAGCTCCACGCGGATGGGAAAACGCCCCTGCAGCTCGGGAATCAAATCGCTGGGCTTGCACAGGTGAAAGGCGCCAGAAGCGATGAACAGAATATGGTCGGTTTTGACCGGGCCGTATTTGGTAGACACCGTGGTGCCCTCCACCAACGGCAGCAGGTCGCGCTGCACGCCCTGGCGCGAAACTTCGGCGCCCGAGTTTTCGCCGCGCGAGGCGACCTTGTCGATTTCGTCGATGAAAACAATGCCGTTCTGCTCGGCGTTGTGGATGGCCTGGGCCCGGATTTCCTCTTCGTTCACCAGCTTGGCAGCCTCTTCGTCCACCAGCATCTTTCGCGCTTCGGCCACCTTGAGCTTGCGCAGCTTGCGCTTGTTCTGGCCCATCTGGCTGAACAGGCCACGCAGTTGCTCGCCCATTTCCTCCATGCCGGCCGGACCCATGACTTCGAGCTGGGGCTTCACGTCAGCCACCTCGATCTCAATGTCCTTGTCGTCGAGCTGGCCCTCGCGCAATTTTTTGCGGAAGGTCTGGCGTGCCACGCTGTCGGTGGCTGCAGCGCCGTCGGCCAGGCGCGCGGGCGGAATCAGCGCGTCCAGAATGCGGTCTTCGGCTGCGTCTTCGGCACGCACACGCACTTTGCGCATCTCGGTTTCGCGGGTCTGTTTGACGGCCACGTCGGCCAGGTCGCGGATGATGGCGTCCACGTCTTTGCCCACATAGCCGACCTCGGTGAACTTGGTCGCCTCGACCTTGATGAAAGGCGCATCGGCCAGCCGCGCCAGCCGGCGCGCAATCTCGGTTTTGCCAACGCCCGTGGGCCCGATCATCAGGATGTTTTTGGGCGTGATTTCCGGTCGCAGCTTTTCTTCGACCTGCTGGCGCCGCCAGCGGTTACGCAGCGCAATGGCGACCGCGCGTTTGGCGTCTTTCTGGCCAACGATGTGGCGGTCGAGTTCGGAAACAATTTCCTGAGGGGTCATGGAGGACATGAATAACAAATCCGGTGCGCTACGAAATAAGTAGCTAATAAACAAGAAAGGGCGCCGGCCCGTGGGCGATTTGACTTAAAAATAGCCGTTGAATCGCTTAATCCAGCGTTTCAATCGTGTGGTGCATGTTGGTGTAGATGCACAGCTCCCCTGCAATCTCCAGGGATTTCTTGACGATCTGCTGTGCGCCCAGCTCGGTGTTGTCCAGCAGCGCCTTGGCGGCCGACTGGGCAAAACCACCGCCGGAACCAATGGCAATGATGCCCTGCTCCGGCTCCAGCACGTCGCCGTTGCCGGTGATGATGAGCGAGGCCTCGCGGTCGGCCACGGCCAGCATGGCCTCCAGCCGGCGCAGCACGCGGTCGGTGCGCCAGTCTTTGGTGAGTTCAATGGCGGCGCGCACCAGGTGGCCCTGGTGTTTTTCCAGCTTGGCCTCGAAGCGTTCAAACAGCGTGAAGGCGTCGGCGGTGGCGCCGGCAAAACCGGCCAGCACCTGGTCGCGGTGCAGCTTGCGCACCTTGCGGGCCGTGCCCTTGATGACGATGTTGCCCAGCGTGACCTGGCCGTCGCCGCCAATGGCCACCTGCCAGCGGCCGTCGGGCAGCTTGCGGCGCACACTGACAATAGTGGTTCCGTGAAATTGTTCCATCGCTGGGATTTGGGGCCGGTTGGGGCAATCGCAAGGCTGCTGGAATAACTAATCCAGCCCCGGCACCACCACCGCGTATTCGGAAATGCCAATCACCGCAAAAAACGGCGCCAGCACCCGGTGCACCCGGTTGAACTGCACCGTGCGTTTGGCGGCGTGGTGGCCCGCCACCCAGTTGAGCAGCGCGCCGGCGGCCGAAAAATCCACCCGCGTCAGCCGCCCGCAATCGATCTGCATGTGTTCGGCGTCCTGCCAGCGGGCATCGAGCTCACGCAGCGAGGGCGGCACATCGCCAGTGACATGGCCGGCCAGCACCAGCGACACGGTGCTGCCAATGCGGCTGCCGGGGCCTTCGGCGTCAAAAATCAGCGAATCCGGGCGAAGCGTGCTCATGCCGCTGAGGGTGGAATCAGGCGGCGCGAGGTTGACCACACTGCGCGGCGCGGCCGCCTTGCCCTCGGCGTCCAGCGCAATGTAGATGCAGGCTACCTGCTCCCACGACGGCGGCGAGACTTCAAAGGTCACGCAGTAATCGAGCGCCACCAGTTCAAACTCTTCGGGTTGCAACATCACCCGGCAGACCTCCATGCGCAGCCGCCACCAGACCGGATTGACATTCGGCTGGCAGGACGGGGTGGCATGGCGCAGCAGATCAACCAGCCGCTCGGCCCCCATGAATTCAAACTCCACCGGCTGTTTGCGCCAGTGCGCCAGCTGCGCCAGCAGGCTGGCTGCGGCATCGGGCTCGATCTGCTCCAGCGCCAACCAGTCCAGCCGTACCCGTCCGGGCGCTGCTGCCAGCGCAGACGCCAGGCTTTGCACTGCGCGCGCACCCAGCAGCGCTGGCGCAGCCCAGTCCGACCTCCGCTCGGGCCGCGACTCCGCCGGTTGCTCGGGCACCGCCATGCGCGCCAGCTGGGCAGGAATCGAAAACCACTGCGGCGCGGACCGGCCAAACTCGCGCGCAAAGTCCAGCGCGGCCCGCTCAAAAGCGTCGGCGGCGCCGGTGGCCCGGTAAAAATCAAACAGCGCCAGCCACGTATCGGCATGGCCGTGGCGCGGACCCTGCGGCGCCAGCGCTTCCAGCAGCGCGGACTCGGCGCCGGCATCGTCGCTGTTGGCAAAACGGATGGCGGCCTCTTCCAGCTCGGGGTCGTGCAGCAGCTCCGCCACCTCGACCGCCATGGGCCGCGACGCAGCGTAGTCCGACATGCGGACGTCGTAGCCCTCGGCCAGCGAATTGAGCACCATGGGGCCGCTGCCCGGTGGCTGGACCGACGTGGGTGGCCCCACCAGAATGCTGCTGACCGGCAGCGAAGTGGGTTCGGCGGGCGCTGACAGCAGGCTGCTGTTGGATGCCGCAGGCGCTGCCGTGTCGGCCGCACCTGCCCGCGCCCCGGGCGTGGGCACCGGCGGGGAGCGGGTGGTGGCGCCGTCTTTGGTTTTCCACCACTGCATGGACATCTGCGCCTCGATCTCGTCGATCTTTTTCAGTGTCTGGGCGCGCTCGTCGGAGTTGGAAGAAAAGCTGCTCTGGAAAAACGAAGGCTGGCCGGTGCTGCCGGGCTGCTCGACCATTTCCTTGTTGCGCAGTTTGCGCAACAGGTCGAACTCGCGCTGGCGCACAAAATCGTTGCGCTTTTTGCGCACGATCATTTCTTTCAGGGATTGCCGCGCCGGGTCTTCCGGCCCCGGTGCGGGCTGGTCCAGTTCACCCCACTGGGTGGTGGGGTGGCGGACAAATTTGACGACCTTGGAGAACAGCCCGCCGGCGGTGGGGGGCGGGTCGTCCGGGTCGTCCTGGCTCATGGGGGAAGTGGCGAAATACCTTGTGCGCGGGGGGCAGCTCAGTCGCCAAACATCTTCTGCTTGAGCTCGCGGCGCTGCTGCGCTTCCAGCGAGAGCGTGGCCGTGGGACGGGCCAGCAGGCGGCCCACACCGATGGGTTCACCGGTCTCGTCGCAGTAGCCGTAGTCGCCAGCGTCGATCCGCTGGATCGACTGCTCGATCTTTTTCAGCAGCTTGCGCTCGCGGTCGCGGGTGCGCAATTCGAGTGCGTGTTCTTCTTCGATGGTGGCGCGGTCGGCCGGGTCGGGCACGACCACGGTTTCTTCGCGCAGGTGTTCGGTGGTTTCACCGGCACTGGCCAGGATGTCCTGCTTCAGGCTGACCAGCTTGAGGCGGAAAAACGCCATCTGCTTGTCGTTCATGTACTCGGCGTCGGGCATGGCCAGCACTTCGGGGTCGAGCAACTCGGCCGCGGTCTTGGTTTTCCAGTTGTTGGCCAGCTTGGGGTCTTTTTTGACCGGCATCGGGTGCGGCGCACTGGCTGGCGGCAAGGGCGCAAAGGCCGAGGGCATGGTGTAGCTGGCCTTGGCGGCGAGCGATGCCACGGCCGGCGGCGGCGGTGCGGCCATGACCGACGAACTCAGGCGGCCGGCGCGTTTGGCCGGCGCCGGCTTGGCGGGCGCAGGAGCGGGCGTAGGCACGGCAGCAACAACGGCAGGCTTGGGAGATGGAGGATTCAAAGTGCTTTTCTTCTCTGGTGAACTCGGCTTGGCGGCAGC
>JAZKCX010000239.1:0-1698 GCA_040387875.1 Pseudomonadota bacterium | reverse complement strand
ACGACTCGATCGAAATCGATATCAACCCGTCGGACGTGCGGGTCGACACCTTCCGCGCCAGTGGCGCCGGCGGCCAGCACATCAACAAGACCGACTCGGCCGTGCGCCTGACGCACATTCCCACCGGCATCGTGGTGCAGTGCCAGGACGGCCGCAGCCAGCACAGCAACCGCGACGTGGCCTGGAAACGGCTGCGCTCGCGCCTGTACGACTTCGAGCTGCGCAAGCAGCAGGAAGCACAGCAGAAACTGGAAGACACCAAGACCGACGTCGGCTGGGGCCACCAGATCCGCAGCTATGTGCTCGACCAGAGCCGCATCAAGGACTTGCGAACCAACTTCGAGACCTCGGCCACGCAAAAAGTGCTCGACGGCGACCTCGACGCCTTCATCGAAGCCTCGCTGAAACAGGGCGTCTGATGGGCACCCCCATAACAAGCAGCATTCTGGAGAATTCCCATGCGTGAAGGACAAAGCACGGTCATCCGCCGCGAGGACTACACCGCCCCCGCCTACTGGATAGACACGGTCGATCTGACCTTTGATCTGGACCCGGCCAAGACCCGCGTGCTGAACAAAATGACGCTGCGACGCAATGCCGACGTGGCGGCGCAACCGCTGCGGCTGGACGGCGTGGAGCTGAACCTGTCGCGCGTGCTGGTCAATGGCCAGGGCTGTTCGTTCAAGATGGACAACGGCCAGCTGGTGCTGGAAAACCTGCCGGCCGGTGAAGAGGCTTTTCAGCTGGAGATTTTCACCACCTGCGCGCCCGCCAAGAACACCCAGTTGATGGGCCTGTACGTCAGCGGCGACTCGTTCTTCACCCAGTGCGAGGCCGAGGGTTTCCGGCGCATTACCTACTTTCTCGACCGCCCCGATGTGATGGCCCTGTACAGCGTGACGCTGCGCGCCGAAAAGGCCAAATACCCCGTTCTGCTGTCCAACGGCAACCTTATCGAGCAGGGAGAGCTGGACGACGGCCGGCATTTCGCGCGCTGGGCCGACCCGCACAAAAAACCCTGCTACTTGTTCGCGCTGGTGGCCGGCAAGCTGGTGGCGCGCGAGCAGCGCATCACCTCGCGCGCCGGTAACGAACACCTGCTGCAGGTCTTTGTGCGCCCCGGCGACCTCGACAAGACCGAGCACGCGATGAACTCGCTGATGGCCAGCGTGGCCTGGGACGAGGCCCGCTTTGGCCTGAGCCTGGACCTGGAGCGCTTCATGATCGTTGCCGTGGGCGACTTCAACATGGGCGCGATGGAGAACAAAGGCCTGAACATCTTCAACACCAAGTACGTGCTGGCCAACCCGGCTACCGCGACCGATGTGGACTACGGCAACATCGAAAGCGTGGTCGGCCACGAGTACTTCCACAACTGGACCGGCAACCGCATCACCTGCCGCGACTGGTTCCAGCTCAGCCTGAAGGAAGGCCTGACGGTTTTCCGCGACCAGGAATTCAGCCAGGACCTCTCGGGCAGCGCCAGTGCCCGCGCGGTGAAACGCATCGAAGACGTGCGCCTGCTGCGCACCAGCCAGTTTGCCGAAGACGCCGGCCCGATGGCGCACCCGGTGCGGCCCGACAGCTATGTCGAAATCAACAACTTCTACACCGTCACCGTCTACGAAAAAGGCGCGGAAGTCGTGCGGATGATGCAGACCCTGGTGGGTCAACAGGGTTTTGCTGCGGGCATGAAGC
>JAZKCX010000238.1:0-15989 GCA_040387875.1 Pseudomonadota bacterium | reverse complement strand
TGGACGCGCACAATACCGTCGGTCACGGAGACCACGGTGCCCTGATTGCGAATGTCGGCGCTGGCGGACAGCCCCTCAATCCGGCTCTTGATCAGTTCAGAAATTTCTGCGGGATTGAGTTGCATGACTCTTTCCTTCTTTCTTTAAATTACCAACAGACCCCAACTGCCCTCAGGCGGTCAAGGCCACTTTCATTTGTTCAAGACGGGCTTTGACGGACGTGTCGAGCACCTCATCGCCAACCACCACGCGAATGCCGCCGATCAAAGCCGGCTCCAGTGCCACCGCCACATTGAGCTTGCGCCCAAAGCGCTTTTCCAGCGTTTGCGCCACATCGGCCAGTGCCGCCCCGTCAATCGGGTAGGCGCTGTAGACCGTGGCATCTGACGAACCGCTCTGCAGATTTTTCAGCGCGCGGAACTGGGCAGCAATCTCGGGCAGGGCCGCCAGACGGCCGTTGTCGATCACCGTGCGCACGAAGTTTTTCGCATGCTCGGAAAGCGACAGGCCGGAGGCGCCGACAATGACGTCAAACACCTGGGCGTTGCTGACCTTGGGGCTGTCAGCAAACTGCTGCAACTGCGCATCGGCGGCCAGGGCTGCCAGTTTGTCCAGCCACACCGCCGCGCCCGAGAGATCGGACTTGGCGGACTGGAACAGCGCTTCAGCGTAGGGGCGGGCGATGGTGGCGATTTCGGCCATGGTCTACCTTTACAGCTCGGTCTTCAGGCGGCCCAGCAGGTCTGCGTGCACCGAGGCGTTAACCTCTTTGCGCAGAATCTGCTCAGCACCCTTGACGGCCAGCGCAGCCACCTGCTCTCGCAGGCTTTCGCGGGCCTTGACGGCCTGCTGCTCGGCTTCGACCTTGGCGGCTGCCACGATCTTGCTGCCTTCTTCGGTGGCGCGCGCCTTGGCTTCTTCAATGATGACCTGCGCACGGCGCTCGGCATCGGCCAGGCGTGCAGCCGACTCGGTGCGCGACTTGGCCAGTTCGGCCTCGACACGGTTGTTGGCAGCAGACAGTTCCGACTTGGCCTTGTCCGCGGCAGCCAGACCTTCGGAGATCTTTTTGGCGCGCTCGTCCAGGGCTGCAGCAATGGGCGGCCACACGAACTTCATCGTGAACCCGACCAGAATCAGGAACACGATCATCTGAATGATCAGGGTACCGGTAATGCTCACTTTTCATCCTTACCCCTGGGGTGCGGCCAGCGCCCCGCCAGGGAATGAATTTCGTTAATCCGGCGAAAAATTACTTCGGCAGGTTGGCGATTTGGGCCAGGAACGGGTTGGCGGTGGCGAACCACAGCGCAATACCGGTACCGATAATGAAAGCCGCGTCAATCAGACCGGCCAGCAGGAACATCTTGGTCTGCAGTTCGCCCATCAGCTCGGGCTGGCGTGCGGCGGATTCAAGGTACTTGCTGCCCATGATGCCGATGCCGATACATGCGCCGACAGCGCCGAGACCGATGATCAGGCCGGCGGCCAGTGCAACAAAGCTGATAACTTCCATGATGACTCCTAAGGGACTTGGTTAACGAAAGGGAAAAAGAAACTGGGAGACCTAGTGGTGGTCGTGTGCCTGGCCGATGTACACGAGCGTCAGCATCATGAACACGAAGGCCTGCAGCGTAATGATCAGAATATGGAAGATGGCCCACGCCGTGCCGGCAATGATGTGGCCAATCGCCAGGCCAATGCCGGTGGCCGACAGCGACCAGGCGCCACCCATCAAGGCGATCAGCATGAAAATCAGCTCGCCTGCATACATATTGCCGAACAATCGCATTCCGTGGGACACGGTCTTGGCGATGAACTCAATCATCTGCATCATGAAGTTGAAGGGCCACAGCAGCGGGTGGGGACCAAAAGGTGCCGTAAACAGCTCGTGAATCCAGCCGCCAGCACCCTTGATCTTGATGTTGTAGTACAGGCAGATGAGCAATACCGCTACCGACATGCCCATGGTGATGGACAAGTCGGCGGTGGGCACCACACGCATGTAGTCTTTCATGCCCACGGCGGGACCGGCCGTGTGCCAGATGGCAGGCAGCAGATCGACGGGCAACAGGTCCATCGCGTTCATCAGGAAAATCCAGACGAAGATGACCAGTGCCAGGGGCGCAACAAACTTGCGGCTTTCGGCGCTGTGGACAATGCCCTTGGCCTGCGAGTCCACCATTTCCACCAGCAGCTCTACCGCGGCCTGAAAGCGGCCCGGCACGCCCGAGGTCGCCTTGCGTGCAGCCAGCCAGAGCAGCCAGCAACCCACAATGCCCAGAATAGTGGAGAAAAACAGCGAGTCGAGGTTGAAAACCGAAAAGTCAGCCACCGATTTCGGCGTCTGATTCTGCAGGTGCGTCAGGTGGTGAATGATGTATTCACCAGCGGTAGGTCCGGTTCCAGAAGCCATCTGTTTACTCGTTTGTCTGTTTCAATTTACCGGGTTTCACCACCATGGCAACCCAGTACACCTTCATCGTCACCACCAGCCCGATGAGCAGCGCAGGCCAGCTCAGGGGGTCAATCCACCTCGGGGCCGCCACCATCAGGCCCACCGACAAGGCGATCTTGATCATTTCCCACAAGAAGAACCCGAATACCGCAGTACCCGGATTGAGCGAGGAAAAACGACCTGTCAAACCACGGGCAAAGACCGCGCCAGGCAAGACAACTGCAAGTGCGCCGTAAGCGGCTGACCACCCCACATGTTGTTTTCCGGAAACAGCGTAGGCGACCAGAGCCACCACTACGCCTGTCACGATCTGCCAAACCACTACCCGCCAGGGAGAAAGCGACGGGTGGCGTTCGCGAAACATTTTTGCCTCGTCCGCCGTTAGCGGGGGGGCCGTGAATGCCTCGTCTTCATTTTCAGCATCAGCCTCATGACGCGACGAGATTGTTGGCATCTCAGATTACGCCCAGGTTACGTGATGAAACTTCTGCTCAGCCTCTGATTATACGTAGAAACCCGTGCCGCTCCAGAGGGGCCGGCACACAAGACGCAAAAACACTGCGGCCAGGACAGTCCGCCATAACCCGGCCACAATGGCGGCGCTGCCTGACCGCACTGTTTTGTGTGTGGCGCGAAAGCAGCACTTTTTTCTGACTCGCATGTACTACACCGCCAAATTCCTGCACATCGCTGCCGCCATCTTCTGGCTGGGCGGCATCGGCTTTCTGTTGTTTGCGTTGCGGCCGGCCGCCATGGCCCAGCTCGCGCCGGATACACGGCTGCCGTTAATGGCTGCCGTGTTGGGGCGGTTTTTCTCCATGGTCTGGATTGCCATTGGGGTGCTGGCGCTGACCGGCGGCCACCTGCTGACCACCGCCGCGCCGGCGCCGGCGGGCTGGCATGCGATGGCCGGTATAGGCGTGCTGATGTTTTTGCTGTTTGGCCATGTCTACTTTGGCCCGTTCCGGCGCTTGCGGTCTGCCGTGGGCGTGCGCGACTGGCCGGCGGGCGGGCGGGCCACAGAGCAGATCGTGCGTTTTGCCCGCATCGTTTTTGGGCTGGGCTGGCTGGCCATTGGCGCGGTAGAACTCCTGCGCTAGGCCCGTCATGTTGCGCATTCGCCGAATCCTGGTGGGAAGTTCTGTGACCGTCGCGCTGGTGCTGGCGGCCTGCTCCTCGGTCAATCCGTACTACGAGCCCACCAAGCCGCACCACACCCCCACAGGTTTTCGCAACAACGACATTGGCACGGTCAACAAATCTTTCAGCGATTTCCGGCGCTACTTTTCGGAGCGGCCTGCGCCCGCAGCTACCCCGCCGCAGCCCACACCCACGGTAGCGCCCGACCTGGATTTCCTGCAGGCCAATGCCAGGGCCGGCGCAGCCATGGAACCGGCCGCCACCTGGATAGGCCACGCCACCCTGCTGGTGCAGGCCGGTGGCCTGAATGTGCTGACCGACCCGATCTTCAGCGAGCGCGCATCGCCGGTGGCGCTGGTGGGGCCCATTCGCAAGCAGCCGCCGGGCCTGGCCATCGACCAGCTCCCGCGCATTGACGTGGTGGTGGTCTCGCACAACCACTTTGACCATCTGGACCGCAACAGCGTGCTGCTGCTGGCGGCGCAGGCGGGCGGCTCGCCGCTGTTTCTGGTGCCGCTGGGCATCAAACCCTGGCTCAACCAGCTCGGTATTACCAACGTAGTGGAGCTGGACTGGTGGCAATCGCACCGCGTGGCCGGCACCGAATTTTTTCTGACACCGGTGCAGCATTGGTCGGGCCGCACCTTGTCGGACCGGCACCATGCGCTGTGGGGTGGCTGGGCGGTGTTTTCGCCCGGTTTTCAGTGGTATTTCAGTGGCGACACCGGCTACAGCCAGGATTTTGTACGCACCCGCCAGCACTTTGCCGACCGCCAGCGCGGCGGCGGTTTTGATCTGGCGCTGATTGCCATTGGCGCCTACGAGCCCAACTGGTTCATGAAAGACCAGCACGTCAACCCGCGCGAGGCCGTCAGAATTCACCAAGACCTCAACGCCAAGTACAGCCTGGGCATGCACTGGGGCACCTTCGACCTTAGCAGCGAGGCGCTCGACCAGCCGCCACGCGATCTGGCCACCGAACGGCGCAGCCTCGGCGTGGCCGACAGTGCTTTTGAAGTGCTTGCCATTGGCCAGACCCGGCGCCTGCCACGCCGGCCCAGCCCCATAAAAATTGATAGCAAAATATCAAGCAGCGACGCCGGCCAGATGCATAAATGATGCTAAATTCTGGCCTGTGGGCTGCTTTGAAGTTGGATTGGGGCACCCCTTGCCAATCGCTGTATGCTTATGCCAACAGCAAAGGCCTCGCACCCGACGCGCCGCACCTGCCTCCTATCGCCTGACCGGCCCGCTTTCGACATGACTATTTCGCCAATGCCGCCCGCCATCCAGGAATCGCTGATCGAGTACCCCTCGCAGTTCCCGATCAAGGTGATGGGCAAAAACGACGACGGCTTTGTGGAGGCGCTGACGTACATCGCCCGGCAGTTTGACCCCGCTTTTAATGCCGCCACCATTGAGCTGCGCGACAGCAAGGGCGGCAACTACCTTGGCGTGACCCTTACCGTGACAGCCACCTCGCGCACCCAGCTCGACGACCTGTACCGCGCATTCAGCGCGCACCCGCTGGTCAAGGTCGTGCTCTAGCCATGGCCGCCATGGAAGTCCAGCAGCGGGGACTGGTGGACTACCTGCCGACCTATGCCGCCATGCGGCAATTCACCGTAACGCGCACGCCGGACACACCCGATGCGCTGTGGCTCTGCGAACACCCGCCCGTCTACACCCAGGGCCTGGCCGGCAAGCCCGACCACTTGCTGGCGCCGGGCGACATCCCCGTCGTCGCCACCGACCGTGGTGGTCAGGTCACCTACCACGGCCCCGGCCAGGTGGTGGCCTACCCTTTGATGGACCTGCAGCGCGCTGGCTACTACGTGAAGGAATACGTTTACCGTATCGAAGAGGCCGTGGTGCGCACGCTGGCACATTTCGGCGTCACCGGTCACCGCGTGCGTAGCGCACCGGGCATTTATGTGCGGCTGGACGATCCGGCCTCGCATGCACTGCTGGCCGCACCCGCACCCGGTGCCGACCCGTTTGCCGGGCTGGGCAAAATCGCCGCGCTGGGCATCAAGGTCAGCCGCCACCGCACCTACCACGGTGTGGCGCTGAACGTGGCGATGGACCTGCAGCCCTTCTCGCGCATCAACCCCTGCGGCTACGCCGGGCTGCAAACCACCGACCTTTCTACAATCGGGGTTTCCGCCACCTGGAACGAGGCGGCCGGGGTGCTGGGCCACAAGCTCGCGCACTACCTCTGCCGCTGAACCGATAGAAAACACCATGAGTAATCCAGAAGTCGCCCGCCCGGTTGTCCGGGACGTACAGAGCACCGAAACCTACGACCCTTCTGCCAAGCAGAAAGCTGCGGCCAAGTTGTCGCGCATCCCGGTCAAGGTGCAACAGGCCGAGGTGTTGAAAAAACCCGACTGGATTCGCGTGCGGGCCGGCTCGCCCACCACCCGCTTTTATGAGATCAAGGACATCCTGCGCCAGAACAAGCTGGTAACGGTGTGCGAAGAAGCATCCTGCCCCAACATCGGCGAATGTTTCGGCAAGGGCACGGCCACCTTCATGATCATGGGCGACAAGTGCACCCGGCGCTGCCCGTTCTGCGACGTCGGCCATGGCCGGCCCGACCCGCTGGACGTGAACGAACCAGAGAACCTGGCCAAGACCATTGCCGCGCTCAAGCTCAAGTACGTGGTGATTACGAGTGTGGACCGCGACGACCTGCGCGACGGCGGCAGCCAGCACTTTGTCGACTGTATCCGCCGCACCCGCGAGCTGTCACCCGGTACACAAATCGAGATCCTGGTGCCCGACTTCCGCGGCCGCGACGACCGCGCTTTGGAGATCCTCAAAGCCGCGCCGCCCGACGTGATGAACCACAACATGGAAACCGTGCCCCGCCTGTACAAGGAAGCGCGGCCCGGCAGCGACTACGCCTTCAGCCTGAACCTGCTGAAAAAGTTCAAGGCCCTGCACCCCACAGTACCCACCAAAAGCGGCCTGATGGTGGGCCTGGGAGAAACCGACGAGGAAATCCTCGCCACGCTGGTCGATATGCGGGCTCACAACATCGACATGCTGACCATTGGCCAGTACCTGGCGCCCAGCAGCAGCCACCTGCCGGTGCGCCGCTATGTGCACCCAGATACCTTCAAGATGTTTGAGGCCAAGGCCTACGAACTAGGGTTTACCCATGCCGCCGTAGGCGCCATGGTGCGCAGCAGCTACCACGCCGACCAGCAGGCCCACGCTGCAGGCCTGGGTTTGTGAGGCCAGGCTGGACGACACTTTGTTGTTAATGCCCGTCACTTTGTAAAAAGCTGCTGGAGTCACCCCCCTTAAATCCTTAGAATTTATCAGCTTGTCGTGTCGCCCACGGGTGCGCCGACAACTTGTCCGTTAACTAGATAGCTTTGAGACGAAAGGAGTGGATGCAGGTGCTATCCCTACCGGGGCACATCGCCCGGGAGTCCACGATGAGACATGAAATATGGTTTGACCGCCGCCGCTCTGGCACTTGCAATGGGTTTCACCGGTGCCGCCAGCGCACAGAGCTCGCAGCTCAACGGCTTGTACTTCGAAGCCAAGATCAACTTCGCACGCGCTTCTGACAACGGTTTCAAGTACCGTGACCAGGGTCTGGGCGTGGGTCTGGGCTACAACCTCGACCAGACTTTCGCCATTGAAGGCGGCTACGACAGCCTGGGCAACGACCAAGGCGTCAAACTGCGCGGCATCTACGCCGGTGTGGTTGCCAGCTACCAACTCACCCCTGAACTGGTGGGCAAGCTGAAAGCCGGCGTCATCAACGTCGAAGCCAAGGCCGGTGGCGCCAAGGAAGACAAGAACCGTCTGTACCTCGGTGCCGGCCTGGAGTACCCGATTGCTCCTCAGCTGAGCCTGACCGGCGACTACCGCTTCACCAAGATCGAAGACACGAAGATCCATACGATCAGCGTGGGCTCCAAGTACGCATTCTGATCTGACTGCGTAATCAGGCAAAAGGGCACCTCGGTGCCCTTTTTTTATTGCCTTCTCGGCTTTGTATCCGAATCAGCCCGCCAGCAGCGCTGTGGGATCTTCGGCCTGCAGCACCTGCTGGGCCCAGTGGCGCAGTTTGCCGGTGTCGGCACGCAGGATTTGCTGCTTGACCGCCAGGATCTGCGCCGGGTGCATGGAAAAACTGCGCAGGCCCAGCCCGAGCAACAAGCGGGTCAGGGTCACGTCGCCGGCCATCTCGCCACAAACACTGACGCCTTTTCCCTGGGCATCACATTCGGCAATCGTGTCCGCCAGCAAGCGCAGCACCGCCGGGTGGGTTGGATCGTACAGGTGCGCCACCGACTCGTCGGCCCGGTCAATGGCCAGGGTGTACTGAATCAAATCGTTGGTGCCGACCGACAAAAAGTCGAAATACCTGAGAAACAGCTTGAGGGTGAGCGCTGCCGCCGGCACTTCTATCATGGCGCCCAGCCGCACCGGCCCGTAGGCCACGCCGCGGTTGTCCAGCTCGGCCCGCGCAAAGTCCACCAGCGACAGGGTCTGGCGGATTTCGGTGCCGTGGCCCATCATGGGAAACAGCAGGTTCACCTGACCGTGTGCGGCGGCGCGAAGAATGGCGCGTAACTGGGTCAGAAACATGGCCGGGTCGGCCAGGCTCCAGCGGATGGCCCGCAGCCCGAGCGCCGGGTTCAGATGCGCATCGTCGCGGTGAATCCGGTCGGTTGATTTGGACAGGGGCTTGTCCGCACCGATGTCCACCGTGCGGATGGTCACCGGCAGGCCCCGCATGCCCTCGACCGCGCGCCGGTAGGCCTGGTACTGCTCTTCTTCCCCAGGCAACTGGCCCTGGCGGCCCATGAACAAAAATTCGCTGCGGAACAGCCCAACCCCTACCGCGCCCGCGCCCACGGCAGCGGGCGCGTCTTCGGGCATTTCAATGTTGGCCAGCAGCTCGATTTTCTGGTCGTCCAGCGTAACTGCCGGTGTAAAGCGCAGCCGCGACAGGCGCTCGCGCTCCAGTTCGCCCTGGCGCTGCTTGAAGCCGTATTCGGCCAGAATGATGGCCGAAGGATCAACAATGATCACGCCGGCATCGCCGTCAATGATGACCCAGTCGTCCTGCCGCACCAGCTGGCTGGCGGTACGGGCACCCACCACGGCGGGGATGTCCATGCTGCGCGCCACAATGGCCGTGTGCGAGGTCTTGCCGCCCACGTCCGTCACAAAACCGGCAAACACGCTTTGTTTGAACTGCAGCATGTCGGCTGGCGACAGATCGTGCGCAATCAGCACCAGTGGCACATCAATGGTGTCGTCCAGCAACAGGTCCTGGGTGGATTTCTTGCGGCTCTCGCGGGTCGGCGGCGGTGGCGCAATCGGCGAAGGCGCCCCTTTCATGGCCCGCAGCACACGCTCGGCGATCTGCTCCAGATCAGCCTTGCGCTCGCGCAGGTACTGGTCTTCCATTTCGTCGAACTGGCGCGAAATAACCTCAAGTTGCGCCGTAAGCGCCCACTCTGCGTTGTAGAGCCGTCCCGTAATCCAGTTTTTCACGCCGTTGATCAGGTCTTCGTCCTGCAACAGCATCAGGTGCACATCCAGCAGCGCGCCAAGCTCGTGCGGCGCATCGCGCGAGCGCATTTCGCTCAGCGTGTGCTGGATGCGGGTGAGCTCGTCCACCACCACATTGCGCGCCACCCGGACCCGCTCGATTTCCGACGCCACCTTGCTGGCGTCGATGAAATAGTGGGCCACATCAACCCGGCTCGACGCCACGATCACCGCCCGCCCGATGGCAATGCCCCGGGCCACCGCCAGACCGTGGATAGAAAAAGTCACTCCCCTTCCCCGAACTTGTCGTGGATGAGCGCCAGCAAGGCCTGCATGGCCTCGTCCTCGCGCTCGCCGTCGGTTTCGACTTCCACCATCGAGCCTATGCCAGCGGCCAGCATCATCACGCCCATGATGCTTTTGGCATTGATACGGCGCTCGCCTTTGGTCATCCAGATATCGCAGGGAAAGCTCCCGGCGAGCTTGGTCAGCTTGGCCGACGCACGGGCGTGCAGGCCCAGCTTATTGCTGATGGTCGTTGTGGTCTTGATCATTTTTTCTTCTGGCCTGGTTTTGTGGCGCGGTAATGGCCACCAGCATCACGCCCTGCACGCCACCTGCCACTGCCCGGCTTACCAGAGCGTCGAGCGATTCGTTGCGGTAAGTGACAGTGCGCAGCAACATGGGCAGGTTGACCCCCGCAATCAGCTTGGACTTGACTCCATCCACCAGTTTTTGCGCCACATTGCAGGGCGTGGCGCCAAACATGTCGGTCAGTACCAGAATATTGGGCGTGTCCAATTGCTCCATCGCAATGCGGGCAGTTCCCAGAGTTTCCTCAGGCGACACATTGGGCTGCACGTCTACCGCCACCAGACCGGCGGCGCTGTCGGGGAACACATGCAGCACACATTGGCGCAAGGCATGGGCCAGCGGTGCGTGGGCGATGATGAGAATGCCGTTGTTCATGGTGGGTGGCTTTGATTATGGCTTTTTACCTGCCCGTCACTGGACGGTGCGGCATGAAAACCACAGGCCCCGGTAGCCCGGCAACGCGCTTTCTCAACGCAAACGCAGACTGGAAAAAAAGGTAGTGGCAGGCTCTGCCAGCGGCTTGTCAGCGAACACGGCCGCCTGAAAAATCTGGTCACCCTGGGCAAACAGCGCCACCTGACCCCATACAGGCGAGCCATCGGCGCGCTGGCCATTAAAAGTGGCCAGCACCGAAGCGGGAACCGGTACGGCTCCTGGAGGCGCAAAGTTCTGATCTTGCGACGTGGTGGTGCGTGCATTGGCCAGCAGGGCGATCTTCCACTGGCGCAGGGTCTGCTCTATATCGACGGGCGGTTGCAGCCGCGCAGCGGCTACCGTAAACAGGCCTCCGCCCGCTTCGCAGCCCTGCATCTGCAGCTCGGTGGGCACGCCGCCGAGCGAGAGCGTTTTCGCGCCCTTGTCGGGCTTGCAGGGCAATAAGGCTACCAGCGGCGCGTTGTCCATCCGAACCTCGCGCCAGTTGAACGCAGGGCTGCAGGCCTGCAGGCACAGCGCAGCCAGGAGCAAGGCGGTTCGTCGAACGAATGGGGACATGTGCAGATTATCCGTTTGCACTGAGAATAAGCCTATGAACGCACTTGATGGCATACGTATTCTGGACATTTCCCGTGTACTGGCGGGGCCGTGGTGCACCCAGACACTGGCCGATCTGGGCGCGGATGTCATCAAGATCGAGCGTCCCGGCAGCGGAGATGACACCCGCGGCTGGGGCCCGCCTTTTCTGAAAGATCAGGCCGGCAATGACACCGCCGAGGCAGCCTACTACCTGGGCGCCAACCGCAACAAGCGATCGCTCACGTGCGATATCGCATCCCCTGCCGGCCAGGCCCTGGTGCGGGAACTGGTGATCCACTGCGATGTTTTTGTAGAGAACTTCAAGGTCGGCGACATGGCGCGCTACGGCCTGGATGCAGCATCGCTGCAGCAACTCAAGCCTTCTCTGGTGTACTGCAGCATCACCGGCTTTGGCCAGACCGGACCCTACCGGGAAAGGGCGGGGTACGACTACGCCGTACAGGCCATGGGCGGTCTGATGAGCGTCACCGGAGAGCGCGACGACCGGGGTGGTGGGCCCCAAAAGGTGGGGGTAGCGGTAGCAGATTTGTTCACTGGCATGTACGCCAGCGTTGCTATCCTCGCTGCCTTGCGCCACGCGGAAAAGACCGGGCAGGGCCAGCATATTGACTTGGCATTGCTAGACACCCAGGTCGCCATGCTGGCAAACCTGGGCGCGGGCTACCTGGTGGGTGGAGAAAGCGCCAAACCACCAGGCCGGGCTGGCAACGCCCACGCCAATATCGTGCCTTACCAGGTGTTTGAAGTTCTGGCTGCACCCGGTACCCCCACTGGCGGCCGTGACCACATCATTGTTGCGGTGGGTAACGACAGCCAGTTTGCGAAGTTTTGCGCAGTGGCAGGGAGGCCCGAACTGGCACAGGACCCGCGCTTCATGCAAAACCAGGGCCGGGTTCGGCACCGCGACATCCTGGTGCCCCTGCTGGAAGCGATTCTGAAGACCCGCACCAAGGCTGACTGGTTGGCGGCGCTGGAAAGCGCGAAGCTGCCCTGCGGCCCCATCAATAATCTGACCGAGGTTTTTACCGACCCGCAGATTGGTGCCCGCGATATGGTGACCCAATGGGTCCATCCGTTGCAGCCCAGGCTTTCGCTGGTGTCCAGCCCGATGAAACTCAGCGCCACGCCGGTGCGCAAGGATTTGCCGCCGCCCCTGCTGGGCCAGCACACCCACGAAGTGCTGCGCGACATCCTGGATTACAGCCCGGCGCAGATTGCCCAGCTGCAGCGCGCCGGCACGGTGTAGCGCAGGCCGAGCATCCGCACGCGGGCTGGATTGAACCCGTTACACTCCAAAGCCGGCGCGCCCCGGGGATTTCCGGGCCACCTGCTGCGTCGCCCGCCCTACTTAGGATGTCCCTCATGGTTTCTTCAGACGACCTGCCCGGCAACGATTCCGCGCTGCCCCTTGCTGCCAACGATGCGCTGGAAAATCCGGCCCCTTCAGCCGTGTCCCACCTTTCCACTCCGCTGCTGGCCCAGCTCATGGGCTCCGAGTTGCTGGCGCCCTTGACCACCATGCAGGGCATCGTCGACGCGTTCGCCGAGTCACGGACGTTCTCGCTGGAACAGGCGCAGCAGTTGCAAAACGCAATTTACAAAGCCCGCGCGCTTGCACAGCGGGTCCAGAAAATCGGCAAGCTGCTGGGGCAAGACCTCGCGCTCACACGCGAAATCGTCGACCTCGATGAGCAAGCCCATGCGGTGCTGGACGACTGTTCAGGCCTGTTCGACGAACTTGAGGTCAGGGTGCGCAGCACGATCCGGCCCGCCAAAATCGTGGGTGACCCGCAACTGGTTCGCGAACTCATTCAGAGCGTGGTCGACTGGAGCCTGGAGGGCGGACGGGTGATCAGTATTGTGGTGCAGCCTATGGAAGACCCGCCGCATCCCGCCCTGCTGGCAACCATCCGGCACCAGCCCAACCCCGATGGCACACCGAATTCGCGCGCCTTACATAACAGCCTCAGTTGGCAACTGGTACAGCAGTTGACCCAGGTAATGGGTCTGGCGCTGAACCGGGTTCAGGTGGACGAGGGCTTTGTGCTTACCGTCGATTTCCCGTCCATGCCAGACAACTTTGAGGTTCTCACACTTGAGGGGGCTGACCGCAAGCCCTGGTGGAGCGAGGAATAGCTGTTTACTTCAAGGCGCCAAAAACTTTTTTCAGCACGGCGCTGCCGCTACCCAAAGGATCTTGCCGGATCTTCTTCTCTTCGTCACCGATCACGAGGTAAAGGCCGTCCAGCGTCTTTCCGGTGACGTATTGCTGAATGTTGGCATCTTCCTTTTTCACCAGGCCAAAGCCGGCCACCTTGCCCACCACGTTGTTGTATTTTTCGGCCATGCCCACTTTTTCGGTGGCTTTGGTCACGACCGGCAGAAATTTGGTGCTGAGCGGTGCGCGGGTTTTCTCGGCGAAAAAAGTAGTTACGGAGTTGTCGCCTCCGGTCAGGATGTTTTTCGCATCTTTGACGCTCATGGTCTTGACTGCACCGACCAAAAGATCCTTGGCCATGGGCACCGCCGTCTCTGCCGCGCGGTTCATGGACGTAACCAGTTCGTCGACCTTTTTGCCCTGGCCCATGGTTTTCAGGATTTTTGACGCGCTTTCCAGAAATCCCGGCAGAGGAATGCGAACCTTGGGATTGCCGAGGAATCCATCAGACCGCCCCAGCAGGCTGATGGCCGCGTTCGCCCCTTTTTCCAGCGCAAGCTTCAGCCCCTGGCTGGCTTCCCCCTCGGTCAAGTCATTCAGCGTGAGCGCTTGGGCCTGCTGGTAAGTGGCTATCAAAAGGCCCGCCACCCAACCGGTCGACCTGCCGTTAAACTGCCTGCGATCCATAGGAGTCTCCCTGTCATGAAACCCGTAGTCTATGCCGCTGCCGCCGCAATTGTTGCCGCATTGGCTGTTGGCGCCTATGTTGGCACAAGTTCAAGCAAGGCGCCTGAATCCACCTTTGTGTTGCTGGATGGCTCCCGCACAACTTCGGCCGCGCTGAAGGGCAAGGTTACTTTGGTGAATTTCTGGGCTACAAGCTGCGTGTCTTGCGTGGCGGAAATGCCCAAGTTGGTCGCCACCTACGAAAAGTACAAAGGACGGGGCTTCGATACGCTGGCGGTCGCAATGAGTTACGACCCACCGAGCTACGTGGTGAATTTTGCGGAAACCCGCAAGCTCCCGTTCCCGGTGGCGATCGACAATACCGGCGCGGTCGCCAAAGCCTGGGGCGACGTCAGCCTCACGCCGACCACTTATATCGTCGACAAACAGGGGCTTATCGTCAAACGCTATGTAGGCGAGCCCGATTTTGCCGAGCTGCACCGTTTGATTGAGCAGTTGCTGGCCAAGGCCTGAGATCGGCTTAGGCCTTGGCTTGTGCAAGCAATGTCGCTGCGTCGCTGACCTCGAATTTCCCCGGGCCTTCCACATTCAGGCTGACAACCTTGCCGTCGCGCACCAGCATCGAATAGCGGTTGCTGCGCAGGCCCATGCCGCGCGATGTCAGATCAAGCGTCAGGCCCGTGGCCTGCGCAAAGGCCGCACTGCCATCGGCCAGCATGCGCACCTTGCTACCGGTTTTCTGGTCCCGTGCCCAGGCGCCCATCACAAAGGCGTCATTGACGCTGACACACCAGATTTCATCTATACCGGCTGATTTCAGCGCGTCGAAATTCTCGACATAGCCTGGCACATGCTTGGCCGAACAGGTCGGGGTGAAAGCGCCTGGCAGCGCAAAAAGTGCGATGGTTTTGCCGGCAGCGGCCTTTGCAACATCGACCGGGTTGGGTCCGATGCTGCAGCCACCGCCTTCGACTTCCGAGTATTCCATCAAGGTTGCCGAGGGCAGAGAATCACCAATTTTGATCATGTCCATTACTCCAGATAAATGGCCAGTTGGCCTGTACACCGACCATGGTGCCACAAACAAAAACGACCCACATCGTGGGCCGTTTTTTGTGGTGCGCTAAAGCACTTTCGGTAATTTAAACCGCAGCTGCTTTTTCCACCAAGCGGGTCACAACCCAGTTCTTGGTTTTCGAAATCGGCCGGCTCTCGGTAATCTCAATGGTGTCACCCAGCTTGTATTCGCCATTTTCGTCATGGGCGTGGTACTTGCTGGATTTGCCGACGATCTTGCCGTACAGCTCGTGCTTCACGCGGCGCTCTACCAGTACCGTTACGGTCTTGGCACGCTTGTCGCTCACCACTTTGCCGATCAAGCTGCGCTTGAGGGATTTTTTAGCTTCCGTCATCACTTGGCTCCTTGCTCGGCAGATTTCTTCTCGGCCAGGATGGTCTTGGCACGAGCGATGTCACGGCGCGTCGAGCGCAGCGTGGCAACGTTGGTCAGTTGTTGCGTGGCTTTCTGCATGCGCAGGCCGAAGTGGGCTTTTTGCAGCTCCTTGACTTCGGTTTGCAGGCCGGCGACGTCTTTTTGGCGCAGTTCAGAGGCTTTCATTTCTTCATTCTCCTTACTGGCCAATCATGCGGGCGACGAAGGTCGTGCGCAGCGGCAGCTTGGCAGCTGCCAGGCGGAACGCTTCGCGTGCGAGTTCTTCAGGCACACCGACGATTTCATACAGCACCTTGCCGGGCTGGATTTCAGCGACGTAGTACTCGGGATTGCCCTTGCCGTTGCCCATGCGGACTTCAGCGGGTTTCTGGGAGATCGGCTTGTCCGGAAAAATCCGGATCCAGATACGGCCGCCACGCTTCACGTGGCGGGAGATCGCACGGCGTGCGGACTCAATCTGGCGGGCCGTCAGACGGCCACGGTCGGTCGACTTCAGGCCAAAATCACCAAACGCCACCGTGTTGCCACGGGTTGCGATGCCGGTGTTACGGCCCTTCTGCTCTTTGCGGTATTTGCGGCGAGCGGGTTGCAGCATGTTTATTCTCCTTTACCGTCAGCAGCCGGTGCGGCTCCTGGCGCGGCTACTTTGCGGACGCGCTTAACGGTAGATTTCGGTGCATCAGCAGCACCTGTTGCTTCGACAGGCTTGTCGCTGCCATCGGCCGGGGCCACATTGCCACCCACAGGGCGGCGTGGACCACGGGCAGGTGGACGGTCGTTCGGGCGGTCACCCGGACGGGCATCACGACGCGGACCGCGCGGGCGGCGCTCTTCGTCGTTGCGGGGTTCAATGGCGGCGGGCGCATCGTTGCGGCCCAGCGTATCGCCCTTGTAGACCCAGACCTTGACGCCGATCACACCGTAGGTGGTCTTGGCTT
>JAZKCX010000237.1:0-3259 GCA_040387875.1 Pseudomonadota bacterium | reverse complement strand
ATCTGGCGGCAGGCGGCGTCGTCCAGGCCCAGATCGAGCAGGGCCTGGCGGGTGTCGTTGTAGGCCTTGCCGCTGGCGATCAGGCCAAAGCGGTCGTTCGGGCCTTCGATGGCGTTGTAGTTCAGGCGGTTGGCGCGGATGTAGGCCAGCGCGGCATACCATTTGTAGTCGAACAGACGGGCTTCCTGGTCGAGCGCGTTGTCGGGCCAGCGGATGTGCACGCCGCCGGGCGGCATCACGAATTCGGGGATCTTGATGTCCACGCGGTCGGGGTCGATCATCGCGGTGGAGCTGGATTCCACAATCTCCTGAATCGTCTTCATGCCGGCCCAGACGCCGGAGAAACGGCTCATGGCAAACGCATGCAAACCGAGGTCCAGAATTTCCTGCACGCTGGCCGGAAAAAACACCGGCAGGCCACAGGCCTTGAAGATGTGGTCGCTCTGGTGGGCAGCGGTGCTGCTCTTGGCGGTGTGGTCGTCGCCGGCCACCGCAATCACGCCGCCCCAGGGCGTGGTGCCGGCCATGTTGGCGTGTTTGAACACATCGGAGCAGCGGTCCACACCGGGGCCCTTGCCGTACCAGATGCCGAACACGCCATCAAACTTGTTGCTGCCCGGCGGTGCAAAGCCCAGCTGCTGTGTGCCCCACAGTGCGGTAGCGGCCAGCTCTTCGTTGACGCCGGGCTGAAACACGATGTTCTGCGCCTTCAAATACGGCGCGGCCTTCACCAGCGCCTGGTCGTAGCCACCCAGCGGCGAGCCGCGGTAGCCGCTGACAAAGCCGGCGGTGTTTTTGCCCACATTCTTGTCGCGCAGCCGCTGCAGCATGGGCAGCTTCACCAGCGCCTGCACGCCAGACATGAAAGCCCGCCCGTAATCCAGGCTGTACTTGTCATCCAGGGTGACGGTTTCCAGCGCTTTGCGGATGTGTTCTGGCAGCGGTGCGTTCATGGTGGAGCCTTTGCGTGTATGGGCAAAAGTGTAGAAGTTCTGGCCCGACAGGTGTTTGCTTTCTTTGCCCATTTATCGCTGGTTCAAGAAAGAATCTTGCGCTAAAGTGGCATTAATGGAAACACTTGATAAATTTGACGTTGCCATATTGAACGAGTTGCAATCGGACGCGCGGCTCACCAATGCCGAGTTGAGCAACCGCGTGGGCCTGAGCGCTGCGCCCTGCTGGCGCCGGGTGCGGGCGCTGGAGGAAGCCGGCTTTATTACCGGCTACCGGGCCGAAATCAACCGCCACAAGATTGGTCTGGACGTGCTGGCCTTTGTGCGGCTGGACGCCGAACGCAACACCGGCGACGTCACCCGCGAGCTGGAAGAAGCCATCCGCAAGATTCCCGAGATCGTCTCCTGCCACTACATCAGCGGTACCGGCACCTTCGAGCTGCAGGTGGTCAGCCGCGACCTCAATACCTTCAGCCAGTTTGCGCGCGAGGTGCTGATCAACCTGCCCAAGGTGAAAGACCTGCACACCAGTTTTTCGCTGGGCGAGGTCAAGGCCGACGGCGCGCTGCCGCTGGGGCACCTGCGCCGCGCCAGCCCATGAAAAAAGCCCGGCTTCCCCTGGAGGGATGCCGGGCCTGAAGCGCGCGCCAGCGGCGCGCGACCTCTATTTATCAGACAGCCACTTTGCCGCCGCCGTTTTTGGTGATCACGATGGTGGCCGAACGCGGGCGACGGCGGTTGGCCGGCACGCTGGTGTCGGCCATGGCGCTGGCGTCAGCGGCATACGGCCAGTAGCTGGTGAAGGTGTTGGTGCCAAAGTTGGCCAACGACACCGTGCCTTCGCCGGGATGCTGGATGTTCACAAAAATCGCCGTGCCGTCAGGCGACTCGGTGATGCCGGTGATCTCGCAGTCCTTCGGGCCCACCAGGAAGCGGCGCAGGGTGGCGTCGGTCGGCGTGGCGCCCACAAACGTGCCCTGGGTGGCGGTGGTGGCAGGCGTTACCGCGGTGTTGGTGTTGGTGATGGTGCGGGCACCACCGTCACCCACGCGGCCAGGCACGGCGGCCAGCATCATGCAGTTGGTCACGTCGGTGTAGGCGCCGTCGTCGGTCTGCAGCCACAGCAGGCCGGGAGTGGCGTTGCTGAACCACAGGCCGTCGGGGCTGGAGAAGTCGTTGTTGGCGGTCAGTGCCGAGATGTTGGAGCCGGCCGGTGCGTTGGCGCGCGAACCAAACAGGTACACGTCCCAGCGCATGCTGGTGCCGGCATTGCCTGCCGATTCGGCCATGCGGATGACGTGTCCGTTGCGGTTGCCGCGGGTCACGCTGCCGTTGGTGGCCACGTTGTCGTAGAAACGCGGGTTGGCGGGATCGGTGTTGGTGGCAGTGCGCGAGCTGTTGTTGGTCAGCGTCACATAGATCTCGCCGTTGGCGGGGTTCACACCGGCCCACTCAGGGCGGTCCATGCGGGTAGCGCCGGCAGCGTCGGCCGCGTGGCGGGCGTTCAGCAGCACATCGACCTGGTCGGTGAAAGCATAGGGCGCGTAGGCAGCGGTGATGTTGTTGGTGCCAAAACGCAGTTCCAGCCAGGTGCCGGTGCCGTCGGCATTGAAGCGGGCGGCATAGAGCTTGCCGTCGTCCAGGTACTTGTCGCCGGCGGCCAGGCCGCGGGTGGCATCGGCCGGGTCCCAGACGGCGTTGGAGACGTACTTGTAGATGTACTCGTTCTGCGAGTCGTCACCCATGTACCAGACCAGCGGCTGGCCCGTAACGACCGGGCCGAGCCAGGCGCCTTCTTGTGCCTTGCGGCCCATGCCGGTGCGCTTTTTGGGCGCAGCGGTGGGGTTGAACGGATCAATCTCGACACACCAGCCGTAGGTGTTGGCAACGTTGCGGTAGTCGTCAGCGGCGGTGGCGCCGGTGACTTCGGCGCGCCAGCGGCCATACAGGTCGTTGGCGGTGTCGGGCGTCACCGTTGCCCACAGTTCACGGCCGTTACCAGCCACACCGTAGCGACCGAACGAGGCGATTTCCTTGGCGCTGCGGTTGGCGTTGTCGGTCGCGGTCACGCGGCGGAAATAACCTGCCCAGTTTTCTTCACAGGCCAGGTAGGTGTACCAGGGGGTGTAGCCGTGGGCGCAGTTGTTCACCGTGCCGCGGGTGCGCACACCGGTGGGCGAGAACTTGGTGACCAGCGCAGCGTTGCCACGGGCCGGGCCGGACATCTCGATCTCGGTCAGGGTGTGGATGCGGCGGTTGAAAGTGGAACCCTGGGGGTAGCTCCAGGTGTTGCCTGCGCCACGGGT
>JAZKCX010000236.1:0-4902 GCA_040387875.1 Pseudomonadota bacterium | reverse complement strand
GTGGTGCCCCGTGCGCGGCGCACCCGATGCCGGGCGGTTCGGGCAATTGGTCTTGGTGCAATTGCCGTACATGCTGAGCGCATGGTCCTGCAGCACAAAACCCTTGGACGTCGCCACTGCGTGCTGGCGCTTTTCGATTTCGGGGTCAATGAACTCCTCGACCTTGCCGCAATCCAGGCACACCAGGTGGTCGTGGTGTTTGCCTTCGTTGAGCTCGTAGATTGCCTTGCCCGACTCAAAGTTGCTGCGGTCCAGAATACCTGCCTGCTCGAACTGCGTCAGCACCCGGTAGACGGTGGCCAGGCCCACGTCGGAGCGCTCCTCGAGCAGCACCCGGAACACGTCTTCGGCGGTCATGTGGCGCTGCACGCCCTTCTGGAAAATCTCCAGAATTTTCAGGCGTGGAAGGGTGGCTTTCAGGCCGGTGCTTTTGAGTTCGTCAATCTTGCTCATGCGGGGCTTTCGTCGGGGCGGTGCGCGGGCCGGGCGGCTGGCGCGGGCCGGCGGCGGATTCAGGTTGGCACAACAGCATGCCGGTACAATGATTTCACCATATTGCCACAACTTTGAACATGCCCGCACACACCTTCCGCACCCCGCGGCCCAGCATGCAGTTGCTGGCCGCCATCGCTCTTTGCGCCCTGGCCACCGGCTGCGGCAGCCTGGACAGCGCAAGCAACCGGGTGGCCGGCCTGGTCACGCCGTACAAGGTGGAAGTGATCCAGGGCAATTTCGTTTCGCGCGAACAGGCTGCCGCACTCAAGCCCGGCATGGAACGGGCCCAGGTGCGCGATATTCTGGGCACGCCGCTGATGGCCAGCGTGTTCCATGAAAACCGCTGGGACTACGTGTTCACCATCAAGCGCAGCGGCACCGAGCCGCAGGTGCGCAAGTTCACGGTGTTCTTCAAGGGCAACGAACTCGAGCGTTTTGAGGGCGGCGAACTGCCAAGCGAGGCCGAGTTCGTCAGCACCCTGGACAACAAACGCAAGCTCGGCAAGGTGCCCGAGCTTGAAGCCAGCGAAGAAACCCTGAAGAATTTCAAGTCCGGCAAACCGGCTGCCAGCACGGCTGCGGCGCCGGCAGCGCCCCCTGCACCGTCCACCGCCAGCTACCCGCCGCTCGAAGGCGCGGCGCGATGAGCGCTGGCGCTGCAGCAGCACCCCACCGCATAGCCATCGCAGGGGCATCAGGCCGCATGGGCCGCATGCTGGTAGAGGCCGTGCGTGACAGCGGCGATTGTGTACTGGCAGGCGCACTCGACATTGTCGGCTCGCCCGCACTCGGCCAGGACGCCTGTGCCTTCTCGGGCCACAGCAGCGGCGTGTCCATAACCTCTGATCTGGCCCAGGGCCTGGCCAGCGCACAGGTGCTGATCGACTTTACCCGCCCCGAAGGCACGATGGCGCATCTGCGCGCCTGCCGCGCCGCTGGCGTGCAACTGGTGATTGGCACCACCGGTTTCAGCGACGCGCAAAAGGCCGAGATTGCCGACGCCGCCAAAGACATTGCCATCGTGATGGCACCCAACATGAGTGTGGGCGTCAACGTCACGCTCAAGCTGCTGGAGATGGCCGCCAAAGCACTGTCCACGGGCTACGACATTGAAGTGATTGAGGCGCACCACCGGCACAAGGTCGATGCACCATCGGGCACCGCACTCAAGATGGGCGAAGTGATTGCCGGCGCGCTGGGCCGCGACCTGAAAGACTGCGCTGTGTACGCCCGCGAAGGCGTGACCGGCGAGCGTGACCCGTCCAGCATCGGTTTTGCCACCATCCGCGGCGGCGACATCGTGGGTGACCACACCGTGCTGTTTGCCGGTACCGGCGAGCGCATCGAGATCACCCACAAGTCCTCAAGCCGCGCTACCTACGCCCAGGGCAGCCTGCGCGCTGCGCGTTTCCTGGTCGGCAAACAAAACGGCCTGTTCGACATGTTCGACGTGCTCGGATTGGCCTGACGTGAACCTTTTGTCGCTTTTTGCCGAGGGCGACGCGGTCAGCAAATTTGTTGCCATTCTGCTGCTGGCCATGTCGGTCGCAAGCTGGGTTGTCATCTTCTGGAAAAGCTGGTTACTGCGCCGTGCGGTGGGCGATGTGGCACGCAGCATTGCCGCCTTCTGGCAGGCCGGCTCGGTGGCCGACGCCGAGCAAAAAGTAGCATTGTTCGACCGCGAGGCCGTCGTCCTGCCTTTGATTGTTGCTACTAAAATTGAAGCATCGCACACCCTGGCCGGCGCCGGCGACAAGGCCCAGCAGCTGACCCGGGTGCTGCGCAATGCGCTGCATGCGGTGCTGCACCGGCTGCAGTTCGGCCAGGTCCTGCTGGCCACCGTGGGCGCCACCGCCCCGTTTGTGGGCCTGCTGGGCACGGTCTGGGGTATCTACCACGCCCTCACCGCCATGGCCACCGCCGGGCAAATCACCATCGACAAGATTGCCGGCCCGGTAGGCGAGGCACTGATCATGACGGCCGCCGGCCTGGCCGTGGCCATTCCTGCCGTGCTGGCCTACAACGTGCTGGGCCGGGTGATAGGCCAGATCGAGGCCGACCTGGAAGGTTTTGCCCGCGATCTGCGCGAGCTGCTGTCGCACCCGGACGGGGCCAAAAAATGAGCTTCGGGCGGTTGGAGCGTACCGCCGGCCCCAGGCCGATGAGCGAGATCAACATGACGCCGCTGGTCGACGTGATGCTGGTGCTGGTAGTGATTTTCATGCTGACTGCACCGCTTTTGGCCAGCAGCATCCGGCTTGATTTGCCGCGCACCGACGCCGCCCAGCCCAATGCGGCGCCGCAGTCGGTCACGCTGGTGGTCGACAAATCCGGTCAGGCTTTTCTGAACGACAGCCCGGTCACGCTGGAAAAGCTGTCTGAAGCGCTGGTTCGCCAGGCCGCCGCCAGCCCCGATACCGAAGTGCAATTGCGCGCTGACGAGGCCGTGCCCTATGGCCGCATTGTGGAAGTGATGGGTGTAGCGCAGAAGGCGGGGCTGAACCGCATCGGCTTCGTGGCCAACCCCCAGGCGCCGCGCTGACCCGCAGCCGGCGCCGGTCTACCCCAGCGCCTAAAATCGCGGGTTCAGGCGCACCGGGCGCCCGGCAGATCCCATGAACGAAAAATACAACCCTACCGACGTAGAGCGCAGCGCGCAGAGCCAGTGGACCCAGGGCGATGCTTACCGCGTGACCGAAGACACCACGCGCAGCAAGTACTACGCCTGCTCCATGCTGCCCTACCCCAGCGGCAAGCTGCACATGGGCCATGTGCGCAACTACACCATCAACGACATGCTCACGCGCCACCTGCGGATGAAGGGCTACAACGTCCTGATGCCCATGGGCTGGGACGCTTTTGGCCTGCCGGCCGAAAACGCCGCCATGAAAAACGGTGTGCCGCCCGCGCAGTGGACCTACGACAACATTGCCTACATGAAGCGGCAGATGCAGGCCATGGGCCTGGCCATCGACTGGAGCCGCGAGGTCGCCACCTGCGACCCGAGCTACTACAAGTGGAACCAGTGGCTGTTCATCAAGATGCTCGAAAAGGGCATCGCCTACCGCAAGACCCAGGTCGTCAACTGGGACCCGGTCGACCAGACCGTGCTGGCCAACGAGCAGGTGATCGACGGCAAGGGCTGGCGCACCGGTGCCGTGGTCGAGAAGCGTGAGATTCCCGGCTACTACCTGAAGATCACCGACTACGCCGAAGAGTTGCTCGACCACGTGCAGAACAAGCTGCCGGGCTGGCCCGAGCGCGTCAAGCTGATGCAGGAAAACTGGATCGGCAAAAGCGAGGGGGTACGTTTTGCATTCACCCATGAGATAGCCGGTGAGGATGGCGCGCTGATTGGCGACGGCAAGATGTACGTCTTCACCACCCGCGCCGACACGGTGATGGGCGTGACCTTCTGCGCGGTGGCGCCCGAGCACCCGCTGGCCACCCATGCCGCCAAAACCAATCCGGCGCTGGCGGCGTTTATTGAAGAATGCAAAAAGGGTGGCACCACCGAGGCCGAACTCGCGCTGCGCGAAAAAGAAGGCCTGGCCACCGGGCTGCAGGTCATGCATCCACTCACCGGCGAAGCCATCGCCCTGTGGGTGGGCAACTACGTGCTGATGGGCTATGGCGACGGCGCGGTAATGGGTGTGCCCGCACACGATGAACGCGACTTTGCCTTCGCCAAAAAATACGACCTGGCCATCCGGCAGGTGGTGCTGGTCGATGGGGAAACCTATGACTTTGGCGCCTGGCAGGACTGGTATGCCGACAAACAACGCGGCGTGACGGTGAACTCCGACAATTTCAGCGGCCTGTCGCACAAGGAAGCGGTAGACGCCGTGGCGCACGCGCTGGCGGGCAAGGGCCTGGGCGAGAAAAAAACCACATGGCGGTTGCGCGACTGGGGCGTGAGCCGCCAGCGCTACTGGGGCACACCGATTCCCATCATCCACTGCGCCGAACACGGTGCGGTACCGGTGCCCGAAAAAGATTTGCCGGTGGTGCTGCCGCAGGACTGCGTGCCCGACGGCTCGGGCAACCCGCTGCACAAACACGAAGGTTTTCACGCCGGGGTCACCTGCCCGGTCTGCGGCGCGGCGGCGCGGCGTGAGACCGACACCATGGACACCTTTGTCGACAGCTCCTGGTACTACATGCGCTACTGCGACCCCCGCAACGACGGCGCCATGGTGGCCGACGGCACCGCGTACTGGATGCGCGACCAGGCAGCCGCAACGGGCGGTTCGGGCATGGACCAGTACATCGGCGGCATCGAGCACGCCATCCTGCACCTGCTGTATGCCCGCTTCTGGACCAAGGTGATGCGCGATCTCGGGCTGGTCACCATCGACGAGCCCTTCACCAAGCTGCTGACCCAGGGCATGGTGCTCAACCACATCT
>JAZKCX010000235.1:0-13125 GCA_040387875.1 Pseudomonadota bacterium | reverse complement strand
AACAGCGCAAGGGCAACATCTACAAGGCGGTAGTGACCCGCGTCGAGCCTTCGCTCGAAGCCTGTTTTGTTGACTACGGCGAAGACCGCCACGGCTTCCTGCCGTTCAAGGAAATCTCGCGCCAGTATTTCGCCGCCGGTGTGCCGGTCAACCAGGCCCGCATCAGCGATGTGATTCGCGAAGGCCAGGAGATGCTGATCCAGGTCGAGAAGGAAGAGCGTGGCAACAAGGGTGCCGCCCTCACCACCTTCGTCAGCCTGGCTGGCCGCTATGTGGTGCTGATGCCCAACAACCCGCGTGGCGGCGGCGTCAGCCGGCGCATCGAGGGCGAAGACCGGGCCGAACTCAAAGAGAACATGGACCAGTTGGAATACCCCAACGGCATGTCCATCATCGCGCGCACCGCCGGCATTGGCCGCAGCGCGCCCGAGCTGCAGTGGGACCTGAACTACCTGCTGAAACTCTGGACCGCGATTGACGGCGCCTCCAAGGCCGGCAAGGGCGCTTTCCTGATCTACCAGGAATCGAGCCTGGTGATCCGCGCCATCCGCGACTACTTCAACCACGACATCGGCGACATCCTGATCGACACCGACGACGTCTACGACCAGGCCCAGCAGTTCATGGCGCACGTCATGCCCGAGCATGCGGCCCGGGTCAAACGCTACCGCGACGACGCGCCGCTGTTCAGCCGCTTCCAGATCGAGCACCAGATCGAATCGGCCTATGCCCGCACCGTGACGCTGCCCTCGGGCGGCGCCATCGTGATTGACCAGACCGAAGCGCTGGTGAGTGTCGACGTCAACTCGGCCCGCGCCATCAAGGGCGGCGACATCGAGGAAACCGCCACCCGCACCAACCTGGAAGCCGCCGACGAAGTGGCGCGCCAGATGCGCCTGCGCGACCTGGGTGGCCTGGTGGTGATCGACTTTATTGACATGGAAGAAAGCAAGAACCGCCGCGAGGTAGAAAACCGCCTGCGCGATGCGCTGCGGCAGGACCGCGCCCGCGTGCAGTTCGGCACCATCTCCAAATTCGGCCTGATGGAAATGAGCCGCCAGCGCCTGCGCCCCACGCTGTCGGAAGGCGCATCCATCCCCTGCCCGCGCTGCGGCGGCTCCGGCCATATCCGCGACACCGAGAGCTCGGCGCTGCAGATTCTGCGGATCATCCAGGAAGAGTCCATGAAGGACAGCACGGCCTCGGTGCTGTGCCAGGTACCGGTCGATGTGGCTTCGTTCCTGCTGAACGAAAAGCGCTCCGAGATCGCCAAGATCGAGATGAAGCAGCGCATCAATGTACTGATGGTGCCCAACAAGACGCTGGAAACCCCCAACTACAAGCTCGAGCGCCTCAAGCACGACGACCCGCGCCTGGACAACATCGAAGCCAGCTACAAGATGGCCGACGAGATCGACGACGCGACCTCGGTCACGCGCCGTTCGCAGGAGCCGACCAACAAGCAGACGCCGGTGATCAAGGGCGTGCTGCCCGATGCACCCGCGCCCCAGGCCGCACCCCGTGCCGAAGCGCAAGCCGCAGCCGCGCCGGTGCAGGCGCCCCGCCCGGTGCCGCAAGCGGTGGCAGCGCCGGCAGAAACCGGCTTTTTTGGCTGGATCAAGTCGCTGTTTGGCATCACGCCGGCAGCCGCTCCGGTGGCGCAACCCGCCAAGCCGGAAAAGAAGGAAGAGCGCCGCGATGGCCGACCCGGTGAGCGCGGCGAAGGCCGTGGCGACCGCGGTGAGCGCAGCGACCGTGGCGATGGCCGCCGGGGTGGACGTGGCCGGGGCCGTGACGGCGAGCGCGGCCCGCGTGCCGATGGCGAACAGCGCCCGGAGCGTGGCCCGCGTCCGGAAGGCGAACGCGCCGACCGTCCGCCGCGCGCCGAAGGCGAGCGTGGTGAAGGCGGCCGCGATGGCCGCCGGGGTGGCCGTGGTGGCGCTGAAGGTGAGCGCCCGCGCGGCGACCGCCCCGAAGGCCGTGGCGATGGCCGGCGCACCCAGCGCGATGCCGAAGGCCGCAACCAGCCTACTACCGAAGTAATAGCAAATAACGCAGAAGCGACAACGGCCCAAGCCGGATTTGATCCAATTTCTGGCGAACCCCGGGCCGATCGGCCGCCCCGTGGCGAAAGCCGCCGTGGTGGTCGCGGCCGTGGCCGCGATGGTGAGCGCGGTGAACGCAACGAGGCTGGCGAAGCCGCTGGTGGCGAACAAGCCCCCCGCCCACCCCGTGGCGAGCGCCGCGACCGCCCCGCCGAAGGCACAGCGCCAACGGGCGACCCGATGCTGGACGCCACCGCGCAGGAAGGCGCCGTAAGCAACCCGCCGCTGAACGCTGAAGGCCAGCCCGACGGCCAGCCCCGCGAACCCCGCCGCAGCCGCGACCGTTATGGCCGCGAACGCCGCGAGCGCAGCGACCGTGCCGATGGCAGCCGCCCTGAAGGTGGCCAGGACGCGCCCGCGACCGACAACCTGCAACTGGCACAGGTTGGTGAGGCTGAACAAGGCTTTGTGCCGCTGGAACAGCCCGTGCTGGCCGACGCTGGCAATCCGCTGGTGCAGGCCCTGGTGGACTCGGCGCCTGCGCCGCTGCACGCTGCCGCAGCTCCCATCGCCGAGCCGGTTCAGCTCTCGCTGGTAGACGCTGCGCCCGCAGTGGTGCCCCCGGCGGTGGTGCAAGCCGCTGCACCGGTTGCCGCATCTGTGGCCCCTCCCGTCGCCGCCTACAAGCTGCCGCTGGACGCGCTGCAGCAGATTGCCCAGGGCTCCGGTCTGGAATGGGTCAACTCCGACACCGCCAAGATCGCTGCCGCCCAGGCTGCGATGGCCGCCGAGCCGGCGCCGGTGCGGGTGCCACGCGAGCGCCCGCCCGCCGTCACGCTGGACGACGGCCCGCTGGTGCTGGTGGAAACCAAACGCGACCTGCGCAATATGACACTGCCTTTTGAGGCAGCGCCCAGCGCACAACAACCGCCGGCGGCCTGATAGCCTTACGGCCACAAAAAACGGCGCCCTCGGGCGCCGTTTTGCATGGGGCGGCCTTGCTTATCGGGGCAACTCGAAAACCAGTGTCACAAAGCGGCTTTCCCAATGGTCAGGGGTGGTTTCCGACCGCCGCAGGTCGGTGCCGCGCAGCAGCCAGCCGCCGGCAAACGGCAGCACCACGCGTGCGCGGCCGTCTTGGTCGGTGGTGGTCCAGCGCGCAAAACGCAGCTGGTTGCTGACCAGCTCCACCGGAAAATCTGCCAGCGGCTTGCCGTCGCGCAAGACCTGAAAACCCATCTCGGCACGCGGCTTCAAAGTGTGTGGTGCCACGTCGGGCACGATGTCCATCGCCATCCCCACCGGAGCGGGCGCGGTGGCTCCGACGCTGCCCGGCACCCCCACTTCCGCCCGCGCGTATTTGGTGTAGCGCTCGTTCCAGGGCACACCCCGTTGCTGCATATCCGCCCAGGCTGCGCGCACAACGGCGTTGGGCCGGATTTCATCGAAGTACAGCGCCACCTTGTCGGCCGGCAGATCCACCGTGAAGGGCTTGAGCTCAGCCCAGCAGGTCAGGGGCAGGGGCGCGTCGGGTGTCGGCGCAGCCCGCAGTGCAAGGTGTTTTTCCGCCTCCTGAACGGGCTCCAGCGCCAGCGGCTTGCCGTTGGCGCTGCGGCAGGCGCGCTGCTGCAGGTTCACGGCGCCGGGGTTGAATTCGTTTTGTGGATAGCGGTTGCCGGTGCTCAGGGCCAGCGCAATACCGCCGGCACCGGGCGCCTCCAGCGTGCTGAACCAGGTGTCATGTGCGCCGGCCTGGGTGGCGGCCAGCACCAGCAGCGCCAGCGCGCTGCGAACCAGCGGCCTCATTGCCATTCGCCCTTGGCGTCCAGCGTGGCGTCGGGCAGATCGGCATCGCAGACCACACGGTCGCGGCCCTGGTCCTTGGCCGCAAACAGCGCACGCTCGGCCCGCGCCAGTGCGCCGCTGGGCAGGTCTTCGGGCATCAGCATCGTAAAGCCGGCGCTGGCGGTGAGTGCACCTACCGGCGCAAAATCGGTGGCCGCCAGCCGCGCGCGGAAACGCTGCAGCGCCACCCGGGCTGCTTCGGTGTCGGGGCAGCGCAGTAGCAGCACAAACTCGCCGCCGCCGAAACGGTAGAGCCGGTCGTAGTAGCGCAGGGTGTCGGCAAGCAGCCGGGCAATCTGCACCAGCAAGGCGTCGCCTGCCAGGTGGCCGTGCTGGGCATTGACGCCCTTGAAGTGGTCCAGATCGATCAGGCCCAGCCAGTAAACATCGCTGCTGGCGAGGTGGCGACGCTCTACGGGGACTGGCGTTGCCGGGGCGGCTATGGTCGGCGCATTGCCCCAGGCGGCAGCCGAGAAAATCGCGCCAAAAGCCTGCCGGTTCTGCAGCCCGGTCAGGCCGTCGCGGCCGCTGGCATCGAGCTGCGCATGGCTGTTGCGGTAGGACCGGTGAAGGCTGCTGAAAACATGCTCGGTGGTGGCCGGCAGGGGACGGCCGCTGGTGAGTTCAACCACGCCGGTGACCTGCTCGCTGGTCATCAGTGGCAGCAGCAGGCGGTGCAGCGGCAAGGCGGAATCGGGCAACAGCGCCAGACTCTCGCGGCTGCCCAGGCAGGCCAGGCGTTGGGGCATGCTGGCCAGCGGTGGCAGCTCGTCCAGTTCCAGCCAGAGCGGATCGCAGACCTGGGCCGGCGCGCCGGGGCGCAGCCGCACCCGCTCGAACCAGCGCTTGTCATGGGCCTCGCCCAGGGTGCAGAAAATCGAGACCGAAGCCGGGTCGAGCAAATCGAGTAGTGCTTCGGCCAGGGCGGCATCCAGCGCGTCGAAATCGCTGGCAGAGGTCAGCGCTGCGATGTGATCAATCAGTTTGGCCATGCTGGGCGCCAGTATGCACCGGTACGCCGGTCAGACGCCGGCAGCGCGGCGGTAGGCCTCGTTGGCGGCGGTGCTGTCGCCGCGCTGCTCGGCCAGCAGCGCCAGCGATTTCCAGGCGCTGCGCTGCAGCCCGCTGTCTTCGAGCCGGCCGGCCGACTGGGTAAGCAACTGTTGCGCCTTGCCCCAGAGCTGCTGCTGCTGGCAGGCCTTGCCGGCCAGGTACTGCAGCAGCGGGTCGCGCGGGTTTCCCTGAAGCGCCGACTCGATGCGGCCCAGCCACTGCGCATCCAGCCCCGCGTCGGACGCGTCAAAGCCGGCTTCGAGCACGCGGACCAGCTTGATCCGCTGGCTGTCGGTAAAGGCGTCGGGCTGGTCGGTCATGCGGTCCCACACCGGCAGCAGCCACTGCCGCGCCAGGCTGGCGTCGCCGCCCAGCGCCAGCAGACGCTGCGCCCCCTGAAAGGCCACATCGGGCAGCAGGCGTTCGCTGCTCTCCAGTTTGTCCCAGGCTTCGCGCAATTGCGCGGTGTCGTAGGCGCTGCTGAGCAAATCAATCGCGAGGCCGCGCACGATGCTTTGCGCCGCACTGGGCGAAAACGCGCGGTGTTTGGCCAACAGACGCGCGGTTTCCAGCGCCAGCGGCGTGCGCCGGGCCAGCCGCGCGGCTTTCAGCCGGGTGCGCAAGGCCAGCGTGCGGCGCGAAGCGCCCTGCGGCAGTTTGTCGAGCCACTCCAGTGCGGCGCCGGCGTCGCGCTGCACCAGAGCCCAGCGGGCAGCAGAGAGGATGGCCGCCTCGCGGGTTTCCGGCGCGGTGCGGTTGGCGCTGATGTCCATCGCCTGCTCCAGATGCAGGTCGCGCCCGGCCGGGTCTTGCAGCGACTGCGCCGATTCGGCGGCCACCAGATGGGCCAGCGCGCGCAACTGGTCGGTCTGCAGCGCGCCAGGGGCGTTTTTATCGAGCGCCGCGGCCTGGTCGAGCGCAGCCTGCGCCAGCTTGCGGGCGCGGATGAAGCGGCCGGCCAACAGGTGCGAGAGTGCATCAAGCAGCGCCGCATGCATGGCGCGCTCTTTTTGCTGGGTGCGCCAGCGTTTGGCCTGGCGCGGCAGATCAAACAGTGCGGCCAGACCGCGCGACGCAGTGTGCAGCAGCACAAAGGCGCCGAGCAGCAAGAGCAGCACCAGATTCAGCGACAAGTCCACCCGCCAGGGCGGCCAGAACAGCGTGACGGTGCTCTGGTTGTTGCCGGCAAACAGCGCAATGGCTGCGGCTATGCCGAACAGCGCCAGAAACCACAGGGCGGCGCGCACGGCTAGCGTCCCGCAGCGGCTGTGGCCAGCGCCGCCAGGGTCTCGTCCACCCGGGGCAGCGACGTGTTCTTCATCTGCGTCTGGACCTGGGCCAGCAGCGCAATTGCGTTCTGGGTCTTGCGCGAGGCGGGATCGAAATATTTGCGCAGCGACTGCTCAACCGACACCAGATCCAGCTGCGATGCGTCAATCTGCCGTGCCAGCAGGCCCAGCCGTGCATTGAGCAGCTTGAGCTTGAGGTTCTCGCGCAAAAAGAAACCTTGATCGGGCGACAGCAGCACCGCTTCGGGTTGCTCGATGCGGCTGACCCGCACCAGGCCACGGGCCTCGTCGGCCACGCGTTGCAGGCTGCGCTGCCACCAGGGATCTTGCGGCGCGCTGGCAGCGGTCTGGGGGCGCACCGCTACCGGCGCGGCGACCGCGTTGGCCATTGGTACGTCGTCTACCAGACGGGTCAGTTCATCGAGCTTGACCAGCATGCTGGGAAGGTCAGACACCGTCGCGGTTTTCAGGCGCTCCAGATCGCGCGCCACCGCGCGCTGCAGCGGCGTGAGTCGGGGCTGGGCGGCACGGGTGATGCGCTGGTCAGCGGTTTTGAGGGTGAGCAGCAAGGGCTCAACGCTGCCGGTGAGCTGGGCCTGCTGCTGCGCCATGCGGATGGCCGACTCGATATCAACCACCAGGTTTTCATCGCGCGAGCGCGACAGGCTTTGCATCAGTTCTTCCAGCTGCGAGCGTTGCAGCGCCACCTCGCTCAGCCGTGCTTCCGACACGGCCAGCTTGGCGGCAGTTTCGCGCGAGAGGTCTTGTGCGCCCTTGGCCAGCGCGCGGGCCTCGACCGCCTGGCTACCGCTGTCGGCGCTGCGTTTGGCCAGTTCTTCCTGGATATGCCCCAATTTTTGCCATAAAAGACCACTGGCCAGCGCCGCAACTACCGCAAACGCTACAAATGCGATAGCTACCCAGCGCGGCACCGCGACTCCGCCACGGCCCTTCAGGCCGCTCGCTATCGGCGCGGCGGCAGGCGTGCCTGCAGCAGAAAATCCATCGTCGGGAGGCAGAACAGTCATTGAATTGATTCTATCGACGCCACCACTGCCGCCAGGGCCGGTCGTGACGCGCAAACAACACCGAAACCAGCCGTACGCGCGGCCTCGGCAATGCGCGGGTGGGTGGCTACCGCGCGGGCACGCGACCAGTTTGCGGGTTGCAGCGCCGACTGCAGGTTGCCAATCGCCTCGGAACTGCTGAACAGCCAGACCGCGCCGTCCACCGCTGCGGCCCGCGCCAGCGCCACCTGCTGCGGGGTGAACTGCGGTGCGCGGCGCTCGTAGGCCTCCACGGTATCCACCTGCGCGCCGGCTGCTGTGAGTTGTTGCGCCATCCAGTCGCGGCCCGCGCCCTGGCCGGCGGCGTCGCTGCCGCGCACCACGAGCACCCGCTGGCCGGAGCGGACGCTACCCTGCACCACCTGCCACAGCGCTTCGGAATCGAACTGGCCGGCATCCGCCGGGGGAGCGTCTATGCAAGCCGCCGCCACGCCGGCCTGCACCAGCGCATGCTGGGTGCCGGGGCCGGGCGCCCAGCAGCGCGGACCGGCGGTGGGCCAGACCGGCTGTGACGGGGCCACCGCAAAAAAATGGATTACTGCGTTGCCGCTGACGAACATCACTGCGTTGTACTGCGCTAGGCCCTGCCATGCGGTCTGCACGGCCAGCGCCGCTTCGGGGTGCGATGCGGGCGCGATTGCAATCAGTGGTAGCGCCAGGGCGTCATAACCGCGGCCTGCGAGGTCGGCCACCCAGCGGCTCGCCTCGGGCTCCGGGCGGGTGACGATGACACGCATGCCCTAGTGCGCGCCGCCTGCACGCAAGGCTGCGGCCACCTGTTCGCCCATGGCTGCAGCAGCGGCCTGGTCGGCCGGCACGCCAGCCACCTCGGCCCGCACCAGGGCGGCGTCGCCTTCCGGGTCGCCCCAGGCGGCGCGCAGTTGCAGCGTACCGTCCTGCCACTGGGCAAAAGCGGCCAGCGGCATGGAGCAACTGCCGCCCATGGCCCGGCTCACTGCCCGCTCGGCCGCCACCGCCAGCCAGGTGGGCTGGTGCACCAGCGGGCTGAGCAATTGCGTCAGGTCAGCGCGGTTGCTGCGCACCTCGATGCCCAGTGCGCCCTGGCCAGCGGCCGGCAGCATTTGTTCGGGCGTGAAGGTACTGCGAATGCGTTCCGACAGGCCCAGCCGCTTGAGGCCGGCGGCGGCCAGCACGATGGCGTCGAACTGGCCTTCGTCGAGCTTGCGCAGCCGGGTGTCGAGGTTGCCGCGCAGCGGTTCGATTTTCAGATCGGGCCGCAGCGCGCGCAGCAGCACCACCCGGCGCAGGCTGGAAGTGCCCACCACCGCGCCCTGCGGCAGCGCGTCGATGGATTGGTAACGGTTGGAAACAAAAGCGTCGCGCGGGTCTTCGCGCTCCATCACGCAGGCCAGGGCGAACCCTTCGGGCAGCTCCATCGGCACGTCTTTGAGTGAATGCACCGCGATGTCGGCCCGGCCTTCGTCGAGCGCAACTTCCAGCTCTTTCACAAACAGGCCCTTGCCGCCGACCTTGCTGAGCGAACGGTCCAGAATCTGGTCGCCCTGGGTGGTCATGCCCAACAGACTGACCTGCTGGCCGGCCTGCTGCAGCAGCCCCTGTACATGTTCGGCCTGCCACAGGGCAAGGCGGCTTTCGCGGGTGGCAATGACGAGGGGGCTGGGCGTAGGGCTCACGGCGTGCTCTGGTACGGGGGAGGCGTGAATGCTAGCACGCAGCGTTTGCAGAATTTGCCGCTGTGCAGCAGGCCACCAAGCCCGCGAAAGCCGGCCCTCCGTAGGCATTTGCCTACGCCTGCCAGCCACCGGCTCCTACCCGCAAAACCCGGCGCAGAACCTACAGTTTGCTCACGTTGTGGTGTGCTGTTTCAGCGCACCTGGCAACCCCCGTATCCATAGAAGGAGTAAACATGAAATACAAGATTGCTGCATTGACCCTGGCCCTCTCGCCGCTGCTGGCGGGCCATGCGCTGGCCATGACCAAAGCCGAATACAAGGCGGTGGAAGACCGCATCGAGGTCGACTACAAGGCCAACAAACAACGCTGCGCCACGCTGGCCGGCAACACCAAGGACATCTGCCAGGCCGAAGCCAAGGGCATAGAAAAAGTCTCCAAGGCCCAGCTCGAGGCCCAGTTCAAGCCAACGCCGAGCGCCGAGTTTGCCGTGCGCGAAGCCCGCGCCGATGCGCAGTACGAAATTGCCAAGGAAAAGTGCGACGACCTGTCGGGCAATACCAAGGACGTCTGTGAAAAAGACGCCAAGGCCGCCCATGTGCGCGCACTGGCCGACGCCAAAGTTGCCAAGACCGATGCTGAAACGGCAGACGTGCGGGTAGAAAAACTCGCCGCTGCGCAGAAAAGTGCCGTGGGTGACAAACTTTCCGCCGACTACAGCGCCGCCAAGGAGCGTTGTGACGCCCTGGCCGGTTCTGGCAAGGACGCCTGTATTGCCGACGCCAAAGTGCGTTTTGGTATCCGTTAACCCTTTCCCCCAATTTTCAGGAGTTTTCCATCATGACTAACCGTACCCGTATTCTTTCCATCGCCTCCGGCGCCGTGTTGCTGGCTTCTCTGGCCGCCTGTGGCACCGCACCCGGCTACCAGCAAGCGCCGGTGTCTTCGTACCCGGCCAGCAGCTATCCGGCTGCCAATTCGCAGGGCAACTACACCGAATACGGCCGTGTGGCCAACATTGAGCTGGTGCGCAGCGAAGCCCGTCCGGGCAGCGGCGTGGCCGGCACCGTGATTGGTGGTGTGGTCGGCGGCGTGCTGGGCAACCAGGTCGGCGGCGGTAGCGGCCGTGACGCAGCCACCGTACTGGGCGCCGTGGGCGGCGCCATTGCCGGCAACAGCATTGACAAAAACCGCCCCGGACAGCAGGTGGAAACCTACCGCGTCTCGGTGCAGATGGACGGCGGCACCTACCGCGCCTACGACCTGACTTCGCCGGGCGACCTGCGGGTGGGCGACCGCGTGCGGGTGCAGAACGGCCAGATCATCCGTTCGTAATTTCCGCAGCGCGGGGCACTGGCCTTAAACCGCCAGCGCTTCGCGCACGGCAGCGAGTTGGCGGCGCGACACCGCCATGCGCTCGTCCAGTCCGCTCAGCCGGACGGTCCAGTGTTCGCCCTCCACCGGGTCGACATGCCGCTCAAGCGCCCGCAGGGCGCTTTTTGCTACCAGCGCGTTGCGATGTACCCGCAGGAAATAACCGCTATAGCGCTGCTCCAGTTCGCTGAGTGACCCATCGAGCACGTACTCGCGGGCGCTGGTGCGTACCGTCACGTATTTCAGCTCGGCCTTGAGGTACAGCACCTCGGCCAGCGGTAGCCGCTCGGTCCGGCCCCGGTCCTGAATCAACAGCACATTTTCAGCAAAATCGGCAGATGGCCGGCGCGGCTCCTTGATACTTCGCTCTACTTTTTGTAGTGCCTGCTGCAAGCGCTCCAGCCGCACCGGCTTGGTCAGGTAGTCCAGCGCGTTGATGTCGAAGGCCTGCAGCGCGTGGCTGGCATGGGCGGTGACAAAAACTACTGCAGGCGGCTGCGGCAGCGCGGCCAGTTGCTGCGCCAGCGCCAGGCCGTCCATGCCCGGCATCTGGATGTCCAGCAGCACCACATCCACCGTCTGGTGGGTGAGGTGTGCCATGGCCTCTACTGCCTGCGCGGCCTCACCGGCCACCACCGCCTTGGGCGCGGTGCAGTCAGACAAAATGGCGCGCAGCCGCGAACGCGCCAGCGGCTCGTCGTCGACGATGAGGACGCGCAATGTCAAAGTGGCACCTCTATCCTGGCGAGGTACACCCCGTCTTTCAGGGCGGTATGAAACTGCCCCTGCACGTCGTGCAACAGCCGCAGCCGGTCACGCAGGTTGTCCAGCGCCAGGCCGTGGCCTTTTTTGCCCTGGCCGGCGGGCACGGTATTGGTGACCTTGATCACCACCCGGTCGCCCCGGCGCTGGGTGCTGATGGTGAGTTGCGCGCCGCTGGCACTGGGCTCCACGCCGTGCTTTACCGCGTTCTCCACCAGCGGCTGTAGCAACAGAGGCGGCAGCCGGGCGCCGTCGGCAGATGCGTCCAGCAGCCACTGCACCTGGATGCGTTCGCCAAAACGCACCTGCTCGATGGCCAGGTAGCGTTGGGCCAGCGCAATTTCCTGCGCCAACGTGACCGATTCGCCCTGCTCGGCCAGCGCGTAACGGAACAGGTCGCTTAAATCTTCCAGCAGGGCCTCGGCCTTGGCCGGCTCTTCGCGCACCAGCGCCACAGCGCTGTTGAGGGTGTTGAACAAAAAGTGCGGGCGAATCCGCGCCTGCAGCTCGGCCAGCCGCGCGGTGGTGGTAGCCGGTGTGCGGCTTTTCACGCGCCAGACCAGCGCGGCCAGCAGCAGCGCCGACAGCAAGGCGCCAGCACTGGCGCTTGCAAGCCAGGGTGCGCCGCCCTCGCCCGACCAGCCCACCCCACTCAGCAGCGCGCAGCCCAGCAGCCCCGCCAGCGCGCCCAGCGTCACCCCGGCCAGGTTTTGTTGCCAGTGCCGGCGCCGGGCCAGCCATTTCTTGAGGCTGCAGCCCAGCACCAGCCAGGCCAGCGTGGCCGGCAGCGCACCACCCGAAAGCAGCGCCAGCCGGGCCAGCCACTCCAGAAAATTGGGGGCGCCAAACATTGCGCCCACACCCACCACCGCCTCGACAAACAGCACTGCGCGCAGCACCACACCAATGTGGCAGGCGTCGAATACCAGCGCCCGCGCGGGCACGGCCGCAGCGCCCGGAACCGGGGCTTCCTGGAAGGCCGATAAAATTTGCGAATCCTGCATGCCCATGGACGGAGTTTCGACCCCGATTATTGGTGATCCTGCCGCCGTTGCAAGACCGGCTCTTCCAACCCGCGCAACCAACCTGCCCTCCCCAAATGACCCACAACCAGTTCGACAAGAAATCACAGGCGTGGTCGGCGCTGTTCTCCGAGCCCATGAGCGACCTGGTCAAGCGCTACACCTCCAGCGTGTTTTTCGACAAACGGCTCTGGCAGGCCGACATCCAGGGCAGCCTGGCCCACGCCGGCATGCTGGCCGCGCAGGGCATCATCAGCGCCGACGACCACCGCGCCATCCAGAAAGGCATGGAGCGCATCCAGAAGGAAATAGCCGACGGCGATTTCGACTGGAAGCTCGATCTGGAAGACGTGCACCTGAACATCGAGGCGCGGCTGACGCAACTTGCGGGCGACGCCGGCAAGCGCCTGCACACCGGCCGCAGCCGCAACGACCAGGTCGCTACCGACGTGCGGCTGTGGCTGCGCGGCGAAATTGACTTGATTGGTGGCCTGCTGACCGACCTGCAGACCGCGCTGGTGGACATAGCCGAGAAGAACACCGAGGTCATCCTGCCCGGCTTCACCCATCTGCAGGTGGCGCAGCCGGTGAGTTTTGGCCACCACATGCTGGCCTATGTAGAGATGTTCGCCCGTGACGCCGAACGTATGCTGGATGTGCGCAAACGCGTGAACCGCCTGCCGCTGGGCGCGGCCGCGCTGGCCGGCACAAGCTACCCACTGGACCGCGAAATGGTAGCCAGGACCCTGGGCATGGAGGGCGTCTGCCAGAACAGCCTGGACGCGGTGAGCGACCGCGACTTTGCGATTGAATTCACCGCCGCCGCCAGCCTGGCGATGGTGCACATTTCGCGTCTGAGCGAGGAGCTGATTCTGTGGATGAGCCAGAGCTTTGGTTTCATCGACATTGCCGACCGCTTTTGCACTGGCAGCTCCATCATGCCGCAGAAGAAAAACCCGGACGTGCCCGAACTGGCGCGCGGCAAGACCGGCCGGGTGGTGGGCCACCTGATGGG
>JAZKCX010000234.1:0-15789 GCA_040387875.1 Pseudomonadota bacterium | reverse complement strand
CGGCGTGGTGCTGCCGTATCTGGGGGCATCGCTGCAGGTGGTGCTGGGCGCGCAGCATGCCAAGGGCGCCACGCTGGTGGATGTGGCGAACCCGCCACCCGGTGCGCCTGCCCTGCAATTGCAATTGGGCCTGCCGCCCGACGCCACGCCAGAGCAGATGGGCGCCGTGGTGCAGACCTGGCTGCAGCGCCAGGCCAAACGGATTTTTGAAGAGCGGCTGAGCCACTATGCGCCGCAACTGGGTGTGCAGTGGCAACGGCTGGGTCTGAGCAACGCCAACACCCGCTGGGGCAGCGCCAGCAGCGGCGGCAATATCCGCCTGAACTGGCGGCTGGTGCATCTGCGCCCGCCGGTGCTCGATTATGTGGTGGTGCACGAACTGGCGCACCTGCGGGTGATGGACCACAGCCCGCGCTTCTGGGCCACGGTGGGCAGCGTCACGCCCGACTATGCGGCGTTGCGGGCGGAGCTGAAGGCGGCGGCCGTGCCGCGTTGGGATTAGCGCTGCCGGGTATCAAGCCGCGCTGAACCGATACACCCCATCCCCATCCAGCGAGCGCTTCAGTTCCCCGCCATACCAAAGCGCATGCAAATGCGCCACCGCCTCGCCCAGCGCAAAGGTGATCTGGTGCACATCCAGCTCGCGTTTGAACATGATGGGCACGATGTCGTGGCCGCTGCAGGGTGCGGCCTGGCAGGCTTGGCGAACCTCGTCCAGCCGGTCGCGGTGGTGCTCGTGCAGCTGGCGAATGCGGGCGTGCAGGCCGGTAAAGGGCTTGCCGTGCGAGGGCAGGGTGAGCGTGTCGGTCGGCAGCGGGGCGAACTTGTCAATCGATTCCAGAAAAAGCGTCAGCGGATTCGATTCGGGCTCGATGTCGTAGGTGCTGACGTTGGTGGAGATGCGCGGCAGCATCATGTCGCCGCCGATCAATACCTTCAGGTCGTCGCAGTACAGCGAGATGTGCTCCGGCGCATGGCCGTAGCCGCTGATGCAGCGCCAACCGCGCCCGCCAATGGTCAGCGTGTCGCCGTCCATCATGCGCACATAGCTGCCGGGCATGGCGGGCACCATGCCGGGGTAGTAGCCAGTGCGGCCGCGCACGATCTGCAGCGATTCCTCGTCGAGCAGGCCGTGCGACGCAAAAAACTGCGCGGCCAGTTCGCCGCCAAAACCGGTGGTGCTGATGCAGCCAATTCGGGCGGCGTTGTAGTCGGTGGCGCTCATCCACAGCGCCACGTTCCAGCGCGCACAGAGCCAGTGCGCCAGCCCCACGTGGTCAGGGTGCATGTGGGTGACAATCACGCGCAGAATCGGCAGGCCCTGCAGCTCATTGGTAAAAATCTGCTCCCACTGGGCCTTGGCTTCGTCGCGGGTAATGCAACAGTCCACCACGCTCCAGCCCTGCTTGCCGTCGATCTCGTCGCGCAGCAGCCAGAGGTTGATGTGGTCCAGCGCAAACGGCAGGCCCATGCGAATCCAGCGCACACCGGGCGCCACCTCCAGCGTGGTGCCCAGCGCGGGCAGGGTGTCGCCGTGCGGGTAGTGGAGTTCGTGTTCGAGGGAATTCATGCAGGTCCCGGTTGGCTATTGACGTTTACGTAAACGTCATATGTAATCCGGGCATTGTAGGGACGGCGCAATTTCCGTGCTGTCGCGTTCGTATATTGCACCCTGGACATTCATGGCCACCACCTTCAGCATCAGCGAACTCGCCAAGGAGTTTGACCTCACCACCCGGGCCATCCGCTTCTACGAAGACATGGGCCTGCTGCAGCCGGGGCGCGAAGGGCCCGCCGGCCGCAACCGCGTCTACACCGCGCGCGACCGCACCCGCCTGAAGCTCACGCTGCGGGCCAAGCGGCTGGGCCTGAGCCTGACCGAGGCCAAGGACATTCTGGACATTTACGACAGCCCGCGCGATACCGGCACGCAGCTGAAAAAATTCCTTGCCATTCTGGCTGGCCACCGCAAGGAGCTGGAGGAGCAGATGGCCGACCTGCAGGCCAATCTGGAAGAAGTCAAAACCCACGAGAAAGAAGCCCGTGGCCTGCTGGCCAAGATGGAAAAAGCCAAACCGGCGCCCGCCACCAAGTAAGACTACGTAATTGACGTTGACGTAAACGGAACATAGACTGCCTTTCAGTTCTATCCCTGCCGGCACGCTATGCTGGCATTCAAAACCCATCTGCATCTGGAGACACCATGACCGACCTGCCCGGCCTCAACTTTCAGCTCGGCGAAGACATCGACGCGTTGCGCGACACGGTGCGCGACTTTGCCCAGCGCGAGATCGCGCCACTGGCCGCCGAGGCCGACCGCACTGACCAGTTCCCCATGCACCTGTGGCGCAAGATGGGCGACCTGGGCGTGCTCGGCATTACCGTGAGCGAGGAATACGGCGGCGCCAACATGGGCTACCTGGCGCACATGATTGCGATGGAAGAAATCTCGCGCGCCAGTGCCGCCATTGGCCTGAGCTACGGGGCGCACAGCAACCTGTGTGTGAACCAGCTCAAGCGCAACGGCAACGACGAACAGCGCGCCAAGTACCTGCCCAAGCTGATTTCTGGTGAGCACGTCGGTGCATTGGCCATGAGCGAGCCGGGCGCCGGCAGCGACGTCATCAGCATGAAGCTCAAAGCCGAGGACAAGGGCGGCTACTACCTGCTCAACGGCAGCAAGATGTGGATCACCAACGGGCCCGACGCCAACACCATGGTGGTCTATGCCAAGACCGAACCCGAACTGGGCGCGCGCGGCGTCACGGCCTTCATCGTTGAAAAGGGTATGAAGGGTTTCAGCACCGCCCAAAAGCTCGACAAGCTGGGCATGCGCGGCAGCCATACCGGCGAGATGGTGTTCCAGAACGTTGAGGTGCCGGCGCAGAACATTCTGGGTGGCCTGAACGGTGGCGCCAAGGTGCTGATGAGCGGACTGGATTACGAGCGCGCCGTACTGGCCGCCGGGCCCATCGGCATCATGCAGGCGGTGATGGACAACGTCGTGCCTTACATCCACGACCGCAAGCAGTTTGGCCAGAGCATCGGCGAGTTCCAGCTGATCCAGGGCAAGGTGGCCGACATGTACACCGTGCTGCAGGCCGGCCGCGCATTCTGCTACACCATCGGCAAGAACCTGGATGCACTGGGCGCCGAGCATGTGCGCCAGGTGCGCAAAGACTGCGCCAGCGTTATTTTGTGGTGCGCTGAAGAAGCCACCAAGATGGCGGGCAACGGCATCCAGATTTTCGGCGGCAACGGCTATATCAACGAATACCCGCTGGGCCGCCTCTGGCGCGATGCCAAGCTGTACGAAATCGGCGCCGGCACCAGCGAAATCCGCCGCATGCTGATTGGTCGCGAGCTGTTCGCCGAGACCTGCTGACCGGGCCTCGGCCCGGTTGGGCGGCGCAGGCATACTTCCGGGTGAAAGCCTTTTTTATTGACCAAAGAACGCCATGTCGGAAACGCTGCAAAACCTGTTTGAACACAACCGCCGCTGGGCCGCGCAAATGGAGCGTGACCGTCCCGGCTTTTTCACCGGTCTGAAATCACAGCAAAAGCCCAGGTACATGTGGATAGGCTGCTCCGACAGCCGGGTGCCGGCCAACCAGATCACCGGGCTGGAGCCGGGGGAGGTGTTCGTGCACCGCAACGTGGCCAACGTGGTGGTGCCGACCGATCTGAACTGTTTGTCCACCATCCAGTATGCGGTGGACATGCTGAAGATAGAGCACCTGATGGTGGTGGGCCATTACGGCTGTGGCGGCGTGAAGGCCGCGCTGGACGGCGTGCGGGTGGGGCTGGCTGACAACTGGATTCGCCACATCCAGGATGTACGCGACCGTCACCGCCCTCTGCTGGAAGCCATTGCGCCCGACAACCGCGCCGACGCGCTGTGCGAACTGAACGTGATTGAACAGGTGGTGAACGTGGCGCAAACCACCGTGCTGCAGGACGCCTGGGCGCGGGGCCAGTCGGTCACCCTGCATGGCTGGGTGTATGGCCTGAATGACGGCCTGCTGCAGGATCTGAAAATGACGGTCGACAGCAACAACGGTCTGGACGGTACCTACCGCGCCGCGATTGCGGGAGCAGCCCAGGCCAGCCGCGCCTGAACCCGAAAGCGGCGACCATGTTCCCCCAACTGCTCGACTCCACCCTGGCCTACGAAGTCGCCAAGGCGATGATCGATGGCTTCAACCGCCACTACCGCCTGTTCCGCACCGAGTCGGCCCGCGCCAAACACCGTTTTGAAACAGCCGACTGGCACGGCCAGCAGCGCGCGCAGCGCGAGCGGATCGAGTTCTATGACCTGCGGGTGCGTGAATGCTCGACCCGCCTGGAGCGCGAATTCAAGGCCGGCGAACAACCCATGGAGGTGTGGCAACAGGTCAAGCTGCACTACATCGGCCTTTTGGTGAACCACCACCAGCCCGAGCTGGCCGAGACTTTTTTCAACTCGGTCACCACCAAAATCCTGCACCGCAGCTACTTCCACAACGATTTCATTTTTGTGCGGCCGGCGGTCAGTACCGAATACATCGAGAACAGCGAGCCGCAGGCCCGCCCCACCTACCGGGCCTACTACCCCACCCGCGAAAATCTGAACGAGACCATTCTGCAGATGGTGCGCGACTACGACCTGCGGCGCGAGTTCGACAACCTGGAGCGCGATGCCGGTTTTGTGGTGGAAGAGCTGCGCACCCGCTACGAAGGCGTGAAGCTGCGCGCCAACTTTCAGCTGCAGGTGCTTTCGGGCCTGTTTTTCCGCAACAAGGGCGCCTACGTGGTGGGCAAGATCATCAACGGTTTCAACGAGATTCCGTTTGCGCTGCCGATACTGAACAACAAGTCGGGCAAGCTGGTGATTGACACCGCGCTGTTTGGCGAAGACGACCTGTCGGTGCTGTTCAGCTTTGCCCGTGCCTACTTCATGGTGGAGATGGAAATTCCGTCGGCCTATGTGCAGTTTCTGCGCAGCATCATGCCGCGCAAGCCGCGTTCCGAAATCTACAACGCGCTGGGCCTGGCCAAGCAGGGCAAAACGCTTTTTTACCGCGACTTTCTCTACCACCAGCGCCACAGCAGCGACAAGTTCCGTATTGCGCCCGGCATCAAGGGCATGGTGATGCTGGTGTTCGACCTGCCTTCGTTCCCCTATGTGTTCAAGGTCATCAAGGACTACTACCCGCCGCAGAAGGACACCACGCGCGAGATCATCAAGAGCAAGTATTTGCTGGTGAAGCAGCACGACCGGGTGGGCCGCATGGCCGATACGCAGGAGTACAGCGATGTGGCTTTTCCGCGCGAGCGTTTTGAGGATGAACTGATTGCCGAGATAGAGAAGTTCGCGCCCAGCCAGATGGAAATTTCCGACCGCGACGGCGATGGCCACCTGGAGGTCATCCTCAAGCACGTCTACATTGAGCGGCGGATGATTCCGCTCAACATCTACCTGCAGGAAGCCTTTGACGCCAAGGACGACCCGCGCGCGCTGGAGCAGATCGAGCGCGGCGTGGTGGAGTACGGCAACGCCATCAAGGACCTGGTGGCCGCCAACATTTTCCCGGGCGACATGCTGTGGAAAAACTTTGGTATCACCCGCAACGGCAAGGTGGTGTTCTACGACTACGACGAGATCGAATACATCACCGACTGCATCTTCCGCAAGGTGCCTGCGCCGCGCAACGAAGAAGACGAGATGAGTGGCGAGATCTGGTACACCGTGGGCCCGAAAGACGTGTTCCCCGAGACTTTCGGCCCCTTCCTGCTGGGCAACCCGATGGTGCGCGAGTTCTTCATGCGCCACCATGCCGACCTGCTCGACGTGGCTTTCTGGCAAGGCCACAAGGAGCGCATCCAGGCCGGCCATGTGCACGACGTGTTCCCGTACGAGCGCGACATCCGCTTTGTCAACCGCTACATCCGCAACAGCCTGACCGCATCGCCGGCAGAAATGACGCAGGCCCGCTGAGCGATGGAAAGCATGCGCGACGCCTGGGAATTTGCCAGCTTCGTCGTCACCGCGCTGGGCCTGCCGCTGGCCATTGCCTTTTTTGTATGGGAGCAGCGCAAGGAGCGCGACAGCGAGGAAGAAGAGGCCTACCAGCTGCTGTCCGACGCCTACAACGACTTCCTCAAGGTCGTGCTGGCCCATCCCGACCTGCACCTGCGCACCAACGAGCCGCTGCACGCGCCCACGCCCGAGCAGAACGAGCGCATTCTGGTGATCTACGACATGCTGATCTCGCTGTTCGAGCGGGCCTACATCGTGGCCTGGGCGCCGGACATGAACGAGGTGGCCGCCCGGCGCTGGAACAGCTGGGACGACTACATGCGCGAGTGGTGCCGGCGGGAGAGTTTTCACAACGCGCTGCCGTTGCTGCTGCGCGGCGAAGACCCGCAGTTCCAGGCCTATATCCGCCGGGTGGCAGAAGAAGAGCGCGGCGGCATTGCGGGCTGGCAGTAAACCGGCGCAAGCGGTACAACTTGGCACCCCTGCAAGTTGACGTTTACGTAAACGTCAACTAAACTGCGCTGGTTTCCAGCCCATCCCCATTCCACCGTTTTTCTTTCAGAAGAGGACACCATGTCAGACCCCATCGTCATCGTCGGCGCAGCCCGCACCCCCATGGGTGGTTTTCAGGGCGATTTCGCCAGCCTCGCAGCCCACGATCTGGGCGGCGCCGCCATCAAGGCTGCGGTGGAGCGCGCCGGCGTTTCGCCCGACCTGGTGGGTGAAGTGCTGTTCGGCAACTGCTTGATGGCCGGCCAGGGCCAGGCCCCGGCGCGCCAGGCGGCGTTCAAAGGTGGCCTGCCCAAGGGCGCCGGCGCGGTCACGCTCAGCAAGATGTGTGGCTCGGGCATGCGCGCCGCGATGTTCGGCCACGACATGCTGGTAGCCGGCAGCCACGAGGTCATCATTGCCGGTGGCATGGAAAGCATGACCAACGCTCCGCACCTGCTCCTCAAGGGCCGCAGCGGCATCCGCATTGGCCACGACCGGGTGATGGACCACATGATGCTCGACGGCCTGGAAGATGCCTACGAAGCTGGCCGCTCCATGGGTACTTTCGGCGAGGACTGCGCCGCCAAGTACAGCTTCACCCGCGAGCAGCAGGACGCCTTTGCCATGGCCAGCGTGCAGCGCGCACAGGACGCCACCACCTCGGGCGCTTTCGCCGCCGAAATCACGCCGGTCACCGTGAAGACCCGCGCCGGCGAGTCGGTCATCTCCATCGACGAAGGCCCGGGCAAGATCAAACGCGACAAGATTCCGTCGCTCAAGCCCGCGTTCAAGAAAGACGGCACCATCACCGCTGCTTCCAGCTCGTCCATCAACGACGGCGCCGCTGCGCTGGTGCTGATGAAGCAATCGACCGCCACCAAACTGGGGTTGAAGCCGCTGGCCCGCATCGCCGGCCATACAACCCATGCACAAGAGCCGAACTGGTTTGCCACCGCACCGGTGGGCGCCACACAAAAGCTGCTGGACAAGACCGGCTGGAAGGTCGGCGATGTGGATCTCTGGGAAATCAACGAGGCCTTTGCCGTGGTACCGATGGCGCTGATGAAAGAGATGGGCATTCCGCACGACAAAGTCAATGTGAACGGCGGCGCCTGCGCGCTGGGCCACCCGATCGGCGCCAGCGGTGCCCGCATTCTGGTCACGCTGCTGTACGCGCTCAAGGCCCGCGGCCTGAAAAAAGGCGTTGCCACGCTGTGCATCGGTGGTGGCGAGGCGACCGCGATGGCCGTCGAGATGCTCTGATTTAAATAGCTAAAACCTTATATTCCAAGCCGGCCAGAGGCATAAATGTTATTAAATTCCGACCAGGAAGCGGTCCGCGACGCGGTACGCGCCTTTGCCCAGCAGGAACTCTGGCCTAACGCCGCCCGTTGGGACCGTGAGCACCATTTTCCGAAAGACGCACACCAGGGTCTGGCCGCGCTCGGCGCCTACGGCATCTGCGTGCCCGAGGAATACGGTGGCGCGAATTTCGACTACCTCACGCTGGCCGTGGTGCTGGAAGAAATCGCGGCCGGCGATGGGGGCACCAGCACCGCCATCAGCGTGACCAACTGCCCGGTCAATGCGATCCTGATGCGTTACGGCACACCGGCGCAAAAGAAGCAGTGGCTGACCCCGCTGGCGCAAGGCGAAATGCTGGGCATCTTCTGCCTGACCGAGCCGCATGTGGGCAGCGATGCCTCGGGCCTGAAAACCACTGCGGTGAAAGACGGCGACGGCTATGTGCTGAACGGCGTCAAGCAGTTCATCACCAGTGGCAAATACGGCCATGCAGCCATCGTCATTGCGGTCACCGACAAGGGCGCCGGCAAGAAGGGCATGAGCGCCTTCATCGTGCCGACCAGCGCGCCCGGCTATGTGGTGGCGCGGCTGGAAGACAAGCTGGGCCAGCACAGCAGCGACACCGCGCAGATCAATTTCGACAACTGCCGCATTCCGGCCGAGAACCTGATTGGTGCGGAAGGCGAGGGCTACAAAATCGCCCTCGGCGGTCTGGAAGGCGGGCGCATCGGCATCGCGTCGCAAAGCATAGGCATGGCGCGCAGCGCGTTCGATGTGGCCGTGGCCTACGCGAAAGAGCGCACCAGCTTCGGCAAATCGATTTTCGAGCATCAGGCCGTGGGCTTCCGTCTGGCCGAATGCGCCACCAAGATCGAGGCCGCGCGCCAGCTCACCTGGCATGCCGCCGCGCTCCGCGACGCCGGCCGGCCGTGTCTGAAAGAAGCCGCCATGGCCAAGCTGTTTGCCAGCGAAATGGCCGAGCAGGTCTGTACCGCCGCCCTGCAGACGCTGGGCGGTTATGGCTACGTCAACGATTTCCCGATCGAGCGCATCTACCGCGATGTGCGGGTTTGCCAGATCTACGAAGGCACCAGCGATGTGCAGAAAATCCTGATACAAAGAGCGCTCGCATGAACGAGCAAGCCAGGAGACAAAAATATGCCCATCACCAAGGGATTTCGCACGCTGGTTGACGAAGCGCTGGCCGAAGTCACCACCTACAGCATCGACGAAGTGGTGCATGTACTGCGCCAGCCGAATGTGCAGATTGTGGATATCCGCGATCCGCGCGAGCTGACGGGTGGCCTGCTGCCCGGCGCCTTCCATGCGCCGCGCGGCATGCTGGAGTTCTGGGTCGACCCCGAATCGCCCTACTACAAACCCATTTTTGGTTCGCCCGACACCGAGTACATCCTGTACTGCGGTGGCGGCTGGCGCAGCGCGCTGGCGGCCAAGGCGCTGCAGGACATGGGCATGACCAACGTGGCCCACATGGACGGTGGTTTTGCCGAATGGTCCAAACTGGGTTGCCCGGTAGAAACGCTCGAAGAGCGCAAGGCCCACAAGGCGTGAAAGCCGACAAGCTGGTGGTCTGTCCCTGCGGCAGTGGTCAGAGCCAACGCAGCTATACCCAGTGCTGCGGCCGCTACATCGATGGCAGCCCGCTGCAGATCCCGCCCGACGCCGAAGCGCTGATGCGCTCGCGCTACACCGCCTACGTGCGCGAAGACGCCGTCTACCTGCGCGCCACCTGGCACATCACCCGCCGACCCAACACGCTGGCTTTTGAGCCTGACTGCAAATGGCTGGGGCTGGAAGTGCGCGAGCACAGGGTGCTGGACGCCACCCATGCCGAAGTTGCCTTTGTCGCCCGCATGCGCAGCGCCAGTGGCCAGGCCAGCCGCCTGAGTGAGCGCAGCCGTTTTCTGCGCGAGGCGGATGGCCGCTGGTACTACGTCGATGGCGATGTGCGCTGATGCGGTTTGAAGCGGTCCTGTTCGACTGCGACGGCGTACTGGTTGATAGCGAACCCATCACCAACGGCCTGCTGCGCGACATGCTGGAAGAAAGCGGCTGGTCGCTGACACCGGCCGAGTGCATGCGCATCTTTGTGGGCAAGGCGGTGCGTGACGAGCGGGCGCTGATAGAGGCACGCACCGGCAAGCCGCTGACCGAGGAATGGATGGCGCGCTTTTACGCGCGGCGCAACCAGCGTTTGGCGGCCGAGCTGCAAGCCATTCCTGGGGCTGTCAGCAGCGTGGCTGCGCTGCACGCCAGTCTGAATGGGCGGCTGGCCTGTGCGTCCGGGGCGGACTTGGCCAAGGTGCTGCTGCAACTGGAGATGGTGGGTTTGTCGCGCTACTTCGGCAAAGCCGTTTTCAGCGGCCACGACCTGCCGCGCTCCAAGCCTGCGCCCGATGTGTACCTGGCGGCCGCTGCGCATCTGGCCATGCCGCCTGCACAGTGCCTGGTGGTGGAAGACACGCCCACCGGCGTCACGGCCGGCGTGGCGGCGGGGGCCGCGGTGTGGGCCTATTGCCCCGACCCTACCCACGGTCCGGCGTTGCTGCAAGCCGGTGCGCAGCGGTTGTTTACCGACATGGCATTGCTGCCGCAGTTGGTGGCACGCGCTTGACTTAGTCGAACGGCCGTAGCAGCGGCGTGGGTGTGGTGGATACGCCTTGGTCCAGCGCCGCCTGGTGTTGCACCTGGAGCGCACGCTGGTAGGCGGTGCGCTGCTGCAGCCTTTGCCAATAGCGGCCCACGGCCTCCGGGAACTGCTGCGCCAAGCCCAGATAGTCGCCAATCATCAGCGCGTAGCCAATTGACACATCGGCCGCAGTGAAGCGGTCCGCGCAGGCAAAGTCTTGTTGTTCCAGCGTCGCCGCCAGCCAGCGCAAGCGCGCCAGAAACCAGCGGGCATACCCATCGGCCACCACAGGCAGGCGTTGCGCGGGTGGTTCAAAGTGCCGGTAACGCAGCACCAGCGTTTGCGGAAAAGTCAGCGTGGCTTCGCCCTGGTGCAGCGCGTTCAGGTAGGCACCATAGGCCGGGTCGGCCGGGGCCACGTCCAGCGCGCCCTCGCCATGGCGGGCTGCCAGGTACTGGCAGATGGCAGCGGACTCGGTCATGCGCACGGCACCGTCCTCCAGCAGCGGCACGGTGCCGAGCGGGTTATCGGCCAAAAAAGGTTTAGCCAGCGCACGCGGCGGAAAGGGCAGCATGCGCAGCTGGTAGGGCGTGCCCAGTTCTTCCAGCAGCCACAGCGGGCGGAAGGAGCGGGCACTGACGCAGTGGTGCAATATGAGGGAGGTCATGCCGCCAAGTCTAAACGTGCCGGCAACACAGATGCTGCCGTTGCAGGCACCGATTGCGACAGCCCGGTACCCGCTCTACACTGCGTGGCATGACACCCATTGCGGCCACGCCCATGGCCTTTGTGCGCATGCTGCTGGTGGCCTATGCCAAGTACGGCGCCGATCCTGCGCGCGCGCTGGCCAAGGCACAGATTGCGCCAACACAAGTCAGGCAAGAAAACGCCACCATTACCTCCCGCCAGCTCGAAACCCTGGCCGGCGAAGCCATGCGCGAACTGGACGACGAGGCGCTGGGCTGGTTCTCGCGGCGCCTGCCCTGGGGCAGCTACGGCATGCTGGCGCGCGCTTCGCTCAGCGCGCCCGATCTGGGCACGGCGCTCAGGCGCTGGTGCCGCCACCATGCGCTGTTGGCCGACGATGTGCTGTTGCGGCTGGAGGTGACGCGCCAGACCGCCACGCTGACCCTTATTGAGCAACGCTCGCTGGGGCCGGCGCGGGAGTTTTGCACCGTTACGCTGCTGCGCAACCTGCACGGCGTGGCCTGCTGGCTGATTGATTCGCGCATCGGCCTGCAGCAGGTCGAGCTGCCGTTTGATGCGCCTGCCCATGCAGCGGTGTACCCGGTGCTTTTTCCGGGCCCGGTGCGGTTTGGTGCCACCCGGGCCGCGCTGCAGTTTGATGCCCGTTACCTGGCGCTGCCATTGCGCCGCGACGACAAGGCGCTGGACGCCATGCTGGCCCATGCGCTGGCGTTGATCGTTCGCCCCTACCGGCGCGACCGCCTGCTGGTGCAGCGGGTGCGCACGCTGCTCTTGAGCCAGCCCGGCGCCCGTACCGCTGAGGGACTGGCCCATGCATTAAACGTGTCCACCCGCACCCTGCACCGGCAGTTGCATGAAGAGGGCGCTTCGCTGCAGGCGCTGAAGGACGAAGTGCGCCAAAGCCGGGCCATGGAGCTGCTGGGCCGCAGCAGCCGGCCAGTGAAGCAGATTGCCATGGCGGTGGGCTTTGGCAACGAAAAGAGTTTTGCGCGGGCCTTCCGGCAATGGACGGGTGAATCGCCAGCCGATTACCGTCTGCGCATCAAACCGGTCTAAAGACCGGTTACGCTGGCAGGATTTGACCCCTTGGTGGCGTGCCTTTTTTGCGCCGTAGGCCTATGCTTGGACAAACACGCCCGGTACGCCACGCGCGCCGGAACCGCAGGAGACATGCATGACGCAAGCACCCGTTCAGGAAATTTCGGCGCCCGCTGCCAGCCAAGCCCGTGGCGCCACCGGCGTGCCCCTGCTTAGCCAAACCATAGGTGTCTTTTATGACGCCATGGCAGATAGCCAGGGCGCGCACGAGGCCTTGGTCAGCGTGCACCAGCAGCGACGCTACAGCTACCGGCAATTGCAGACGGCCGCCAACCAGCTGGCCAGCGCTTTGTTGAACACCGGGCTGCTGCCGGGCGACCGCATTGGCATCTGGTCGCACAACAACGTGGAATGGGTGCTGATGCAGATCGCCACCGCCAAGGTGGGGTTGATTCTGGTCAACATCAACCCGGCCTACCGCACCGCCGAACTGGAATACGCGCTGAACAAGGTGGGCTGCAAAGCATTGGTCACGATGGCGCAGTTCAAGACCAGCGACTACCTGGGCATGCTGCGCGAACTGGCGCCGGAACTCGATGACGCAACGCCAGGTGCGTTGCGGGCCAAACGCCTGCCCGACCTGCGCACGGTGGCCTGGATCGACCTGGCCGGCGAGGGCGCCGAGGTGCCGGGCACGATGCGCTTCTCCCAACTGCTGGCCAGTGGCGACGCGGCCGACAGCCGTATCGCGCAGATCGGCGCCACGCTCAAGGCCAGCGACGCCATCAATGTGCAGTTCACCAGCGGCACCACCGGCTTTCCCAAGGGCGCCACGCTGACGCACAGCAATATTTTGAACAACGGCTTTTTTATCGGCGAATGCATGAAGCTGACACCGGCCGACCGGTTGTGCATTCCGGTGCCGCTGTACCACTGCTTTGGCATGGTGCTGGGCAACCTGGCCTGCATCACACACGGCAGCACCATCGTCTACCCGAACGACGGTTTTGATCCGCTCACCGTGCTGCAAACGGTGCAGGACGAAAAGTGCACCGGCCTGCACGGCGTGCCCACCATGTTCATTGCCGAGCTGGACCACCCTCGCTTCAGCGAGTTCGACCTGTCGTCGCTGCGCACCGGCATCATGGCCGGTTCCCCGTGTCCCACCGAGGTCATGAAGCGCGTGGTCAGCGACATGCACATGAACGAGGTCACCATTGCCTACGGCATGACCGAAACCAGCCCGGTGAGCTGCCAGAGCAGCACCAACACGCCGCTGGAGAAACGCGTGTCAACCGTGGGCACGGTGCAGCCGCATTTGGAAATCAAGATCGTCGACCCCGATACTGGGGCGACAGTGCCCCGGGGCGAGCGCGGCGAGTTCTGCACCAAGGGGTATTCGGTGATGCACGGCTACTGGGGGGATGAAGAAAAAACCCGCGAGGCGATTGACGCCGACGGCTGGATGCACACCGGCGACCTGGCCACGATGGATGCCGAGGGCTACGTCAACATCGTCGGCCGCATCAAGGACATGGTGATCCGTGGTGGCGAAAACATCTACCCGCGCGAGATCGAAGAGTTTTTGTACCGCATGCCCGCGGTACAAGACGTGCAAGTGGTGGGTATCCCGGACAAACGCTACGGCGAAGAGCTGTGCGCCTGGATCATCGCCAAGCCGGGTGCCACGCTCACCGAAGACGCGGTGCGCGATTTCTGCAAAGGCCAGATCGCCCACTACAAGGTACCGCACTACATTCGTTTTGTGACCGAATTCCCGATGACGGTCACCGGCAAAATCCAGAAATTCAAAATTCGCGATGCGATGAAAGAGCAACTGGGACTGGAAGAAGAAAGAACCGCATGAGCATCCTCGATACCAAACTGAACGCCCGTTCCGCCGATTTCCAGGCCAATGTGGCCGCGATGCGCAAGGTCGTTGACGACCTGAATGTGCAAGTCGCCAAAGCCGCAGCCGGTGGCGGTGAAGCCGCCCGTGCCAAACACACCGGCCGCGGCAAGCTGCTGCCGCGCGACCGGGTGCAGATGCTGCTGGACCCCGGCACGCCCTTTTTGGAGATCGCGCCGCTGGCCGCACTGGCCATGTACCCGGACCGCGACGGCGGCGACAGCGCACCCTGCGCGGGTGTGATTGCCGGCATTGGCCGGGTCAGTGGCGTGGATTGCCTGATTGTGTGCAACGACGCCACGGTCAAGGGCGGCACCTACTACCCGATGACGGTGAAAAAGCATTTGCGCGCGCAGGAAATCGCGCGCGAAAACCGCCTGCCCTGCATCTACCTGGTGGACAGCGGCGGCGCGAATTTGCCCAACCAGGACGAGGTGTTCCCGGACCGCGACCATTTTGGCCGCATCTTCTTCAACCAGGCCAACATGAGCGCGCAGGGCATTGCGCAGATCGCGGTGGTGATGGGTTCCTGCACCGCAGGCGGCGCCTACGTACCGGCGATGAGCGACGAAACCATCATCGTCAAGAACCAGGGCACCATCTTTCTGGGCGGCCCGCCGCTGGTGAAGGCCGCCACCGGTGAGGTGGTCACCGCCGAAGACCTCGGGGGCGGCGACGTGCACACCCGCCTCTCCGGCGTGGCCGACCACCTGGCGCAGAACGATTTGCACGCGCTGTCGCTGGCCCGCCAGGCGGTGAAAAACCTCAACGCCACCAAGCCCCAGCCGTTTGCATTGCACGAACCGCGGCCGCCGAAGTTCCCGGCCGAAGAGCTGTACGGCGTGATCCCCACCGACACCCGCAAGCCTTTTGATGTGCGCGAAATCATTGCCCGAATTGTGGATGGCTCGGAGTTCGACGAATTCAAGTCCCGCTTCGGCGCCACGCTGGTCTGCGGTTTTGCGCGCATTGAGGGCATGCCGGTCGGCATCATCGCCAACAACGGCATTCTGTTCAGCGAATCGGCGCTGAAAGGGGCGCACTTCATCGAGCTGTGCTGCCAGCGCAAGATCCCGCTGGTGTTTCTGCAGAATATCACCGGCTTCATGGTCGGTCGCAAGTACGAAAACGAAGGCATTGCCCGCAACGGCGCCAAGATGGTGACCGCCGTGGCCACGGCCCAGGTACCCAAATTCACCGTCATCATCGGTGGCAGTTTTGGCGCAGGCAACTACGGCATGTGCGGCCGGGCGTACTCGCCGCGCTTCCTGTGGATGTGGCCCAACGCGCGCATCAGCGTGATGGGCGGCGAGCAGGCTGCCAGTGTGCTGGCCACCGTCAAGCGCGACGGCATCGAAGGCAAGGGCGGCCAGTGGAGCGCCGCAGAAGAAGAGGCCTTCAAGGCCCCCATCCGCCAGCAGTACGAAGACCAAGGCCACCCCTACTACGCCACCGCCCGCCTGTGGGACGACGGCGTGATCGACCCGGCCGACACCCGCCGCGTGCTGGCGCTGGGCCTGAGTGCGGCCATGAACGCGCCGATTCCGGACACCAAGTTCGGCTTGTTCCGGATGTGATGGTTATGGAACACCTGTTACTGGATATCTCTGGCCATGTGGCCACCGTGCGCCTGAACCGGCCCGAGGTGCGCAACGCCTTCAACAGCGT
>JAZKCX010000233.1:10269-11335 GCA_040387875.1 Pseudomonadota bacterium | reverse complement strand
ACTTCGGCAATGCGCAGCTGGTCGGGGTTTTCGCGGTCGTAATGCACGGCAGCGGTGGCCATGCCACCCTCAAAACGGAAGATGCCAATGTAGCGGTAGTCGGTCTCCATCAGCAGATGGACCAGTGCAGCACGCACGCCGGAGCGCTGCACTGTGGCCTGCACCTGGGCATAAATGGCGTCGCGGTGGGTGGGTTTTGCAGACATACAAACACGTTCCGGGTCGGCTGTGAAATTGGCTGAAACCAGGGAAAAGTATAGGGTGAATCTTGCCTAACGGTGCACCGTTAGAACTTTTGATGCGGGTCGCGGGGTGGGTCAGACGGGCTCAATGGCCGGCTACAGGGGGCGCGTGGCACCGGAAATTCCGACCCGCTTGAAGACGGGCGCAAGCGTTTTGTCGCAATGTGAAAAACCAGCACCCATACATTTCCCTGCTTTTATTCGAATGTACACATATGTTACGGCAAACACAGACCAAACCCTCGGTCTGGACCGAAGGAATTTGCATGCAGGGGTGTGGGGCCTGAAAAAGGCCCGGGAAGCGTCAGTGCAGAACGCGGATCAGTGCGCGACGCGGCCGTGCCGGTCGTCGGACAGTTCGTCCAGAATCAGCGAATCGGGCTCTTCGCCGAAGCGCCAGTAAACCATCATCACGATGATCTTGAGGTCGTCTACCGAGACCGGGTCGCCCGGCGCGGCCATGGCGCGGTCAATCACGATTTCGCGCATGGAGGCCGGCAGCACGCCAGCGGCTTCCAGAAAACGCACAAAACCCAGGCACTCGGCGCCCAGATGGTCTTGTTCCAGCACCGAGTACACGCGCAGGCTGGTAGAGGCCTGGGGAAACACCGGGCTGGTGTCTTCGGTGGCTACGGCGGCGAGGTTCAGACCGTCGAGCCAGTGCAGTGCTTCTTCAATCTCGTTGGGCTCAAAACCCACCGCGCTGAGCTTGCGCCCCAGGAGCGGGAGTTCGGGACAGGCATCGCCACGCCAGTAGTTTTCGTAGACGAACACAAGCACTTCAAACATGGTCCCAATATAACGCACTGGATGAAAATGCATGT
>JAZKCX010000233.1:0-10169 GCA_040387875.1 Pseudomonadota bacterium | reverse complement strand
AACAGACCGCCGGGCAGGCGGGCCACCTGGCCGGCCAATTCCAGCTCGAGCAACTGGCCCTGCAGGCTGGCTGTTGGCAGGCCGGTGCGGGCCTGCAGCGCATCCAGGCTGACCGGATCGTGCCCGAGTGCCACCAAAAGCCCATTTTCAGCATCATTTGTGCCTGTAGCCGACGTTTTATCTAAATAGTTTGCTCCTTTTTCAGGAGCGAAAAGGCGCAGCTCTTCCAGCACATCCTGGGCCGATTCCACCAGCTTGGCGCCCTGTTTCAGCAGCGCATGGCAGCCGCGCGACTGCGCTGCGTGGATGGAGCCAGGAATCGCAAACACGTCCTTGCCCTGCTCGATGGCCAGCCGCGCGGTAATCAGTGAGCCCGACTGCAACGCGGCCTCAACCACCAGCGTGCCCTGGCTCAACCCCGAGATGATGCGGTTGCGTTTGGGAAAGTTGTGCGACAGCGGCGGCGTGCCCAGCGGAAATTCGCTGACGATCACCCCGCGTGCGGCAATGCGGTGCGCCAGTTCCAGGTGCTGTTTGGGATAGACCTTGTCCAGCCCGGTGCCCACCACCGCCACCGTGGGGCTGGGCCCCTCCAGCGCGCCGGTGTGGGCCGCGCCGTCCACACCCAGGGCCAGGCCCGAGACAATGGTCAGCCCTGCATCGCTGAAGCTGCGGGCAAAGTGCCGCGCGTTGGCCGCGCCCTGCGGTGTCGGGTTGCGGCTGCCCACCATGGCCAGCGCCGGGGTGGTGCTGTTCAGCGGGTGGTTGCCCAGTGCATACAGCACCAGCGGCGGGTCTTCGATCTGCAGCAGTGCCTGCGGGTAACCGGGTGCCCCCAGCGGCAGCACCTGCCGGTGGTCGCCAGCGGCCAGCCAGTCCAGCGTGGTCTGGGTTTGTGCGCCAAGCGTGTCGGGCGGGTTTTGCAGCGCACTGGTTTGCAGGGCGCTGACCACCTGGCGCAAGGCGGTGGCGCTTTGCGCAAACACCGCTTCGGGCGGGCCGAAAGCCGCCAGCAACTTGCGGGCGGCTTCGTTGCCGATGCCGGGCGTGAGCGTCAGCCGCAGCCAGGCGGCAAGTTCCTCGCGCTCCATGGGGCGCGGTTCAGCGTGGGTTGACCAGCCTGTCGCCGACCTGCACGCCGTCAGTGATCTGCAGGATCAGCGCATACGACACCCGCTCGTAGGTGCGAAACACCATCAGCAGGCCATTGCGTTCGTCGGGCAGCTTGATGGTGGCACGGGCCGGATCGGTTTTGTCCACCAGCGTGCCGCCGGCTTTCAGAACGGCCAGCACGTCGCCGCGCACCATGCCGTCGCGGCTGCCGCGGTTGATGGCCACGACCTGGTTTTGCGCCGCCAGCCGCACCGCGCTGCCGTAGATGGAGACCACCCGGCCATCCACCGCTACGCTGGGCGCGCGCGGGGTGTAGACATTGAACTCGCGCGGCGGCTCGGGCACCAGCCGGTCGCCGGCCCGCATTTCTTCCTTGGCTTCCAGAATGTCAATGGTGGCCGGCACAATTTCGGTGCTGGTGGCGCCGTCCTGGTTGACCAGCTGGCGGGTGTTCTCGGGGCGAACCACCTCAGAGCGGCCCACCAGTTGCGCCTCGTAGGCCAGAATTTCGCCGGTAATAGGGTCTTTCAGCGGCGTGGCATTGCGGAAGATGCGGTGGTAACGCACGGCCGGGCCGGTGCTGGGCAGTCCGCGGGCGTAGGCGCGGTCGCCGCGGCTGAGCATGACGCGGCCGTCCTGCGCCGCCACAATGCGCGGCGCGTTGTCGATGACGTTCTGCTCGACGATCAGCGCGTCGGCCAAAAACGGCTCGGTCAGGTTGGGCGAGAGTGTGGGAATGGCGTCGTCGGCCAGTTTGGAGCTGCGGATGCGCGGCGACAGCCGCACCGTGCCGGGTTCGCCGCGCTCGTCAATCACCGCGCCGGGACGGCCCAGCCGCAGCCGGGCGCGGCCGCCGGTTTTATCGAGGTACAGCTCCTGGCCGGGGTAAATCAGGTGCGGGTTGCGGATTTCCTGCAGGTTCATGCCCCACAGCTCGGGCCAGCGCCACGGGCTTTTCAGGAACAAACCGGAGATACCCCACAGCGTGTCGCCTTTTTTCACGGTGTAGGTGTCGGGCGCATTGGGCGCCAGCTCCGAGAGCGGCACACCGGCCTCGGCCGCTTGCTGCGCGGTGGCGCGCTGGCCGGGCGTGATGGGGAAACGCACATCGGGCGCGCTGCTTTTCTGCGCCCACACGCTGCCGCTGGCGCAGGCCAGCAGGGCGAAGGTCAGAAGGCGCAGCTTGGCGGATGGGTTGAAATGCCGAAAATCGAATTGTTGTGGTGTCAAAGGGGCCTCCGCCCTGCCCGGGTGCCAGGGCCTGCAGGCAGGCCGTTGGTGTGGTGAAAATCGTCAAAAACTCGGTGGAATTCTGCGCCCAAGCCCATGATTGGGCAACGCTTATCCGGTTTGCATGCGGCGAAACCGCCCCAAAGTAGCGAAAATAGCGACATCTTTGCCCTCACTGCCATGGCCCTACTGCCCATTCTTTGTTATCCCGATCCCCGCCTGCACACCGTCGCCCGCCCGGTGGCGGCCGTGGACGAGCGCATTAAAACCCTGGTGGCCGACATGCTGGCCACCATGTACGACGCCAACGGCATCGGCCTGGCGGCCACGCAGGTGGACGTGCACGAACGTGTCATCGTCATCGATACCAGCGAGGAGCGCAAGCAGCCCTTGGTACTCATCAACCCCGAAATCACCTGGGCCAGCCCCGAGGTCAAGGTGAACGAGGAAGGCTGCCTGTCGGTGCCCGGCATCTACGACGGCGTGGCGCGGCCGCTCGCAGTCAAGTTATCGGCCACTGGCCTCGACGGTAAAGTTTTTGTGCACGAGGCAGACGGGCTGGAGGCGGTGTGCATCCAGCACGAGATGGACCATTTGCAGGGCAAGGTGTTTGTGGAATACCTGTCGCCGCTCAAGCGCAACCGCATCAAGACCAAGATGGTCAAGGCCCAGCGCGAGGACCGGCGTTGAGGGTCGTCTTTGCGGGCACGCCCGAGTTTGCCCGCGTTGCACTGGAGCGTCTGCACGCCGCCGGTTTTGAGATTCCCCTTGTACTGACTCAGCCCGACCGGCCCGCCGGCCGCGGCATGAAGCTGCAGGCCTCGGCCGTCAAGCAGTTTGCGCTGGCGCACCACATTTCTGTAGCCCAGCCGCGCAGTTTGCGGCTCGATGGTAAATGCCCGGAAGACGCTGCTGCGGCGCGTGATGCCATTCTTGCGGCCCGCGCCGACGTGATGGTGGTGGCGGCTTACGGGCTGATATTGCCGCAATGGGTGCTGGATGTACCCGCCAAGGGCTGTCTCAACATTCATGGCTCTTTGCTGCCCCGCTGGCGCGGCGCCGCACCCATTCACCGCGCCATCGAAGCCGGCGATACCGAGACCGGCATCACCATCATGATGATGGACGCGGGACTGGACACCGGCGACATGCTGCTGGTGGAAAAGCTGGCCATCGGACCCGCTGACACCACCGCCACGCTGCACGACAAACTCGCATTGCTGGGCGGCCGGCTGATTGTGGAAGCGCTGGAAATTGCCGCCTGCGGTGGCTTGGTACCACGCAAGCAGCCAGCCGACGGCGTGACCTATGCGCACAAGATTGAGAAACACGAGGCTGCAATTGACTGGGCCGAATCGGCCGAGCAGATTGCGCGCCAGGTGCGGGCCTTCGACCCGTTTCCGGCGGCAGCCACCACCGTGTTGGGCGAGGTGGTGAAAGTCTGGCGCTGTGAAATAGATAGCAAGCTATTGAATAAAGACGCTGGCCCGGGCACTGTTTTATCCGTAAACAGCGAATTTTTGACGGTTCAGTGTGGCCAGGGCACGCTGCGGCTGACCGCGTTGCAGCGCGCTGGCGGCAAGCGCCTGCCGGTGGCCGATTTCCTGCGCGGCTTTGCGCTCAAGCCCGGTCAGGTGCTGGGCCAGCCCACCACCACCACGCCCTGAGGCGCCGTGTTCCTCGACCGCCGCACCTACGCCCACCCGGAGTTCAGGGCCGGCGTGCGCGAAATGCTGTCGGTTGCGCCCGGCATGGCGGCCTGGGGGCTGATGACCGGCGTGGCCATGGTCAAGTCGGGCCTGAGCGTGGTGGAGGCGGTGGCCATGAGCCTCTTGGTGTTTGCCGGCAGCTCGCAGCTTGCAGCCATGCCGCTCATTGCCGCCAGCGCGCCCATGCTGGTGATCATGGCCACCAGCTTTTGTGTGAACCTGCGCTTTGTGGTGTTCAGCGCGCACCTGCGGCCCTACATGATGCATTTGCCGCTGGGACGGCGTTTGCTCAGCGGCTACCTCACCACCGACCTGAGCTATGTGCTGTTCACCCGGCGCTACCCGCAGCCGAGCGACGACCCGGTGCAGCGCGAAGCGCAGCAGGCCTATCTGTACGGCGGCAGCGCGCTGAACTGGGTGAGTTGGCAGGGCGCCAGCCTGACCGGCATTGCACTGGCGCACGCCATTCCCACCGCCTGGGGGCTGGGTTTTGCCGGCATTTTGTCGCTGCTGGGCATAGGTTGTTCGCTGGCCTCCACCCGGCTGCGCATGGTTTCGGCCGGCGTGGCCGGTGCGGCTGCGGTGGCGGCCTTCGCGCTTCCGTTCAAGCTCAACATCGTGGTGGCGATTGCGGCTGCGGTCGCGCTGTGTTTGTTGATGGAAAAGCCAGCCCAAGGAGACCTGCATGGGCGGCACTGATTTGTGGACGATGGCGGTGATCGTCGGGCTGACCGTTGTTACCGTGCTGACCCGCTCGCTGTTCTTCCTCTCCAGCCGGCCCTGGCACTTGCCGCAGTGGGCGCAGCGTGGTCTGCAGTACGCGCCGATTGCGGCGCTGGCGGCGGTGATTGCACCCGAGATCGTGATGCAGAACGGCACGCTCATCCAGACCTGGCAGGACGCGCGGCTGTTTGGCGCCGCTGCCGGCGTGGCCTTCTTTTACTGGCGCAAGGGTGCTGGCCAGGCGGTGCTGGGCACGATTCTGGTGGGCATGGCGGTGTATCTACCTCTGCACCTGGCGCTGGGCTGGTAAGCGCCAGGGGCGCTGCCAGAGCCGCCAGGTGGTCGCGCTGACGGCCCCGCAAAGCAGCACGGTCCACAGGGTGTGGCTGGGGTAGTGGGCGCCGCGCAGGGTTTGCGCCAGACCCAGCAAGACACCCGCAGCAAGAACCACCGCCAGAACCGCGTATCCCCGCCGCTGGTTGGGCGCACCGGGCCGCGCCAGAAACGGAAACGCCAGTGCCAGAAAGCCCAGCGCCGACGACGCATGGCCGCCGGGGAAACAGTGGCCGCCACCGCCATCGCGCACGCCCCAGGCCCAGTGCGAAACGTACTGCGCTGTGCCGCCAAATTCCGCCAGGCTGGAGGGGCAACTGGTCTGGCTGATCTGCTTGAGCCCGCTGGTAGCCAGCAGTGCCAGCGTAATGCACAGCACGACCCCCAGCCGCTCGCGCCGGCTCCAGTTTTTCAGCGTTCCCAACGGCCACCAGACCATCAGCCACAAGGCCAGGTACAGCACCGTACTGAGCTTCTGCACGCCGTGGTGCAGCACGGTTTCCAGCCACCAGTGGTGGTGCAGTGCAAAGCCCTGGCGGTTGCCCAGCGATCGCATCACTGGCAGATCCCACCCGTACAGGTCCCACAGCAGCGTGAAAGCCAGGCACAGAAGCCAGAGCGCTGCGGGGTACTGCACGGCGCGCAGCTTGGCCAGGCGTTCAGAGGCTTGTAACACCAGCGGCGGTTGGGCGAAAGCAGAGTGGGGCGGCATGGGTCGATGTGGCGGTACGGGGTACAGAGGGAGTAGGCGCGTCTAGCCTTAAGACTCCCTGAAGGCGTCCCCTACAATTTGGTCCTCCTCCAGCCCGCACTGCAGCCCGCCCATGAAATTCATCCGCTTTTCCGACATTTGTGCCCAGGGCCAGGCCCAGGGCAAGCGCGTTTTCATCCGCGCCGACCTGAACGTGCCGCAGGACGCCGCCGGCACCATCACCGAAGACACCCGCATCCGCGCATCGATTCCCTGTATCGAAATGGCGCTGGCCGCCGGGGCTGCGGTGATGGTCACATCCCACCTGGGCCGCCCGACCGAAGGCGAGTTCAAGCAGGAAGATTCGCTGGCGCCGGTGGCGGCGCGGCTGGCCGAGTTGATGGGCCGCCCCGTGCCGTTGGTGGCCAAATGGATTGACGGCGTGGACGTGAAACCCGGCGAGGTGGTGCTGCTGGAGAACTGCCGCCTGAACCCCGGCGAGAAAAAGAACAGCGAGGCGCTGGCCCGCAAGATGGCCGCGCTCTGCGATATTTTTGTGCACGACGCTTTTGGCACCGCGCACCGGGCCGAGGCCAGCACCTACGGCATTGCGCAGTACGCGCCCGTTGCCAGCGCCGGCCCGCTGCTGGCCGCCGAGATGGACGCCATCACCAAGGCACTGACCAACCCGGCGCGGCCGCTGGTGGCCATCGTGGCCGGCTCCAAGGTCAGCACCAAGCTCACTATTTTGAAAAGCCTGGCCACCAATGTCGACCAGCTCATTGTGGGCGGCGGCATTGCCAACACCTTCATGCTCGCCATGGGCCTGCCGATTGGCAAATCGCTGGCCGAGCCGGCCTTGGTAGAAGAAGCCCGGGCCATCATCGACATGATGGCCGCACGCGGCGCCGCAGTGCCGATTCCGGTGGACGTGGTGGTAGCCAACGAATTTGCCGCGATGGCCCGAGCCAACAAGGTGCCGGTGGAGGCGGTGCAGGACGACGACCTGATTCTGGACATCGGCCCGCGCACCGCCGCACAGCTCGCCGGCATCATTGCGCAGGCCGGCACCGTGGTGTGGAACGGCCCGATGGGCGTGTTCGAGTACGACCAGTTTGCCGGGGGCACCCGCACCATGGCCGCAGCCATTGCCCACTCCCCCGCCTTCAGCATTGCCGGCGGCGGCGACACGCTGGCGGCGATTGCCAAATACGGCATTGAAAAAGACATCGGCTACATCTCCACCGGCGGTGGCGCTTTTCTGGAAGTGCTGGAGGGCAAAACCCTGCCCGCCTTCGAGGTGCTGGAGAAGCGCGCCAACGGCTAAAGCCGTACAAGGCGGCCTGTCACAGGCGCGTGCGAAAATCAGCCTTCCCCTTCCGGAGACTGCCTGATGCCCCGCGCCACCAAAATTGTTGCCACCCTGGGCCCCGCGTCCAGCGACCCCGCGCTGCTGGAGCAGATGGTGCGCGCCGGCGTGAACGTGGTGCGGCTGAACTTCAGCCACGGCACCGCGCAAGACCACACCAACCGCGCCGCCATGGTGCGCGAGGTCTCGCAACGCGCCGGCCGCGAGGTGGCCATCATGGCCGACCTGCAGGGCCCCAAGATTCGCGTCGGCAAGTTCGCCGAAGGCAAGGTCATGCTGGTGCCCGGCGCCAAATTTGTGCTGGATGCATCGCGCGCTACGCCAGGTGACATTCATGGTGTGGGTCTGGACTACAAGGAGCTGCCGCGCGATGTGAAGGCCGGCGACCTGCTGTTGCTGAACGACGGCCTGATTGTGCTCACCGTGGACGAGGTGTTGGGCGAGGCGGTACACACCACCGTGAAGCTGGGCGGCGAGCTGTCCAACAACAAGGGCATCAACAAACAGGGTGGTGGCCTGACCGCGCCCGCGCTGACCGCCAAGGACCTGGAAGACATCAAGACCGCCATGGCCTTCCAGGCCGACTACGTGGCCGTGAGCTTTCCGAAGAACGCCGCCGACATGGAGCTGGCGCGCCAGCTTTGCAACGTGGCCGCGGCAGAGTACGGCCACAAGCCGGGGCTGATCGCCAAGATCGAGCGTGCTGAAGCCATTCCGCTGCTGGAGGAAATTCTGAAGGCCAGCGACGGCATCATGGTGGCGCGGGGCGACCTGGCGGTGGAAGTGGGCAACGCGGTGGTGCCGGCGCTGCAGAAAAAAATGATCCGTCTGGCCCGCGAAATGGACAAGGTGGTGATTACCGCCACCCAGATGATGGAAAGCATGATCTCCGCGCCGGTACCCACCCGCGCCGAGGTGAGCGACGTGGCCAACGCGGTGCTGGACGGCACCGACGCGGTGATGCTCAGCGCCGAAACCGCCTCTGGCCGCTATCCGCTGGAAACCGTGCTGGAGATGGCCAAGATCTGCTCCGCCGCCGAAGACGCCGAAGACGTCAAGCTCGATGCCGACTTCACCGGCCGCACCTTTGTGCGCATTGACCAGTCCATCGCGATGGGCGCGCTGTTTACCGCCTACCATTTGGGCGCCAAGGCGATTGTGGCCATGACCGACAGCGGCAGCACCGCGCTGTGGATGAGCCGCCACCGCATCCATGTGCCCATCTACGCCCTCACGCCCAAAATTTCCACCCAGCGCAAGATGGCGCTGTACCGCAATGTGCGTCCGCTGCTGATGGACACCAGCGTGGACCGCGACACCGCGCTGGCCGAGGCCGAGGCGCACCTGAAAAACCGCAATATCGTGCAGAGTGGCGACGTCTACGCCATCACCTGCGGCGAGCCCATGGGGGCTCCTGGTGGCACCAACATGCTGAAGATCTGCCGCGCCGCCTGAAACCGTTGGCGCACTGCTGCCGTACCTTAGCCATGACTGCTTCTTTCCACGCCATGCCCCGCCGCCGCCTGCGCCTCGCCGCCCTCTGGGCCGCGCTCTTTGCACTGCTGTCGGGCTGCTCGTCCACCGCCATCCTCGACAAGCTGGTGCCCAGCGACACCTATGTCGCGCGACCCAGCGCCGCCTACGGCAGCGATCCGCGCCAGATGCTGGACATCTATTTGCCGCTGCCCACTGCCACCGCCGCAGGCAAACCGCCACTGGTGGTGTTTTTCTACGGTGGCAGCTGGACCACCGGCGACCGCGCCGACTACCGCTTTGTGGGTGAGGCGCTGGCCTCGCGCGGCATCACCACCCTGGTGGCCGACTACCGGCTCAGCCCGCAGATCCGCTACCCGGTGTTTCTGCAAGACAGTGCCGCCGCCGTGAAGTGGGCCTTTGACCACGCCGCCGAACTGGGCGCCGATCCGCAGCGCATTTACGTTATGGGCCACAGCGCCGGCGGCTACAACGCCGCCATGGTCGCGCTCGATGCGCGCTGGCTGGCGCCGTTTGGCCTGCAGCCCAACAAGCTGGCCGGCTGGATTGGCCTGGCCGGCGCCTACGAGTTTCTGCCCATCGGCATTCCCGAAGTGCAGGTGGCCTTCAACTGGCCCAACACGCCGCCCGATTCACAGCCGGTGGTGCATGCCAGCGCCAAAGCGCCGCGCACCCTGCTGCTGGCCGCCAGCAGCGACACCCTGGTCAGCCCCACCCGCAACACCCAGGCGCTGGCCGGCAAGCTGCAGGCCGCCGGCGTGGCCACCACGGTGCAGACCTATACCGGCGTGAACCACGTCACCGTGCTGGGCGCCATGGCCTCGCCGCTGAACTTTCTGGCGCCGGTGGCCGACACGGTGGCTGATTTTGTGCGGGGTAATCCCCCGGCAAGCGCTACGCAGGCAGCCAAGTAAAATCGGGCGAATTCACAACCCGGGCTTCATTGCGGCCCACCCCTGAGGATTCGCACCATGCCACTCGTTTCCATGCGCGAGCTGCTGGACCATGCCGCCGTCAACGGCTATGGCATTCCGGCTTTCAACGTCAACAACCTGGAGCAGATCCAGGCCGTGATGGAAGCGGCCAAAGAGGTGGGTGCGCCTGTCATCCTGCAGGCCAGCGCCGGCGCCCGCAAGTACGCGGGTGAGGCCTTCATCAAGCACCTGATTGCCGCGGCGATCGAGACCTATCCCAACATTCCGCTGGTCATGCACCAGGACCACGGCCAGAGCCCGGCCATCTGCCAGGGCGCCATCGACCTCGGTTTTTCGTCGGTCATGATGGACGGCTCGCTCAAGGAAGACGGCAAGACCCCTGCCGACTTTGACTACAACCTCAACGTCACCCGCAAGGTGGTGGAGCTGGCGCATAAGGTCGGCGTGACGGTGGAAGGCGAACTCGGTTGTCTGGGTAACCTGGAAACCGGCGATGCTGGCGAAGAAGACGGCATTGGCGCCGAAGGCAAGCTCGACCACAGCCAGATGCTGACCGACCCCGAAGAAGCCGC